>JANQIT010000089.1 GCA_028282025.1 Hwanghaeella sp. | reverse complement strand
CAATCGGCTGTTAACCGATCGGTCCGGGGTTCGAATCCCTGCTCCGGAGCCAATATGACAAAGGCGGTTGGACATTTCGGTCCAGCCGCCTTTTTTCTGCCGGTCCGCCTGGGCCGGCCGGGGCGTCTCGGTTATTGCGGCAGGGTGACGGTCACGCGGGTGCCGCGGCCCGGTTCGGTATCGATTTCCAGCGTGCCGCCATGCAACTCGGTCAGCGATTTGACGGTCGGCAAGCCGAGACCGGAGCCTTCCTGCCGGACAAGGACGCTGTCGGTATGGACCTGACCGAACGGCTCCAGCGCCGTCTCCAGTTCCGCGGCGCTCATTCCGGCGCCGGTGTCGCTCACGGTCAGGGTCAGCGACGTCTCGTCCCGTTTCGCCACCACCCGTACCGCACTTCCCTTGTCCGAGAACTTAATGGCGTTCGATACGAGATTTACGACAATCTGCCGAAGACTGCGTTCGTCCGCTTTCGCGACGACCGGGGCGTCCTCTATATCGATTTTCATTTCTATGCCGCCATTCTCAAGCAGCGGGCGCAGCATATCCCGGGTCACCTCCAGGGCCCGGCCGACGTCGACGTCGGAAATATCCAATTGATACCGCCCCGCTTCGATCTTCGACATGTCCAAGATATTGTTGATGATCGACAGAAGGTGCTGGCCCGCCATTTCAATCGTCGCCGCATTGTCCCGCACCCGGTGCTCGGTGATCCTGTCCTTCGGCAAACCGGCCAGAAGTTGCGCGAAGCCGATAATCGCATTCAAAGGCGTTCGCAGTTCGTGCGTCATCATGGCGAAGAAGTTCGTCCTTGCCTGGTTCGCCCTTTCGGCATCCGCCATGGCGTCCTTCAGTTTAGCCGTCCGCATACTGATTTTTTCTTCAAGACGCCGGTTCGCCTGGGCCAATTCCTGTTCCTGTTCAACGATACGGCCGATCAGGGTGTTCACCGCCTCGGCAATGGTCGCCAGTTCATCATCGCCGGCGACCGCCAGCCGCGCGGACCGGTCTGCGGCCGCCTGTTCAAGCCCCTGGACGATGGCCTGGACACGGTCGGTAACGAGCTTTCTTTGGATCCAGACGGTGAGATAGATGCCCACAACCAGAGCCAGGAACACGCTGCTTGCAACAATCAGCAGAAAGGTCATCCGCAAAGCGCGCTGGTCGCCCAAATCAAGCGTGACCGACGCCGCGAGCTGTAACCCCTGACTATTGTAGGACGGCAATTCCACCGGATGGAATATCGTTAACCTATCGCCGTCTTGGATCTCGACGCTCGCGCCCTCGAACAAGCGGTCTCCGATTTCCGGCGCAATCTGCCTGCCCTGATGCAACAGGGACCAGCGATCCACTTCAGAAACCAAAAACAGGTCCACATCCCGGACCGCATGGTTCGAGGTAAGAATACCGTCGACAAAGTCCGTATAAAGGAATGTTCCAAGGTCGTCCGGGCCGCCCCGGCGCAAAAGATCCTTGACGGTCAGATCGACATTGACGAGCCAGTCCGAGCCGGGCGGGCTGTAATAGGCGTATTTCTTGAGCGCGCCGGTGATCGTGGAAGGAGAGATGCGGTCAATGCCAATCTCTCCGGCTCCAAAGAGATCCTTCAGGTAAGCTGTGTATTCAACCGAGAACTGCGCCATATCCAGATCGCGGTCCGGCTCGAAACTCGTTGCTTGAATGCGCAATTGCCGGTCGATCAGATACACTTCGGAGAACCCGTATTCATCGGCCAGCGCCTGCAGCGCCTCGGACGTGAAGGTTGCCGGGTCGCCGCCGGGATCCAGCAGCCGCTCCGCCAATGCCGGCAGGTTTTCGCGGATATCCGCTTCCCACCGCTGCTCTATGGACAGCAGGACCCGGTCGAAGACGTTCAGGTTGTGCCGAACGCTGGCGAAGACGTCTTCGATATCCCTTTCCACGATATGATTGAGGTGCCGCACGCCAATCCAGGCCGTAATGCCTGCCGTGAGCAGTGTGGACAGAACGATGGCGCCTGCGATCAAAACAACCAATCGTTGAGCCAACGTCCGAGTCTTCGGGACAGCGCCTAAATCAACGGCCCTCATAACGGACCTCAATGAATACAGATAGACGCACTATGTGTAGCCGCTCTTCGTTGAGATTCGGTAAACATCGCCAAACGGGCGGCCGCGCGGCCAATCTCGCCCAATGCAGAAATCGGTTGGAAATTCCCCCACTCTAAACAAGCACTACGGATTGCCCGGCGAATTGGATGAACTGCGTATTTACACGCCGCCTACTGCTTGCGCCCACAATACAGGGAGCAGAAACTATTGTTATATCTATTTTTGATAGATTTTCATTATGCAGTACATTCTTATGTACCTGCAATGGCCTATGCTAACCACACCCAACGAAGGAAGGTGCGGCAAACCGTTGGACAGCGCAGCCGGGGCACAGGCAGAGGCCTGAATCAGGCCCTACCCAAACCGCCTTTAGTGACGATAAAATCCACAATGGCGGGCACGCCCTTCCCTTCTTTAAGGTTGGTGAAAAAGTAAGGACGCTCCCCCCGCATACGCTTCGTGTCACTATCCATGACCGACAAATCCGCCCCGACAAGGGGCGCAAGATCGGTCTTGTTGATGATCAACAGGTCGGACCGGGTGATTCCGGGCCCCCCCTTACGCGGAATCTTCTCACCCGCAGAGACATCGATCACGTAGATCGTCAGATCGGCAAGTTCCGGAGAATAGGTCGCGGCGAGATTGTCCCCACCCGACTCGATAAGAATCAGATCCAGGTCGGGAAACTGCTCCGACATTTCCTCTACAGCGGCGAGATTGATGGATGCATCCTCCCGGATCGCCGTGTGCGGGCAACCGCCGGTTTCCACCCCCATGATGCGCTCTTCCGGCAACGCGCCCGTGCGGGTCAGGATCTTGGCGTCTTCCTTTGTATAGATATCGTTGGTGATGGCGCACAGGTCGTAAGGCCCGAACATGGCGCGCGACAACGCTTCCATCAAAGCTGTCTTACCCGACCCCACCGGACCGCCGATGCCGACCCGCAGGGGCCCATTCATGGATGACGTCATGATCTGAACAACCTCGTATACTGTGTTTCATGGTGCATGGACGCGATATCGATCAGGGGCGCAAACCCGCCCAGATCGTCCAAGACGGCGTCTTCCGCCTCTTTGGCCACCGTGCAGAAAGCGGTTTCCATACCCGCCAGGATGCGCACCCCGTCGCTCTGTCCGAGCGGGATAAGCCGGACGCCGGCGGAAACCAGGTTCGACATGAAACCGTGCAGAAAGGCGGGCAACATCGCGGAAAGCCCGACGCCGCAGCGGCGCGCCACCGCCCCGACGGCCACCGGATAGGGCGCGCGGGCCAGTAAATCCAGATCCGCGATGTCCGGCCAGCCGGCCCTGGCCGCCCGGATGAAGGCGCGGCCCTGCGCCTCGGTCTCCAGCAATCTCTCCTCGCTGGGGTTAAGCGCCAGCGCCAGTGCGATCAATTCTTCCAGCGCATCCCGCTCGGCCCGCCAACCTGCCGCCGCCAGAATCGCATCGTTCCGCCCCGCCCCAACCTGCAACACATCCATCAGCCAACTCTGCAACCCTGCCGCATCCGTGACATCGCCGATTTCCACGGCCCACTCCAGGCCATGGGAATAGGTGAAGGCGCCCACCGGGAAGGAAGGCGACATCCAGGTCATCAGGCGCAGCAAGGCCGGGGCGTCAGTCATGGCTGTGGTCGTGGCCCGTCACCCGTCCGTAACCATAGGCCCCGCCTTCGGGTTGAAAGGTTCGGATCACGCGATGTGTCCACGCGCCGAGCCCCTGCAGCATCTTCTCGATCACATGATCGTATCGAATGAAGACCACGGATTCGTGGATCTCGGCGGGCAAGTGCCGATTGCCGAGATGCCAGGCGACGCGCATCAGGTCGTGACGGTTATCGCAGGTAATCTCCAAAAGATCCTCTTCTGCGGCCCTAACGACAACCAGCCGCCCATCCTCCAATTTTAGGGCGTCTCCCTCTGCAATCGCGGCCGGGCGGGCCAGATCCAGCAGGAAGGCGGTCCCCTCCTCTCCGGTCATGGCGATACGGCGTCGGTGACGGGCGTCATAATCCAGAGTAACGGTGTCCGCGGGGGTCTCGGTCCAGGCGCCCTTCGGCACTACGGTATCGGCTCGAACCATCTAAATCCTCAAAACAGAAAATAGCGTTGCGCCATGGGCAGGACATCCGCCGGTTCACAGGTCAGCAGTTCACCGTCCGCGCGTACCTCGTAGGTCTCCGGATCGACTTCCACCGTCGGCGTGGCGTCGTTCATCACCATCGACGCTTTGGAAATTCCGCCCCGGGTATTCTCAACGGCAAGCAGCGGCTTCTGCACGCCAAGCCTTTCCGCAAGCCCGCCATCCGCCGCCGCCTGCGAAACGAAGGTCGCGCCCGTCGCCTGCATGGCGGGTCCGAAGGCCCCGAACATATAGCGGTAGTGAACGGGCTGCGGCGTCGGGATCGATGCGTTGGGATCTCCCATCGGGGCCGCAGCGATCATGCCGCCGACCAGAACCATGTCCGGTTTTACGCCGAAGAAAGCCGTATTCCACAGCACCAGATCCGCGCGCTTGCCGACCTCGACGGACCCGATTTCCCGGGACATGCCGTGGGCGATGGCCGGATTGATCGTGTATTTGGCGATATAGCGTCTGACCCGGAAATTGTCGTTGTCGCCGCTCTCTTCCGCCAAAGCGCCGCGCTGCCGCTTCATCTTGTCGGCGGTCTGCCAGGTACGGATCAGCACCTCGCCAACCCGTCCCATGGCCTGGCTGTCCGACGCAATGATCGAAAATGCGCCCATATCGTGCAGGATGTCTTCCGCCGCTATGGTCTCCTTGCGAATCCGGGATTCGGCGAAGGCCACATCTTCCGGAATGCTTGGATCGAGATGGTGACAGACCATCAGCATGTCCAAATGCTCTTCCAGGGTATTCACCGTGTAGGGCCGCGTCGGATTTGTCGATGACGGGATCACATTCGCCTCGCCGCAGACCTTGATGATATCCGGCGCATGACCGCCCCCGGCGCCCTCCGTATGGAAGGCGTGGATGGTGCGCCCTTTGAAGGATGCGACGGTATTCTCGACAAACCCGCTCTCGTTCAGAGTGTCCGTGTGGATCATGACTTGAATGTCATACTCGTCGGCGACGGACAGACAGCAATCGATGGCGCCGGGCGTGGTGCCCCAGTCTTCGTGCAGCTTCAGCGCGCAGGCGCCGCCCGCGATCTGTTCCACCAGCGCCTCGGGACGGGACGCATTGCCCTTGCCGGAAAAAGCAAGGTTGACCGGGAAGGCGTCGGCGGACTGGATCATCTTGCCGATATGCCAGGGCCCCGGCGTGCAGGTGGTGGCGTTGGTGCCGGTTGCCGGCCCGGTGCCGCCGCCCAGCATCGTGGTGACCCCGGACATCAGGGCCTCTTCGATCTGCTGCGGGCAGATCATGTGAATATGCGCATCGAAGCCGCCGGCGGTCAGGATCTTGCCTTCCCCCGCAATCGCTTCCGTCGCCGGACCGATGACGATGTCTACATCCGGCTGTACGTCCGGGTTCCCGGCCTTGCCGATCCCGGCGATCCGGCCATCCTTCAAACCGACATCCGCCTTAACGATACCCCAATGGTCGATGATCAGCACATTGGTGATCACGGTATCCACCGCACCGCCTTCCCGCGTAACCTGCGATTGACCCATACCGTCGCGGATTACCTTACCGCCGCCGAATTTCACTTCCTCGCCATATGTGGTGAAATCCTTCTCCACCTCGACGATCAAGTCCGTGTCGGCCAAACGCACCTTGTCGCCGGTCGTCGGTCCGTACATGTCCGCATAGGCGGCGCGACTGATTTTCGCTGGCATCCGTCCGTTCTCCCCGCCTAGAGCTTACCCATGACTTTCTGATTGAAACCATAGACCGTCCGCCCTCCGGCGTAGGGGACCAGGGTTACCTCCCGGCTTTGTCCCGGTTCGAACCGCACGGCGGTGCCGGCCGCAATGTCCAACCGCATGCCCCGCGCCTTTTCCCGGTCGAAGGAAAGGCCGGTATTCGTCTCATAGAAATGATAGTGGGAGCCCACCTGTACCGGACGGTCGCCGGTGTTGGAGACGGTCAGGGTTACGGACATTACGCCCGCGTTAAGCTCGATCTCTCCGTCCTTCGGAAACATCTGCCCCGGAATCATGTCTGCATCGCTCACGGTCGCTACTCCCTTAGCGGATCGGTTCATGGACAGTGACAAGTTTCGTCCCATCGGGGAACGTCGCTTCGACCTGAACATCGTGGATCATCTCAGCGACCCCCTGCATGACTTGGTCCCGGCCGATCACATGCGCGCCCGCCTCCATCAATTCGGCCACCGAGCGCCCATCCCGCGCCCCTTCGACGACATAGTCGGTGATCAAGGCGATAGCTTCCGGGTGATTAAGCTTAACCCCCCGTTCCAGCCGCCTGCGCGCCACCATGGCCGCCATGGAAATCAGCAGCTTATCCTTTTCTCTGGGCGTCAGATTCATGAAACCCCTCTCCCTGTCAGCAATACCAGGCCCGGGGCAAACTGCGCCCGGTTACCGTTTGAAACACATGTTCGATCCAGCGCCGCAGACACTGGCTGTCGGAAGCCACTGCACGCAAAACCAGCGCATCCCGCACCAGACTGACGCCGCCGGTGACGCCGTCGTCGGGGGCGCCGTCGCGAATCGCATCGCGCAGTTCCCCTGCGTTAGGCCCGATGAACAGACCGGATGCGAAGGCCACAGCCCCCTTGCCGGAGCCCAGCCTTTGCAGGTCTTGCGCAATATCGCCGCTGAGGCTTGCGTTATCCGCATATATCAACCGGCCATCCATACGGACCCGCCAGCGGTCGCGATATCGTCCGCCAGCGACCGTTTCGCCCATCGCCTGCCGTCCGAAGACAATCGGCTCCATCAGCAGAACGTTCGCATCCCGCGCAATATCCACATCAATCGAGCGGTTGAGCGCGCCGCCGTCGAAAAACAATGTCTCCTGCGGAATCCAATCCAGCGTCGCGCCGGACGCGACGGTCAGGCGGTTTTCGACCAGGGCGTTGCTTCCCAGGCTCTTGTATACCCGTTCGCAGGCTTGCGTGGTGACAACCGCATGCGCGTGCACTTCTACCGCCACATCCACACTGAAACGGTCGCCGCCGGTTAGCCCGCCCGACGTATTGATCAGAACGACCTCAACCCGCTCTTTGTCATGGATCTTGGGCAGTCGCGCCTTGGCCGCGCCAGCCTGATAAAGGCGATGCACGCGGGAGGCGCCCGCCGCCCGGCGAATGGAAACCCTCGCTTCACCCCGGGCGCGCTGCAGTCCCGCTTCAAACGGTAAGGTGCCGTCGTACATCGGTTCCTGCCAGTTCGTCCCGTCCACCCGACGCCACCACTTCTCCACGGTCCAACACGGCGAAACTGTCGGCCAAGGCGGCGGCGAAGTCAAAATACTGCTCTACGAGAACGATGGCCATATCGCCGCGTTCCCGCAGATACTCAATGGCGCGCCCGATATCCTTGATGATGGAGGGCTGAATCCCCTCCGTTGGCTCGTCCAGGATTAACAGCTTCGGCCGCATCACCAGCGCCCGTCCGATGGCGAGTTGCTGCTGCTGACCGCCGGAAAGATCCCCACCCCGCCGGCGAAGCATGTCCCGCAGCACGGGGAACAGCGCGAAAATCTCATCCGGGATAGAGCGGTCTTTTGCAGGTAACGGCGCATAGCCTGTCTCCAAATTCTCCCGCACGCTGAGAAGTGGAAAGATCTCCCGGCCCTGCGGGACATAGGCGATGCCCCGCCGCGCCCGCTCATAGGGCGGCAGGCTCCCAAGCTCCGCCCCGTCCAGTGATATCGCTCCGGCGCTGACCGGGTGCTGACCGGCGACCGCCCGCAGCAGGCTGGTCTTGCCGACCCCGTTGCGGCCCAGCACGCAGGTCACCTGACCGGGCTCCGCCGTCAAGGATACCCCTTTAAGCGCCTGCGCCGCGCCGTAGTGAAGATCTATCCGGTCCACCGCCAGCATGCCTATCGCCCCAAATACACTTCGATGACGCGCTCGTTCGCGCTGACCTGATCCAACCCGCCTTCCGCCAAGACGCCGCCTTCGTGCAGCACCGTGACCCGCACGCCGAGATCGCGCACGAAATCCATATCGTGCTCCACCACCACCACGGAATGGGATTGCGCGATTTCCCGCAACAGCTTCGCGGTCTCGGCGGTTTCCGCGTCGGTCATGCCCGCCGCCGGCTCGTCCACCAGCAGCAGCCTCGGATCCTGGGCCAGCAGCATGCCGATCTCCAGCCACTGTTTCTGACCGTGCGACAAACCGCGCGCCAGCCGGTCGCGATGCACCGACAACCGCGTCAATTCCAGCAGTTCTTCGATCCGTTCTTCGGCCGCCTCGTCCATTCTGGCGAAAAGCGTCGTGCGGACCGTGCGTTTCTGGTTCAGCGACAGGACCAGATTGTCATAGACCGTATGGCTTTCGAATACGGTTGGTTTCTGAAACTTGCGACCGATTCCCATCGCGGCGATATCCGCCTCATCCCGGCGCGTCAGGTCGACCGCGCCGTCATACAGCACATGACCGCTGTCCGGTCTGGTCTTGCCGGTAATCACGTCCATCATCGTGGTCTTGCCGGCGCCGTTCGGGCCGATGATGGCGCGCATTTCCCCGGGGCGGATCGTCAAGGACAGGTTGTTGAGCGCCTTGAACCCGTCGAAACTGACCGACACGCCGTCCAGATAGAGAATCGAGTCTTTGGCCAGAACCGGATCGGTGTGTTCGGCGCTAATCATCGCCGCCCCCTGCCGCAGCCGGTTTGCCGATACGGAACCGGGAAAGTGGAGTCCCGATCTTCACCCCATGGCCATGAAGCAGCCCCGCCGCACCTTTCGGCAGGAACAAGGTTGTCACCACGAACAGCGCCCCCAGAAAGAACAGCCAGATCTCCGGAAAGGCGACGGTGAAATAGCTCTTGGCGATATTGACGGCGAGCGCACCGAAGATCGCCCCATAAAGATATCCCCGCCCGCCGAGCGCCACCCAGATGACGATCTCGATGGAATTGATCGGCGTAAACTCGCTCGGATTGATAATTCCGACCTGGGGCACATAAAGCGCCCCCGCCACGCCCGCCAGCACCGCCGACAGGGTGAAGACGAACAGCTTGTAATACTCGACCTTGTAACCCAGGAACCGTGCCCTGCTTTCCGCGTCCCGTATCGCCACCAGAACCTTCCCCAAGCGGGATGCGACGATCAGACGGCACATGGCGAAACCCGCGGCCAAGGCCAGGGCGGAGGCCGCGAACAACCCGTTCCGCACACCGTCAGACCGCAGATCGAAGCCCAGGATATCCTTGAAGTCCGTCAGGCCGTTGTTGCCGCCGAAGCCCATATCGTTCTGAAAGAAGGCCAGCATCAGCGCATAGGTCATCGCCTGGGTGATGATCGACAGATAGACGCCGGTGACCCGCGAGCGGAAAGCGAACCAGCCGAACACGAAGGCCAGCAGGCCCGGGGCCAACACCACCATCAGCATGGCGACGGGAAAGCTGTCGAAACCGGTCCAGAACCAGGGCAACTCCCCCCAGTTCAGAAAGACCATGAAATCCGGCAGAACCGGATGCCCATACACGCCGCGGTCGCCGATCTGGCGCATCAGATACATGCCCATCGCATAACCGCCGAGGGCGAAGAACGCCCCATGCCCCAGGCTGAGAATGCCGCAATACCCCCAGATCAGATCGACCGACAGCGCCAACAGGGCGTAGCAAAGATACTTGCCCAACAGGCTGACCATATAGGTCGGCACATGAAGCGGATTGCTTTCCGGCAATTGGTTCAGCATCGGGACGAGGATCGCCGTACCGACCAGCAACGCCAAAACGACGGCCGTGCTGCGGTCCGACAAGGCCCTTGGGAAGAACAGCGACGGCCGGGTTGCGCCGGTCATCGGATCACGCCTCTACCGCACGGCCCTTCAGGGCGAAAAGCCCCCGCGGCCGGCGCTGAATGAACAGAATGATAAAGACCAAAACGGCGATCTTGGCGACCACGGCTCCCGTGAAAGGCTCCAGGAACTTGTTCGCGACGCCGAGCGTCATGGCGCCGACAAGCGTGCCCCAGAGATTTCCGACGCCGCCGAACACGACCACCATGAAACTGTCGATGATATAGGCCTGCCCCAGGTTCGGCCCGACATTGGTAAGCTGGCTCAGCGCCACCCCGCCGATCCCGGCAATGCCGGACCCCAGACCGAAGGTCATGGCGTCGACCCAACCCGTTCGGATTCCCATGGAGGACGCCATCGCCCGGTTCTGCGTAACCGCCCGCATCTGCAAGCCCAACGGGGTCTTGCGCAGAACGATCAGCAGCGCGGCGAACACCAGCAGGCAGAATATGATGATGTAGAGCCGGTTATAGGTGATCGAGAGTGCGCCGTTCACTTCGTAGAACCCACTCATCCAGGATGGGGTCGCCACCGGCTGGTTGAGCGGCGAGAAGATGCTGCGCACGGCCTGCTGAAGGATCAGGCTGATGCCGAAAGTCGCCAGAAGGGTTTCCAGAGGGCGGCCATAGAGCTGCCGGATGACCGTGCGTTCAATGGCGATACCGACCAGGGCGGCGACCAGGAACGCCGCCGGAACCGCGACGAACAGGGAGTAATCCAGATGGTTCGGCATAAGCTGCTGTACGACGAATGTCGTATAGGCGCCGAGCATCAGCATTTCCCCATGGGCCATATTGATGACCCCCATGACCCCGAAGGTGATGGCCAGCCCGACCGCCGCCAGCAGCAGGACCGCCCCGGCACTGAGACCGAAGAACACCGTTTCCAGCAGCGCGTAGAACTGCTTCTGAGACTCGATTTCGTGCAGCGCCTTCTCCGCCGCATTTGCAACGAGCCTGTCATCCTCTTCCGAAGACTCGCTTTGGGCCAGGCGGCCCAGGATCGACCAGACATCCGGGTTCATCGATCCGGACATCGCCGCGACCGCACCCAGGCGTTGCTCCACCGGTCCGGAGGACGCCTCCAGCGCCGCCTTGGCGAGGGTGAGCATCTCTCGCACCTGCGGATCGCTTTCCCCGTCCAGCGCCCGGCTGAGGACGGGGAGCGCATCAGCCGTCGGGTTCGTCAGCAGGGCGCGGGCCGCCGCCACCCGTATCTTCGGGTCCGACGCCAGCAGTTGCAGGGATCCCAGCGCGCCTTTCAAGGCGGCGCGCAGCCGGTTGTTGATAGAGACTTTACGGACCTTGCGCTTGCCCACCGGGCCCAGTGCCTCGCCGGTCAACGCGTCGGTAATTTCATACCCTTTGTCCGCCTTGGCAGCAAAGACGATACGCTTGTCGTTTTTCCGAAAAAACAGATCTCCCGACTGCATGGCGGTGAGGATCGCAAGCGCACGCTTATCGCCCGACGCGGCGATGACGCCGACGGCGGCGGATTTGGCGGCAAAGGACTTTTCGCTGAGTTGAGAGACCGCCGCCTCGAATTCGGAAGCGGCCTGCACCGCCGCACCATTCAGAAGCATACCCACCAAAACAACCAGCGGCAGGACTCTCGTGAACGCGCCTTTAGCACCGAACCACATTACTCTTTTCCACAAGCTTGGCGTTCAGGAGGGAGAAACGAGGGGCGTGCATGCACGGCCCGCCCCTCGTCCCGAAACTACGATCCGACTAGTAGTTCTGGCCGGAACAGGCGCCCGTGGCGATGTTGAAATTTCCGCAGGAGATTGGCGCGGTCCAATCCGCGACCAGGTTCGCCGATTCAGGCAGGTAGTCGGTCCAGGCATCGCCGATCACGCCTTTCGGCGTTTCCCAAACAATCTCGAACTGGCCATCATCCTGAATCTCGCCGATCAGGACCGGCTTGGTCAGGTGATGGTTGGTATTCATCACCGCGATACCGCCGGTAAGGTTCGGGAAGGTGATGCCGTACATCGCCTGACGCACGGTATCGACGTCCGTGGTGCCGACGGATTCGACCGCCTTCACCCACATGTTGAAGCCGATATAGTGCGCCTCCATCGGGTCGTTGGTGACGCGGTCTTCATTTCCGATGAAGGCGTGCCATTGCTCGATAAAACCGTCGTTTTCCTCCGCCTCGGCGCTCATGAAATAGTTCCAGGCGGCAAGGTGGCCGACCAGCGGGCCCGTATCGATGCCCGACAATTCCTCTTCCCCGACGGAGAAGGCGATAACCGGAATGTCTTCCGCGGTGATGCCCTGGTTACCCAGTTCCTTGTAAAATGGGACATTGGCATCGCCATTCACGGTCGATACCACGGCGGTCTTCTTGCCGGCGGATCCGAAGGCCTTGATGTCGCTCACAATCGTCTGCCAGTCGGAATGACCGAACGGCGTGTAGTTGATCATGATGTCTTCCTTGGGAATGCCTTTATCGATGAGGTATTGCTCAAGGATCTTGTTGGTTGTGCGGGGATAAACGTAATCGGTTCCGGCCAGGACAAAACGTTTCACCGAACCGCCTTCCTCACTCATCAGATAATCCACGGCGGGGATTGCCTGCTGGTTCGGCGCCGCGCCGGTGTAGAAAACGTTCTTGGAGGATTCCTCCCCTTCATACTGAACCGGATAGAACAGCATGCCGTTCAGTTCCTCAACGACCGGCAGCACCGATTTCCGCGAGACCGAAGTCCAGTTGCCAAAAATTACGTCGACCTTGTGAACTTCCAGCAGCTCGCGCGCCTTTTCCGCAAACAGCGGCCAGTTTGACGCCGGATCCACGACCACGGCTTCCAACTGCTTGCCGAGCAAGCCGCCCTTCTTGTTCTGCTCTTCCACCAGCATCAGGACGGTGTCCTTCAGCGTCGTTTCCGAAATCGCCATGGTGCCCGACAGGGAGTGCAGCACACCAACCTTGATGGTGTCGGCGGATAGCGCCGGAGAACTCGCCAAGCCAAGCGCCAGGGCGGCGACCGCGGCCGAGGCACGGAGATGTTTACCAACCTGCTTCATTCTAAGACTCTCCCATTTCGTTGATTTTTTTGTGCAGCGCAAAATCAGTGCCACAATCAACGATCCGGGAAAGAGAGAGCATTTATTATATTTTTCAGTTATATAGAGATGGTGTTGGGAAAAATCAGCTCTCATGAAATGCTGCAAAGCGCAATAAAATGATCAATATTTAATCAATGTGTAATAATTAGTCATGCCATGCATATACAGTCCCCCCTGCCCCAAAGGCCCTTTAGCACAGCCGCTCCGGAAGGCTAGGACAGATCGGTTTCCCTGCAACGCCAGCTATAGGTCAGCCATTCCTTGCGCTGCTGACGGCGCTCGGCATACCGGCCGCGCTCTATGGCGGCGGCTGTTATGCAGCGGTTATGGGTTTCGAATTGATGGTCGCGCTGAAAGGTCTGGCAGTGGGTTTCACCGCCGACCGTCATACACGCGACGAGCACAAGCACGTACATCGCGTTTCCTTCCCGCTGTACCGCGGCCCTCTATCGGGGCCGTCGATACAGCGAGCTTAAAGGATTCGCGGGTATCTTGTCGCCAGAATGATTGTTTTGAGGCCGCCCCTTTACAGCGGGTAGTCGCGCCCTGGATCGACGCCGCAACTCTCCAGGAACTTCCGAACCTGGATCACTTCCTGTTTCGGAAGGCTGTGCTTGGCATGGGGGAAATTGACGCTGTGGTTATTCAGGGCGACGTGCAGCTTTCCGGAATGCGCCGTCGACACGTCCGCGCCAAGCTCGCGCAGAACGCTTTCCACATCCTTCATGGCGATATTGGCGTTGACCGGGTGGGCGAACAGCGAATGCAGGATTTTGCGGTGATGATGGTTCATGGAAAGAAGACCCCCAATAGGATACGAAACAGATGCTCCGATCCTATCGGGTTCGCCGGAAACCGCTTTGACTTGGGTCAGTCCACTCCAATCATTCCGCGACCTGCGGCGTCGGATCGGGTTGGTCATAGATTGCCGCTTCGAAAGCGCGCAGACGCTTATAGACCGAGATTAATTCGACAATTGTCGACCAACTGTGCACCAGGAACTGGAATGAGTTCTCAACCTGACCGAAGGCCCGAACAATCTGCTGCATCACGCCAAGAGTGATAGTGCCAGCCACGATGGTGGGCGCCAGAATTATGTAGGGAACGAGGACGCCGAACTGCAAATATGACCATTTGGCCACGTCGAAATACATATAGTGAAAAAATAGCCGGAAATAGTTGCGCCGCACATTCAGAAACAGTTCCCTTACCGTGGGCGGATCGGCCCGTTCCTCATGGTCTTCGCCGTAGACCAATTCCTTGCGGTAGGCTGCCTCGACTTTCTGATTGTTGAATTCCAGACCCGGTAGTTTGATACCAATGGCGGCCAGGACGACCGTGCCGAACAGGGCAAATATCACAGCCCCGTAAACAAGGGCATGGTCGAGTTCTCCCAAGACAGGCACTTCCTCGACCTGCTTGGACAGTTCCCACAGGATGGGCAAAAAGGCGATCAGGGTGAGAACCGAACTCAGGAAGTTGCTCCCCAATGTCTCCATAATCGCCGCAAAACGGCGGGTATCTTCCTGAACGCGTTGACTTGCACCCTCAATATGCCGCAGGCGCGCCCAGTGCGACATGTAGAAGTCGTTCATCGCGTGCCGCCATCGAAAGACCCAGTGCTTGGTAAAGAAACTCAAGAAAATAGCGACAACGATGAAGATGCCGGCGACTTGTGCGAATGTCGCCAGATGCCCATAGAACTGTTCGATTGTCACCGAACCTGGCTCGCCAAGTGCGTTCTGGACAACGTCATAGAATTCGCCGAACCACTCGTTGATGCGGACATTGACCTGCACCTGGTACCAAGTTCCACCGCCGATGATCACCATCCCGCCCCAGGCCCAGAGGAACCACTCGCGCGACAAAAAGAAGGATCTGAACATGTTTGGGGTTTTCCTATAGGGATAGTCCAATCAGCCTTACCCAAGTGGCTCCGGCCCGTCCAGGGACAAGAGTCGCTCACCAAACTGTGCAGCGACGGGAGAAAACCAGGAACGATAGAACACGCACGGCCGCAGCCCACGTCAGTGGGCGGCGGCCGCCGTTGGAACCGTGGGAGCTCCTAGGCCGCCCGCAGTTCCTTAAGAAAGCTGTCCAGTTCGGTGCGCAGGGTCGCGGACTGTTGCGACAACTGGCCGATCACGCCCATCACCTCGTCGGCGCCCTCGCTGGTATCATTTGCTAACGCACTTACATCGGCGATGTTCGAAGAGACATCCTGCGTACCCGTCGCGGTTTGCTGGATGCTCCGGGTAATCTCCTGCGTCGAGGTGTTCTGATCCTCGACCGCCCGGGCGATCTCCACTGTTACGGCGTTCATCTCCCGCATCGCGGTAACCACCTGCTCGATGGCGGATACGGTTTCCTTCGTCGCTGTCTGCATTTCGGCAATCTGCACGCCGATCTCTTCAGTGGCTTTGGACGTCTGGCTCGCCAGCGACTTCACCTCCGAAGCGACCACCGCGAACCCCTTCCCCGCATCGCCGGCCCGGGCCGCTTCAATCGTCGCGTTAAGCGCCAGCAGGTTCGTCTGTTCGGCAATGTCGGTAATCAGCCCAACCACGTCCCCGATCTTCCTGGCGCCTTCATTCAACACGGCGACCGTCTCATTGGTCTGCTCCGCCCGCTGCGTGGCGTCCTTCGCCGTTCCCGATGCACTGGCGACCTGACTGCCGATCTCCTGAACCGAGGCGGAAAGCTCCTCCGCCGCCGCGGCCACGGTTTGCGCCGTGGCGGTGGCCTCCTCAGCAGCGCTGGCCACGTCGCCGGCCCGTTCCGTCGTTTGATTAAGAGAATTGGACATGGAGCCCGCCGTGGAACGCATCTGCTCGGTCGCATCGGACAATGCCTGAACGACACCGGCCACTTTCTTCTCCAAATCATCGGCCATCGTCAGCGTTGCAGCGCGCTTTTCTTCCTCGGCCGCTTGTGCGGCTTCGCGCTGCCGGGCGCGCAGTTCCTCCGCTTCCTTCGCATTGTCCTTAAAGATCTGCGTGGCGCTGGCCATTTCGCCGATCACGTCGTTGCGGTTTGTGCCGGGAATCTCGGCCTGCATATCTCCGTCCGCAAGGGCCTGCATGGCGCGGGACAGCGCGCGGATTTGTGCGACCACCTGCCGCCCGACCAACAGCCAACTGATCAGCACGCACGCCGCGATATTGATGGCGGCCATCGCCCATAGCAAAACCACATTTCTGGCGATCGTATCTCGGGTCGCCGTCTCAGCGGCCGCCGCGCCGTCCTGTGCCACCTGCACAAGCGAAGAGACTTTCTCGTCGAAGGCGGCCGCAACCTGACGGGCCTCCATCAGGGACGCGCCCGCCAGCGACAGCCCGCTGTTCTTCTGCCGCACAAGTTGGAAGACGTTCCCGTCTCCCGTGCCCAAGCCGGAGATTTCCTTGGCCAGATTTGCGATCTTCTCGGAGTCTTCCAGCTCGGAAAACGTTTCGGTCGCGCTGGTCAAGGCTAGGTTTGCCGTTGTGAACCGCTCCTGCAAAACAGTGATCGACGCTTCATCGCTCGCACCGACGACGGACTGCAACAGGCCGCGCACCAGATTGGCTTCGGAAATCATGGTGAGCATTGCCTGCAATCGAACCACGTCCCCTTCGACCAACTGGCTGATCGATGCGCGCAGCTCTTCCGACAGTTCGCTGCCGCCCAGGACAAGGTTGAAGGTCGCATTGTCAACAACCGGTTCGACCGCGGAGTCGAAGGCCGCGACAATATCCACAAGATCCGCGTCCGCCGCCTTGCGCTCTGCCTGCAGGTCGTTGCGTTCCTTCTGTGTCTTGAAACCGGTGTCCAGCTCGCGCTCTCGCAGGTCGAAGATCGATCCACCGCCTTCGCCAACCCCCATCATCAAGGTTGCGATTGCGTTCAAGGTATCCGCGTCCGGATCATCCTGAGGCAGCTTTGCCAGGGCGTCGTTCAATTGCCCATTGATGGCCGCAAGACGGTCTCGCAGGGGCTGTAACTCGGCCACCGAAGACGCAAGCTTGGTTTGCGCGACAACGGCGATCAGTTCCTGCCCTTTCGCCGCCACGATCAATCCCGACCGCAGGATCTCAACTTCCTGATTCACCAGAATGTCGATGACGCTGCTCGCGTTACTGACCGTATCCTCGCTGTTAATCTGAACATTGAAGGTAGCGTCGTCGATCAACGGCGTAATTTCGGAAACGAATTCCTGATGTATCGCCGACAGCCGGCCTAACGCGCTGTCGAGCTTTGTCGAAAGGTTTTCCTTTTCGTCCACCGAATTGCCAAGCTGGGTAAGACTGGCGTCAAGCCGGTCAGCAAGGTCAGCGATCCCACCGCGCTCTTCTTCGCTTCGGAACGGTATTGTCTCTAACTGACCGCGCAGCGACTGCATCGTCGTGGAAATCCGGGAGCGCACTGCCGCTCGGTTCTCTTCATTGGCGGCGCTAACAAGCGACGGCGCCATCGCAGCTACGTTTGCGCTTGTCACCGCCAGCGACATGGATCCTGTAATCGCAGGCAGAGACTCTCCCGCGAAGACATCCAACGTTTTCCCAACATCCTGAAACGCAAAGACAGCGGCCCCGACAATCGAAACGGTAATCGCGGAGATACCGGCCAAGGACGCGTAGAGCTTTCCACCCAGCCCAAGTCTGAATGCGTTTTTCTTCGGCATAGCACTGTCAACACGACCGTCGTGTTCTTGTCCCGCCATAACTTTCCTCCCCAAAACGGAAGCGGCCGTTTCAGCCGGTGGGGCGGCGCCGGGCGCCGCCCCTTAGCCGGATCTTTTAGTTGGTCAGATTGGTGATCGGCTTGAAGCTTCCATCGGCCTGAATAACTGTCAGGAACACTTCGTCCATGCCCTGATTGTCGCCCTGGCCATAGGTCAGGGTTGCGCCGCCGAGATCAAAGGCGCCGGTGCCATAGACCGCGTCCAGGAAAGAACCGCGGGTCAGGTCCTTACCGGCCTTTTCCAGCGCCGCGACAGTCAGCTTGCCGACCATATATCCTTCCAGCGAGACGAAGCCGGGCTCCAAGCTGGCGTCATAGGCTTTCAGCGCCGCGTGATAGTCAGCCACCAAGCTGATGGACGTATCGTCCGGGAACGGTACGACCTGGCTGATCACAACACCTTCGCCCTTATCGCCGAGTTCCGCGGACAGAGCTTTCGACCCGACGAAGGAAATGGTCACAAATGTCGGGTCCATCTTCAGCTTACGCGCCAGCTTCACGAATTCCGCCAGCGGTTTGTATGCGCCGACCATGACAATCGCGTCTGGATCGGCTTTGCGGATTTCCAGAAGAGCCGATTTCACGGCGGTAGTATTGCGCTTGTACTTGCCTTCCGCAACAAGCTTGATGCCTCGCTTTTCCATGGCCTTGTTGACACCGGAAAGACCGACGCGACCGAAACCGTCATCTTGGTAAAGGATAGCGATCTTTGTCTTACCCTGACTGTCATGCAGGTACTTGATCCAGGCTTCCGTTTCCTGGTCATAGGTGGCGCGGACATTGATTACATTGGCGTTCTTCGCATCCCGCAGGAAGCCTGCACCCGTGAAAGGTCCGACAAAGGGCACCCCTGCTTCGGTGGAAATCGGCTGTGTCGCCTTGGAGGTCGGTGTGCCCACCGCGCCGATCAAGGAAAACACCTGATCCTGCTCGATAAGCTTCTTAGTATTCGCGATGGCGCGGTCGGGCTCGTAACCGTCATCGTATTTGACGATCTCAATCGAGCGGCCATGGACGCCGCCATTCCCGTTGGCCTCTTTAAAAGCGGCCATCATGCCGTGATACATTCCGGTGCCTAGGGCGCTTGCCGGACCGCCGAAGGCAGCGGATTGACCGAAGGTGACCGTGCTGTCCGTTACACCCGTTTCCGCGGACGCGACAGACGCCGTCAGACCAAGGGCAAAAGCAGATACGACAAGTTTAGATTTATTGAGCATATGGGCTCTCCCCGATAAGAGTGTGCCCTTAAAGCTAGGCTCAAAACATGAATCAGTTATTAATGGGCAAAACTTTATTTCCCTGGATTCTCAAATCGAAACCGCAGCTAAGATAAAGCGCTGTAATTATGATATTTTTTCTTGTTTTCCTATCAGCCTGCGTATGACTGGAAAATACTGATCCGCATACCCCGCTTCTTTCGCAGCCTCGAAACGGTCCGCCGAAACTTCAGCCCCCAACGCTCTAACGCCAGCCTCTTCAGCCATCTCCAATGCATAGGAGAGGTCCTTCATCGCATAGCGTGCGGAGAAAGCCTGTTCTGGATAGACCTCCGGCAACAAGCTCTTCATACCGTGATTGCGCAGGGCGAAACTGTCTCCCGATCCCTGGCTCATGGCCTCGAACAAAACCCTTGGGTCTACGCCCGACGCCGTCCCGATCTCAATCGCCTCGGCCAGCGCGTTGACGGTTTGAAACAGCACCATGTTGTTCATGATCTTCACGGTTTGCCCCGCACCAGGACCGCCGCAATGAAGAATATCGCTGCCCATGGTGCCCAGAATGGGTTTGATGCGTGCGAAAACCTCTTTCTCCGCCCCGACCATGATGGCGAGCGTGCCGTCGGCCGCCGCCTGCCTGGTGCGGGCGACAGGCGCATCGGCGAAATCAACACCCCGCGCACCCGCTGCGGCGGCGACCTCCCGCATCAAAGCGGGTGGAGAGGTGGACATGTCGACCAAGGTCCCACCGGCTTGAAGTATCTCCACCAGACGCCCTTCGCCAAGAACAAGGTCGCACACCTGATCCCCACCGGGCAGGCACAGCAGAACGACATCCACCGAGCGGGCGAGTTCCTCCGCACCTGATGCGCGGGACGCCCCCGCCGCCACCAGCCGTTCGACGGGCGCGGCGGACAGGTCGAAGACGGTAACGGCCCATTGCCCGGCGCTGACGAGGTTTCGGCACATGGCCTCTCCCATCACGCCGAGACCGATGAAACCGACCTTAGGGTATGTTTCTTCCGTCATGTCCCATTCCCCGTTCCGCCGATTTCGGCCAGAATCTCATCGACCGTTCTGATGTCCGCCAGCGGGGCCATCACGGCGAGCGCGTTCTCATGCTGCTGCTGGGTCGCCGTAGAACAGGCGTCTGCGGCAACCGTGACCTCGTATCCGATGTCGGTGGCATGCCGGACCGTGCCTTCGACAGTGTAGGCGGTCGACACGCCGCAGCAGATCAGACGCCGGACCCCCAGCGAGAAAAGCACTTCTTCCAATGTGCAATTGTGAAATCCGCTGTTACGGGTATGCGTCACGACAGGCTCGCCCTCGGCAGCGCCGAGGCCTTCGATAAACTTCACGCCCCAAGTACCTTCCTTCCAGGCGCCCAGTTCGACCCATTCCCGGATCAAGGCCGTATTCGCGATGACGCCGCGGTAATCCTGCGGCACGGCAAGGCGCACATGGACGATTGGCACACCCGCGCGGCGCGCGCCGGCGAACAGCCTCTTGGCATTGTCCAACCTCTGCCAACGCCAATCCGCATCGGCGGCAATCCCAACCTTGATCTTGCCGTCCGGATGACAGTTTTCGTTCTGATAGTGGTTTGCAACAATCGCGGTAGCCTGCATCCAGCCCTCCCTATGGCACGATCTTTAGATCTTTGAGTTCGCGGAGCCGATCCGTAATCATCCGCTCGCTATCGACAAATTCCAGGAAGCCGGCCTGCCGGCATTTGAACGTGCTGGCCATGACGTCCCAGGTCGTCCCGAAGATGTAATCCGCAAAGCTCCAGGACACGAGATCTTCAAGCCGGTTCTCCTCCAGGCCGTGCCGCCCGACCAGTTCACGCCAAAGCACGCCTTTGTCCTGCATGCTGTCCGCCAGCGACAGTCCCGACGGCCCCGCGGCCGCCATACCGAACACTGCGGCGACCTCCGGCCAAACATGCCGCCAACGGAAGAAATCGCCGTTGGTGATGTTGAAGACCTCGCCCGCCGCCCTGCGGTCTCTTCCAGCCCAATCGATTGCCTTGGACAGAAGTTCCGCGTCAGTTGCCTGGTAGACGGTATCGAAGGCGGGCTCAGGCCCCGGAAAATCCAACGGCAACCCTTCGGCCTTACGCAAGCTTGCGTAAACGCCAAGCACGGCGATCAGGTTCTGCGGCGACCGCCGCGCCGGACCGATTACCACATGCGGCCGAAGCGCCGTCCAGGTCCATCCCCGCGCGGCGGCGCGCTCCACCAGCATGTCCAACTGGTCGTCATAGAAGTGACCGCCCGGAATACGGGGATCATCTTCTCGCGCCGGCGTTTTGAAGGGACCAAGATGGCTGCCGTAGGCCTTCATCCCTTGCAGCAGAGTGACATGACGCACACTGGGGCAAGATTGCTCCAGCAGGTCTAAAGCGGCCTTCATCAGCGCGGCGTTCTTCGCCCGGAGATCTTCACCATTCAGGGCCGCGGCAAAGCCTGCATAGACGACGTGGGTCACATCCCGGAGCGCCTCCACCCCATCCGGCCGTTCGGAGAGCAGATCGAGATGTATCTCCGGCTCCCCCGTACCGGCCGGTGCGCGGGCGAGTCCCAGGACAGCCTCTCCCAAGCGGGCGAGATAACGGATATAGGCCCCTCCAATCACGCCGGAAGCCCCGATCACCAGTGTTTTTCTATGCATGGCGCCCCCTGTCCTGCAAACGCCGCCGATCCACCTTCCTCTACCGGATTGGCATTCGCCTCCATGAGCAGACAATAGGTTTCATAGTGTCCGCCCGCTGTGGTATTAACGTTTTCTGATGTTTCGGCCATAGCCGAAAATTCGCGTAGATTCGTTTCAAAGGTTTGAAAGTACACGTATGGAGTCAACCGATTCGAGCAAATCCGACATTGATCGTTTGCTCTCGTTCGCGGATCCCAGGGTGGCGATGTTTCTAAACGCCTGGCGGTCTGCTCGCCAAGGAGCGCCCGTTCCTTACAAAAGCGACTTCGACCCTCTCTCCGTTCCAAGTCTTCTGCGCTTCATCTGGATGTACCGGTACAATCCGGACTTGGACGACTTCGTCTGTCTGCTCGCCGGAGAGGACATAAACACCGCCTGGGGCAGAAGCATAAAGAACGCCAGATTGAGAGAGGTTGTCGGGCCGCAGGATCACGCCACGGTCTTGGAGCGCTGGAAGCAGATCGTCAGTATACCGGCCGCCATTCATGGGGCGCGGGACGAACGGTTGACCGCGCACGAAAGCTGGCGGGCTGAGCGCCTGATCCTGCCGCTCCGATCGGAAGTAGGACAGACGGATCATGTCATCGGCCTCAGCCTCTACCGGCTGACTCTACCCGATGGGCTGCGGGAACCTCTGGTGAGTGAGGATATCACAGTGATCCCCTGCGAGGACCTGTAAACCAAGCCCCAACGCCGTTCCTCCGTTTCCTTACGCCGGGTTTAGGTTGTCGGCCGATTTGCGGAGAAGAGGTTTCATTGTGTCCACCCCTTGTGATAGACACCGTGTTCCGCCGTACCGGCCATGGTTGGAAATGGCGTCGTTGTCATTCTAAAGGTTTGAAAGTACACGTATGGAGTCAGTCGATTCGAGCAAATCGGATATCGCTCGTTTGCTCTCTTTCGCGGATCCTAGGATTGCGGTGTTTCTGGATGCTTGGCGGCACGCCCGCCAAGGTGCCCTCGTTCCCTGCAAACGCAATTTCGAGCCCCTGTTGATACCGAGCCTTCTGCGCTTCGTCTGGTTGTACCAGTACGAACCCGGCCTTGGCGACTTTGTCTGCCGGCTTGCCGGAGAGGAGATAAACACCGCCTGGGGCGGCAGCATCAGGAACGCTACGCTAAAACAGGTTGTTGGACCGGAAGATCATCCGACGCTGCTGAAGCGCTGGATGCAGATCATCGAACGGCCTGTCGCAATTCACGGCGCCCGTGACGAGAGGTTCTTGGCCCACCAACACTGGCGGGCGGAACGTTTGATGCTGCCGCTAAACTCGGACGACGGACGAAAGAACCATGTTATCGGGATCAGCCTTTACAAGCTGGCTCAGCCCGAGGGTTTGAGAGACCCAATGGTCAGCGAAGACATAACGATCATTCCCTGCGAGGACTTGTAGAGCGGGACGCGACGTTGCGCCGTCGCGTCAGGTTTTCTTGACCTCGTACAGCGGCTTCTGATCCCGGACGGCGACCCGCGGCCTGTTTGGATCGAAAACCGTCTCGGGCTCGACGGGCCTCATTGTCCGTGCTGAGCGCAGGGCGAGTTCCTGATAACTCCTGGTGCCGTCGGCCTTCCACGCGATTTCCTCATCGCTTACCTGGCGCAACACCTTGGCCGGCAGCCCTGCGATCAGGGACCGCGGCTCAAAGACCTGCCCGGCGCGCACGAAAGCCATGGCGGCGACGATGCACTCTTCTCCGATCACCGCGCCGTCCATGATGACGCTGTTCATTCCGACCAGCGCATTGCGCCCGATCCGGCAGCCGTGCAAAACCGCGCCGTGACCTATATGGCCGTCGACCTCTACCACCGTGTCGGTACCGGGGAACCCATGCATGGTGCAATTGTCCTGCAGGTTCGCGCCCTTCTCCAGGATCAGACGGCCGAAGTCGCCCCGCATGCTCGCACCCGGACCGACATAACAGTCCGGACCGACAATAGCGTCGCCGATCAGCACAACCGTCGGATGGACGAAGGCCGACGGGTCGACGACCGGGCGGACCCCGTCGATCTCGTAAACGAAGGCCATGGAATTACTCCGCCGCCGCCGGTTCGGTCACCGGTATCCGCGTCTCCACCACCCGGAAGCGGTTGGCGACGAAGGCGCTGTCGCACAAGGCCGCATTGGCCGCCGCATTCGCCCCGGTCGCGTGATAGTCGCTGAAGGCCGCGGATTGATTGACGAAAAGGCCGCCTGTCAGGTTGACCGACAACGCAACGCCGACGTCCTCGCAAACAGAGCGGGCTTGATCGATAACGTCCTGACTATCGCTGTAAACCCCCGCAGTGATCGCCCCGTTATCGCCAATGGACTGGCGTACTTTCTCCAAACTGTCAGCGGTGTCTTCGGTAGCGACCAGGAAGGCGACAGGGCCGAAGCACTCCTGATTATAGATATCCTGCCGGTCGCCGCCGATCTTCACCAGCGTGGGCGTCCGCACGACCGCATCGGGAAATTCCGGATGCTGAAGCGCTTTGCTTTCCAGGGCGACTTCTCCAAGCGCGCCGGCATTCTCCAGCCGCTGCACCGTCGCGTCGGACTGGACCGCCCCAAGAACCCCGAAGGCGCGCTCCGGGTTACCGAGGAATTTCTCTATCGAGGATGCCAACAGTTCGGCCACGTCATCGAAACTGAGACGGTCGTCACCGGCCTTAATACCGTTCTTCGGGATAAATACGTTCTGAGGCGTCGTACACATCTGGCCGGAATAGAGGGAGAAGGTATAGGCGAGATTTCGCCCCATGCCCTTCACATCGGCAAAATCATCAATCGCAATCGCATTGACGCCGGACTTTTCCGTATAGACCTGGGCCTGTCGGCAGTTCTCTTCCAACCAGTTCCCAAAGGCGGAGCCGCCGGTAAAATCGACAATCTTCACCTCGGTGCGCGTGCAAAGGTCCTTCGCTACCGGCGCATCCGGATCGTCAACCAGCAAGGTCACCAGATTGGGGTCGAAACCTGCCTCGGAAAGTGTCTCCCGGGCGATCCTGACGGTCAGGGCCAACGGCAGGATCGCAGCCGGGTGCGGTTTCACAATAACCGGATTGCCGGTCACCAGACTAGCGAAGATCCCCGGATAACCGTTCCAGGTCGGAAACGTCGCAACCCCGACAACAACCGCGACGCCGCGGGGCACCACCTTGAAGAACTTGTCGATCACCAGCGGCGGATTCTTGCCCTGCGGTTTTTCCCACCGGACCGTTTCCGGCACGGCGGCCATTTCCGAATAGGCATAGGCGATGGCCTCCAGCGCGCGGTCCTGCGCGTGCGGGCCGCCGGCTTGGAAGGCCATCACGAAACTCTGCCCCGTCGTGTGCATAACCGTATGGGCGAATTCGAAACTGCGCGCGTTGATGCGCGCCAGAATTTCCATGCACAGTCCCGTGCGTACGTCGACACCGGCGTCGCGCCAGGAAGGCAGCGCCTCCCTGGCTGCGGACACAACATCGTCGACCGTGGCGGCGGGATAGAACACGCCCAGATCAATCCCGTACGGGGACCGCTCTTTCCCGTCCCTCATACCAGTGCCTGGATGGCCGGGAAGATCGAAGGCGCCGCCCTTCATCGCATCGAAAGCCTTCAGACCGTCGGCCGGCGCTTCTTCCCCATAAACTCGCTTGCTCGGGCTCTCCGGATACGGCGACCAGTAGTCGCGGGTGCGTATCGCCGTCAGCGCCTTGTCCAACAGGGCTTTATGTTTCTCGAACAGAGCGGAAGAAGACATGACGGCGTTTCCCTTTGTCTATAGCGGTCCAACGGGCCGGATCGGATTGTTGGGCAAACCGATAGCGTCTATTGGTTCTTATGTCGACTTTATTGTGATACGAAAAATTCGAGAATACACAAAAAAATCGTATCATGTTTTGAGAGGAATCCCCTATGCCGAACCGGCTGGACCTAGAGACTATTTTAGTGGACCGCAACGATGGGGTGGCGACAATCACCCTCAACCGCCCTGAAAAGCTGAACAGTTTCAACGCCGGCATGCATGCGGCCCTGAAGCATGCACTGACGGAGGTGGAATCCGATGGCGTTACCAGGACGGTCGTTCTGACCGGTGCTGGGCGCGGGTTCTGCGCTGGGCAGGATCTGGGTGACAGGGATGTGAGCGACGGCGCGGAACCGCCCGATCTGGGGGAGACGCTGGACACACTTTACAATCCGCTGGTCCTGAAGCTGCGTTCTTTGCCGATGCCCGTGATCGCGGCGGTGAACGGCGTTGCGGCGGGGGCCGGCTGCAATATCGCACTGGCCTGCGATCTTGTATTTGCGGCCCAGTCAGCCAAGTTCATCCAGGCTTTCTGCAAGATCGGCCTTGTCCCGGACAGCGGCGGGACCTGGGTTTTACCGCGCCTCGTCGGGCGGCAAAGAGCTTTGGGTATGGCCTTGTTGGGCGAACCCGTCACCGCGGAACAGGCGCAGGAATGGGGGTTGATCTGGAAAGCGGTTCCGGATGCCGATCTGACGGCGACGGTCTCCGCTCTTGCGGCGCACCTTTCGACACAACCGACAAAGGGACTTGGCTTCATCAAACAAGCGATCAACCAGTCGGCGGGGCACAACCTGGAACAGCAGCTGGATCTGGAGCGCGACCTTCAACGCATGGCCGGCCGAACCAACGATTACCGCGAGGGTGTGCGCGCATTTATGGGAAAACGTCCCGCTATTTTCCGCGGGAGCTGAGAACGGAAGTGATCGACCTGCAGTTTACGTTTATTTAATATTAGGGAAGCATGGTTCTTTAGATAACGGATCAAACCACAATCGCCGGGAAAATGGTTCGATAGAACACCGCAGTCGATCTGTGCGCAGTCGGCTGCCAAGACCCGTGACCGGCTGCGTTGGAGCAATCGTTGTTCGCGAGCATTGGTGCGGAAAACTTATATGCAGCTTGAGCACAGCTTCCTAGACGCGCTCGCCGGGCAGGCGGCGGTAATAGATTGCGAAGGGACGATCCTTGTCACCAACAGCGTCTGGCGCTCCTATGCGGAATCCAAGGATTGCCGGTCGTCGGGACAGGCCCCATCGTTCGACGTCGGGCATAACTACCTGACGGCCTGCGACGGCGCACGCGTCGAAAGCAACGGCGTACCCGGTCCATTGGCGCAGGGAATCCGCGACGTCATGGAGAGTAAGGTCGAAGAGTTCCACCACGAGTATCTTTGCTACTCTTCTGATCGAACCCGCTGGTTCAAGTGCTTTGTCCGGCCCCTGGAACCGGCCGGCGACGGGACCGGGACCTTTCTCGTTCAGCATGTGGAAGTCACGGATCAGGTCGGCCAACGGCTGAGCGCCGAAAGCCATCTGCAGAGCCATCAGCAGCGTTTCGCCAATTTGATCAATGCGGTCCCCGCCCGTATCGCCAATCTAAGCAGCGACCTAGTGTATCAGTTCGTCAATCCAGCTTTTGCCGAAGGCGTTGGACTTCCTATCGACGAAATCGAAGGCAGGACAATTCAACAGGTTCTCGGCGAAAACGCATGGAGCAACCTCCGACCGTATATTGAACGGGCGCTTAACGGCGAAACGGTGAGCTTTGAAACGGATTTAGACCTGCAGGACAGAAAGCGCCTGCAGGTGATCGCCTACTATATTCCGGACCGGGACCCGAAAGGGCGCATTACCGGGATGTTCGCCTTTATCCAAGATGTGACCGAATTGAAACGGCGACAGCACGACCTGTATCTCGCCATGCAAGCCGCGGAGCATGCCAACCAGGCGAAGTCCCAGTTCCTCGCCTCCATGAGCCACGAACTCAGGACTCCGTTGAACGCCATCATGGGGTTCGCAGAGATGATCCGAATGCAGATAACCGGCGGCTCAAATCCCCAGAAACAACACGAGTATGCCGGAGACGTTCTCACCAGCGCCCAACATCTCTTGAGCATGGTCGACGACATTCTGGATCTGTCGGCCATCGAGGGTGGTAAAATGACCATCGACAAGCAGGCGGTGGATCTGATTGAGATTTTCGCGGAGTGCGAACGTTCGGTACGCCAGCAAGTCGAAAGAAAGGGCCTTGCCCTCAATATCTCCGTCCCGGAGGCCCCACCACAATTGCATGCCGACGAACGGGCGGTGCGGCAGGTTCTTCTCAACATCCTCTCCAACGCGATCAAGTACACGCCCGAGACCGGCAATATCGCGGCCGACATACGGGAGATCGACGGCTTTGTCGTCATCCAGATCGCGGATACCGGCATAGGCATTGCGAAAGAACGGCTGGAGCGTGTGACGGAAGCTTTCAGCCGCGCCGGTCACGAACCCTATATCGCCGACAAGGGGTGGGGGCTCGGACTATCGATCTCCAAGGCGCTTATCGAACTGCACAGCGGGACCATGCGCATCGCCAGCGAGCTCGGTCAGGGAACAACCGTGACGATCACTTTACCAAGCGGTTCCTCATCCCCGCAGCGTGTCTCCGTGGCCAGCTGACCGGACAGGCTTGCCACCTCCCCGCCCACGCGTTGCGACGCGCCAATCCTTTAACGAAGCCTTAAATAACCGAATATAATTGTTATCTTAAATAATAACTGTCGCGCCGATCCCAGGTAGAAGAAAGATAGCGCGGCAGCCTGCGCATTGCGGGGGCGCTCAGGTGAAAACTCAAGCCCGTACGAGGGGTATGTATTTGCGTCGCTTTTGGGTGTGGAAATATAGGTATGCAGTTTAATCCGTGGCTTTTCGATGCTCTTCCGGGACCATCCGCGATCATCGATGCGAATGGTGTGATTCTCTACGTCAACGAAGATTGGCATCGGTTCGCCTCGGAAAACGGCGCCGCCATCGAAGGGCAAGACAACCGTTTTGGGTTGGGCATCAATTACCTGGATGTGTGCCAGAGGGACAATGGCGGCGATAGCCATGGCGCACTAGCGGTCACAGATGGAATCCGGGCCGTTATCGCCGGCGAGAAGGCCGAATTCACCCACCAATATTCCTGCCATTCGCCAACGATGCAGCGGTGGTTCAAGTGCCTGGTCCGAGGTCTCCCTCATACCGTCGATAAAGGCGCCACCTTCCTTATCCAGCATGTGGACGTGACGGAGCAGGTTACCGGCCGCAAGAGTGCGGAGAAGCTGATGCGGCTTTACCGCGAGCGCCTGGCCGAGTTTGTCGAAGCCGTTCCGGTTTGGGTCGCGAATATCGGCAGCGACCTTGTGTACCGTTTCGTGAACGAGGAATTCGCCCGCGGCGTCGGTCTTAGTAAAGAAGAGATTCCAGGGCGATCCCCCGCGGAGATCGTCGGGCCTATGGCGTGGGAAAAACTGCGCCCCATTATGGGCCGCGTTCTACAGGGCGAGACCATAACCTTTGAAGCCGGCATCACGCTCTCCAACGGCAAGTCTCTCCAGGCGATCATCACCTACTTGCCGGACCGGCAGCCGTCCGGGGAAATCATAGGACTCTATGCCTTCATCCAGGACATCAGTGAACAGAAGGAAAGGCAGAACAACCTCCACCTTGCGATGCAGACAGCGGAGGAAGCCAATAACGCAAAATCTAAGTTCCTGGCCTCCATGAGCCACGAACTGCGGACCCCTCTGAACGCCATCATCGGGTTTGCGGAAATGATCAACCTGCAAATCGTTGGCCCAGCGAACCCGGAAAAACAACGGGAATACGCCAGTGACATTCTTCATAGCGCCCAGCACCTGCTTAGCATGGTCGAAGATATCCTGGATCTCTCCGCGATTGAGGATGGCAAGGTCACCCTTGACAAGCGTGACGTCGATCTGACGCGGATCGTGGATGATTGCCTGAAAATCGTCAGGGCCAAGGCAGACGCAAAGAACCTCAACCTGCTGACGCATATGCCGTCCCCGCCCCCGTATCTGAGCGCTGATGGCCGCGCAGTCCGGCAAGTTGTTTTGAACCTGCTTACGAATGCGGTGAAATACACGCCGGACATGGGCTCAATCGCGATAGATGTCGATTCACTCGGCGACATGGTTCGGATCCGTGTCTCCGACACAGGGATCGGCATTGCACCGGATCGCCTGGAACATGTCACATCCGCCTTCAGCCAGGCCGGTCATGAGGGACGCATGGGCGAAAAAGGTTGGGGTCTCGGCTTGTCGATTTCGAAAGCCCTGATCGAACTTCACAACGGCCGTCTGGACATCGACAGTCAAGTCGAGCAGGGCACGACCGTGACCGTTACCCTGCCTTGTTGCGAACAGATACCCCAGATCGTCACCGTCGACGCCATGACGGGCTGAGCCGGTTGATTTCTCAGGTCTGTTGAGCCCGCTTGCCAGACGCCATATACAGTCCCGCGGGAGGAAACGATGGCCGCGGACTTCACTTTCGCGATCGGCGACATCCACGGACGAGCCGATCTGCTGGAACGGTTGCTCGAAGCGGCCCGCGCGCGCGGCACGTTCGATCTGGTGACGCTTGGGGACTATGTCGACCGCGGCCCGTCTGTCCCGGCGGTGATCGATATCCTGATGGGCGATATTGCGGGTTGCGCCAGCCGCATCGTGCTTAAAGGCAATCACGAAGACATGATGCTACGGACCATGTCCGGGGATTTTTCCTATAGCGGCATCTGGCTTGGCAATGGCGGCCGGGAAACCTTGGAAGGATACGGCGTCGATCCGAACGCGGTCGAAGAAGCGACTGAGGCATCGGAAGGCCGCGGGGACCGCATTGAAGAGTTGCGGGAACAGTTGCCGGATCGCCACTGGCAATTCTTGAACGCTCTTCCCCTGCGCCATGAGGATGAGGCGCATATCTACGTCCATGCGGGCTTGGACCCCAGGCGGCCGCAAGACGATCAACCCGAAGAAGCGCTGCTGTGGATCCGGGACGCCTTCCTGAACAGCCGGCGCGACTTCGGCAAGCTGGTGGTGCACGGCCATACGGTCGACATGTCCGGACCTCACCTGACGCCCAATCGGCTTAACCTGGATACCGGCGCCGTATGGAGTGGAACGCTAAGCGGTGCGATCATAGCCCCGGACCGGCAGGAACCCGTTCTGATCCTGACCACTGACCCCACCCGGCCGACCGTTCCTGTCGATGCCCTGCGCGCAGGGATGCAGTAACCCATGTCCGACCCCACCATCGCGATATTCGTGTACGCGGACGTCGAGCCGATTGACGTCGGCGCTACCTTCGGCATCTTCTCCATGGCCCGCCGACTGGTCCCGGATCTGAAATTTTTTCTGGTTTCTGAGCAACCGGGCGCCGTTACGCTGACCAACGGCCTTACTATCGAGGTCCCGCATGGTTTCGCAGACTGCCCGCACCATGATGTCCTGCTGGTTCTGGGCGGGGCGGGCTGGATCGATCAGGTCGGCAAACAATCGGTCCGGGCGTTCATAAACCCGGGCTCGGACACTCGGTTGATCGTATCGGTCTGCACCGGCGGCATGATCTTGGCCGGAGCCGGTTTGCTCGACGGACACCAAGCGACAACGCGCCGCTTGGGCAAGGAAGATGTAACGCCGCTGGACCGAATGAAACGGGACTATCCCGCCATCGATGCACGGCCTGCTCAGTTCGTCGATGCCGGCAGGATCGTTACCGGCGGCGGGGTCACCCTGGCGATAGACACCGCACTCTATGTGCTGGAACGGTTCTACGGAGCCGAGACCCGGGGGGAGGTCGCCCGCTTGATCGAATATGACCGGGCGTACCAAGCGAACCGCACCGCCTTCCAGACGGACACCCCTCACGCCCCGCAATAGAGGTATAGCAGGTTGTAAGGCCACGCGGCCCTCCCTTATTCTCATCGCTCTGCAAGAGAGGAGAGCGCATGTCAGTCCAAGACTCGGACAGCGTCGAGGAAGCCGACCCGGCCCGCGTGGCAAGCGAAACCGCCCACCAGATGTGGGACGCGGATACGGCAAGCAGGTCTCTGGGCATGCAATTGATCTCGGTTCGTCCGGGCTATGCAAAACTCTCTATGACCGTGCGGGCCGACATGCTGAACGGGTTCAAGACGATGCATGGCGGATTGACATTTACCCTGGCCGACAGCGCCTTCGCCTTTGCCTGTAATAGCTACAACAAGCTGACCGTGGCGCAGAGTTGCGACATTGATTTTACCAACGCGGCGCATGAAGGCGACGTCTTGACCGCCGAATGCAATGAGGCGTTTCACCGCGGGCGTTCCGGCATCTATGACGTTACCGTCACCAACCAGGATGGCGTGGTGATCGCCCTCTTCCGCGGTAAGTCCCGGACGCTTGGCAAACCCGTCGCGCCCGGCCTACCTCAATTCGACTGACCGTCCAGGCCCAAGAACAAATACAGGTTAGGAAACGTTCCAATCATGACCGTAAAGAAACAAAATCCGCAAAACCTGGACCGGATCGAGATCGCCAGCCGGGATGAAATCGCCCATGTGCAGACCGAGCGTCTGCGCTGGTCCCTGGCGCGGGCCTATGAGCACAACCCCACATACAAGAGAAAATTCGACGAGACCGGCGTCCACCCGGATGACTTTCGTACGCTCGATGATCTGAAGAAATTCCCCTTCACCACCAAGGAGGATCTGCGGGTCAACTATCCTTTCGGCATGTTCGCCAGCCCGATGCGCGATGTCGTGCGCATCCACGCGTCCAGCGGCACAACCGGACGCCCCACGGTCGTCGGTTATACACAGCATGACATCGATGTCTGGTCGCAGGTCATGGCGCGTTCCATCCGCGCAGCCGGCGGTACGCCCGACGATATCGTTCATGTCTCTTACGGCTACGGCCTCTTCACCGGCGGGCTGGGCGCACATTACGGCGCCGAACGGCTGGGGGCGGCGGTCATTCCGATGTCGGGCGGACAGTCGGAAAAGCAGGTCCAACTGATCCGCGATTTTCGCCCCACCATCATCATGGTGACGCCAAGCTATATGCTGGCGCTGGCCGACGAGATGGACCGTCAAGGCCTTTCCAAAGAGGAGTGCTCACTGGAAGTCGGTATTTTCGGCGCTGAACCCTGGACCGAGGATATGCGGGCCGAGATCGAGGACAGAACGGGCCTTGAAGCCGTCGACATCTACGGGCTTTCCGAGATCATGGGTCCGGGCGTCGCCAACGAATGTATCGAGACCAAGGACGGTCTGCATATCTGGGAAGACCATTTCTATCCGGAGATTATCGACCCGGAAACCGAACAGCCGGTGGAAGACGGTGAGTTTGGCGAGCTGGTCTTCACCACGTTGACCAAGGAAGCGTTGCCGATGATCCGCTACCGAACGCGCGATCTGACACGTCTTTTGCCGGGCACCGCGCGCAGCATGCGGCGGATGGAAAAAGTCACGGGCCGAAGCGACGACATGATGATCATCCGTGGCGTTAACGTCTTCCCAACCCAGATCGAGGAACTGATCCTGAAAGACCCCCGGCTTTCCCCGCACTATCAGTTGGAGATTTTCCGCGAGGGCCCGCTGGACAAGCTGATCGTGAATGTAGAGGCCCGCAATGTCGGCGAAGGCGCGGAAGAAGTCTTGATGGCCAGCGATCTGTCTCATCATATTAAATCCATGATCGGCGTCAGCGCCGAGGTCCGCATCAAGCCCGAGGGCGGTATCGAGCGATCCATGGGCAAAGCGAAACGCGTGATCGATCATCGGCAATAATCGGGAGGAAACGCCATGTCATTGACCCAAGCGCCCAGCAGCGCGCCACGCACATTCCTCGACTTTCCACTGCATTTGGATTTGGACACTCTGGCCGCCGACTTTGCGATCCTGGGCATTCCCTTCGGCATGCCCTATTCGCCGGATAGCATGGCCAACGACCAAAGCCGCGCCCCCGACGCCCTACGCGCCGCCAGTGAGATTGCGGAATACACCCGCAATCACTTTGACTGGGACCTTGGCGGCCCCTTGCTGGACGGCAAGGACATTAAGGTCGTCGATTGCGGCAACGTGACAGCCGACAGCGCCGACCACCGGGAACACTACCGGCGGGCGGAGACGGCCGCCGGTAAAATCTTCAAGGCCGGTGCGACCCTGATCGCCTTGGGGGGCGACCATGGCATCCCGATTCCCATCATGCGGGCGTTGGAAGGCGTCGCGGAGCGCATAACCCTGGTGCATGTCGACGCGCATCTAGATTGGCGGCACGAGGTCAACGGCGAGACCGAAGGCTATTCCAGCCCGATCCGCCGCGCCGCCGAGATGGATTGGTTCGGCGACATCATACAAATAGGCATCCGCGGAATCGGCAGCGCGCGCGAGGCGGAGGTTGCTGACGCGCGGGCCTACGGCGCCGATATCGTCACCGCCTACGAAATGCATGAGATCGGCATGCAAGCTGTCCTTGATCGCATCCCCGACGGCGGCCCCTATTATCTGACCATCGATGCCGATGGCCTGGACCCCACAATCATGCCCGCCGTGATGGCCCAGACGCCGGGTGGTCTGACCTGGGTGCAAACCCACGCCTTAATCCACGGATTGATGAAGAAGGGCCGCGTTCTCGGCATGGATCTGGTCGAAATCGCCCCATCACGCGACGTCGGAAATACCACGATGATTCATGCCGAACGGTTGATCTGCAATTTCATAGGTGCGTCGGTCCGGACAAGAAACTACGGCGCTGTCTGATGATCGGCCCGGTGAAACGCATGCCACCGCTTAAATCCGATCCGAACCGCGCAGAGAGCGCCGACCGGCGGTATCGGGCATATAGCGGCGCTGCCCCGGTAGGACATCGGTAGGCATAGCTTCAGTGTTCCCAGGGAACGGCAACAAGCTGAAAACTGTATTTCCCGGCTACTTTGTGGTCAGGGATACGATCAACGTATCCACCGCGGCCGTCGAACCCAGAACCCTGCTTCTGTCGTTATGAATGCGGCTTAGCACAAAGCCGCCCTGAACCGCGGACAGTATGATCGCGGTAAGGCCGCGCGGATCGACGTCCTGCCGAAGGTCGCCGGCCTCAATCGCCTCCACGACCGTGCTCTCGATACGCGTTTCGATATAGGAGAAAAAGTCGGCAATCGGTGCGCGAAGCTCATCATTATTGATCGCCGACTCGTTCGCGAGGCGGCCCATTCGGCACCCTCTCAATCCATTTCTATTCAACGTCAAATAGTTTCTAAGACGCTCTACCGGCGGCACTGTCGGTGCAAACACCGCGTCGAATTCGCGGCGCATTTCGACGTCAATCTCACCGAGAGCGTGAACCGCAAGGTCAAGCTTGCCTTTGAAATGATGGTATAAGCTACCCTGTCCGGCGCCGCTTTCCTCCAGGATCTTTCTTGGACTCATAGCCTCGTAGCCAATGCGCCAGAGAAGATCCTTCGTCGTAGCGACCAACTTTTCCCGCATCGTACTCACAACAGCCGCCCCGTTTCCTCTTGAGTAAAGACTAGTAGGTACAATTCGCGTTTTTGCCAGATATTCGCCGTTTTCACAATATATTGCGTACGATGGCTGGTTCGCCATGCCTTTGAAAGAATTAAGAAGATCAAGTGCTTGAGGACGGGCTATTACCACCCGTCATACCTAACTCCTTAGTGTGGTTTTGCCGTAAGAGCTTACTGCCGCAAGTCAGAAGGCCCCTCGATCTCTTGTTGCGTCAACGAGGTCTCTCGGATCGAATTTCCGATGCGGTTAAGGTTAAGCCGTGGAAGTACAAGCCGGTTCCAGTGCCAGAGGCCCGCCCCTCGTCTAGCCGTCCCGACGACCACTCAGCCTTTCCACTGATGATCAAAATATTCAGAATCGCCTTGCGCGAAGAACCACGTCACTGTACCTTGCAGTATGTACAGAATAGAGAAACCTTATACACCTACTATAATCTAAAGGTGTGGTAACCGGGGACGGCGCACTTGTCCCGCACCCTTACTCTACCTTTAATTCATAAAGACATCGGTGCGAAACAGCAGGTCCGTGGCGAGAGGGTTAAAGACAGTGAGATACCGATCCCGCGTCTTCCGGGGGACCGCTCTACCTATGGCGACGAGGCGGTGGATAGTTATGCGTCCGAACCTTAGCATTCAAGCAGACCGCGTTGGCAATGCCCCAGCCGTCGAAGCCTGTCGCTCCCTGAACCGGCGGCAAATCCAATATCCTGGCCCAGCGCCCGCCATCCAATCTGCGTATCATCGGACCGGCTGCATCGATCCGCAGTATGCATTTCATCCTGTCCTGTCGTCCTGGGGTTAGCCATGGAGACGATGCAGGAATTTCATCTGTCGAAGGTTGGCGATAACCGCCTTCTGAAACTGCTCGATATTTGGAACGCAGCCCGGACCGGCGTGAACGAAATGCCCCGGAAATCCGCTATCGATATCGCAACGATGGGCGAAGCCAAGCTGCTTCCCTATACGTGGCTGGTTGAGATCCCGGATGAAGGCGAACCGTTTTACCGTGTAGCCGGGGACCAGATCCGCACCCTGTTCGGTACAACGATGCAGCAACGCGCCTTGGGCGAAATCTACGACACGCACATCGCCAACATGTTGGAAGAACGCTGGCGGCGCATGCTGAGGGAGCGGACATTCACGCATACCGCCGGTCTTGTTTACTTCGACACCTATCAATCCCTGGAAGGCGAGCGACTAGCCTTGCCTGTTTCGGACGAAACGGACACTCCGCGTTTCATTCTGGGCGCGACATTTTACGAATACACCCTCCTGAAACCGGCTGGCATAGGCCCGCGGGAATTCGAACAGCGTGTGAATTCGTCAGCCCCCATCGTATCGATAGCATATCCATAAAACAGTTTGCGGCCTTTTGAATCGACAGATTCAGCCTAACCACAAGTTCCTCGAAAACAGAGAAACTTGGCTGTGTCTACTGCATCCATGCGCAACCCTAATATTAATATCTTCTTAATTAAGTTCTTGCATTCTAAGTTGCTTAGGTTTGCGCGCACCCAATGTAACGGTGAACCAAGCAAGCATGTATGCAAATAAGGCCCGACTGACTTTATGCTGCCACGATCCCTCTTCGTAACCTTGGCCGGACTGCTGATTCTAGCAGCGTCGGGCGGAGAGCGCGCGTCGGCGGAGCCGCTGAAATTCTATGGCAACGCCAGCATTCCGCCGATGCTGTCCATTGACGATGGTAGGCCGACCGGAATTGTCGCTGACATCTTTGCGGAGGTGTCACGCCGAACCGGGACGGAAATTTCCCTGACACTCATGGATTGGGCCGAGGCGCAGAAACTGGTCAAGTCAGGCCAAGGCGTTGGCCTTGTCCAACTCAACCGCAACGCCGACCGGGAAACCTACCTGAATTTTTCAGAACCCTTGCTGACATCAGAGTTCGTGATTTTCCGGCGTAGGGCGGACATACACCTGCAAGGGTTGGATTCCCTCGCGGGAAAGAAAGTTGGCGTTGAAGGAGGCGGATTTCCAAAATCACTCATCGCAGGCCGTCCAGAAATAGAACGCCGCCTTCTAGAAAGTTGGGAGGAAGGATTCCGGCTGCTTAGCCAAGGCGAGATCGACGCCGTCATCGTCGATCGTTGGGTCGGTGAGTATGTTCTGGCACGTGCGAACATTTCCGGCCTTGTGCCGTCGGCCCAACCTTTGGAAACGCTTGTATCGCATATAGCTGTTGTGAAAGAGCGTCCCGGCTTACTCGCGGAAGTCGACACGGCGCTCCGTGAGATGCGCGAGGACGGAACTTTCGAACGCATTCTGGGGAAGTGGCAATCCTCGGAGATCATCTATGTCACGGAACGAGAGAACGTTCTGAACAACATCATTCTCGGTCTGCTTGGTGGCGGAACGGTTCTGGCTCTCGTACTGGTTCAGGTCGTGCTCAGGTTAAACAAGACGCGGAGGCAGCTGACAATTGAGCGCCAGCGTCTAGAAGACCGGGTCGCCGAACGAACCGCGGAGTTGAACCAAAAGGCGGAAAAAGAACTTGTGCTGAGAAAGCAGGCGGAAAAAGCGGAACGGCAGGCGCGCGACCTCGCCGATGCGAAGACGAACTTCCTCGCGACAATGAGCCATGAGCTTAGAACGCCGCTGAACGCTGTGATCGGTTTCTCGGAAGTCCTGGAGAACAAGGCGTATTCCAAGGTGGACATGGAAACGGTCCAGCAATATTCCCGTTCAATCAGTTCCTCCGGCCGGGATCTGCTTAGCCTGATTAACGACATCCTTGATTTCGCCAAGATCGAAGACGGTAAGTTCGCGTTACATGAGTCGCCGTTCAATCTGGAGGTAGAAGCCAACAACGTTCGGTCGGCCTTCCTGCTTCGCGCTGTTGAGTATGGGGTAACGCTGACGACCTCTTTCCCCGATGAGAACGTTATTCTGAACGGCGACGCCATGCGACTGCGTCAGGTCGTTTACAATCTGGTCGACAATGCGATTAAGTTCTCCAAAGGCGGGAATGTTCACCTGAAATTCACGTCCCTAAAACTGGAAGAAAGCAAGCAGCAAGTCGTCGTGACGGTTGAAGACAATGGAATAGGAATTCCAGAAGAACGAATGGCATCCATCTTTGATCCATTCACACAGCAAGACAGTTCAATTACCCGAAAATACGGCGGAACCGGACTTGGCCTCTCAATCTCCAGATCGCTGACCCATCTAATGGGAGGGGATTTGACGGTCGACAGTAAGCTGGGCGAAGGCAGCACATTCTCAGCAACCTTCGTTTTCGACGACCTGACCGAAATCAGCGCCGCGATGCAGGGGCTTGACGGTGGGTCGGGCGCCATATTGTCCAGAAAATACGGCCTGGACGTGCTTGCGGTTGACGACGTCGCGGCCAATCTGGACGTTCTTTCCGTCATGCTGGAGCATTTGGGCTGCACACTGCACGGCTTCACCGATCCGGAAACCGCCATCGCGTGGTCCAAGAGCAACAGATCCGATATCGTGCTGATGGACATACATATGCCGACATTGGACGGCGTCGAGACGGCTCGGCGTATCAAACGGTTCGCCGAAGGATATGGCGACACCCCCTTCTTCGCATGGACCGCCGATATCAACGTTATGAGAGACTCGAACGCACCGGATCTGTATTGGGACGGAGTGATTTTGAAACCGACATCTCACGATGACATCGTCATGAACTTGAAAGCACTTGCGGCAAGGTAGCCCGGCACGCCGCTGAAAGACGCGCGTCTGTCCTGTACCTTACCCTGCAGAATTCTAGCCGCGGCCGCCTACCTTATCGGCGCAAATAATCGCATCTCCTTGCTTCCCTTGATTTCGTGATTACCCAGATCACGCCAACCCGGCCCTAGCCCTTTCCGAAACTTCTCGGATACCAGAAGCACCTCGCCGGTGGTCTTGCACAAACCTTCAATCCGGGCGGCTTCATTGGCCGCCGCCCCGATGACGGAAAACTCCACGCGTGAGGGGATCCCGATATTGCCATAGAGAATCCGGCCGATATGCAAACCGATCCCGAATTCGAACGGCGTCAAACCGCGGCGCCGCCGATTGCCGTTGGTTTCCGCCGCCCGTGCGATTGCGTCTGTCGCCGCCTGCATGGCGCGGGCCTTCGCCTCCCCCTCGGACATACCCCCCTCGCCCACCGGAAAGATAGCGAGCGCCGCGTCGCCGATGAAACGAAGGATCTGACCGCCATTATCGTCCACCGCCCCGGCAAGCGCGGCGAAATAATCGTTGAGAAGGTCGATAAAACCTTCATGTCCCAATTTGTCCGCCAACGTCACAGATCCGCGTAAATCGCAGAACCAGATGACGGCATCGATCATGTCGCCAGAGCCAAGGGCGATTTGCCCCTTCCTGACATGCTGTCCGGCGTCGGGGCCAAGATAAGCCTCCAGCACATTCACAAACACCGCCTCCCGGTTCGCCAGCTTGGCGACCAGACCGAACTTGGGCATGAGGCTCTCAATCGCCTCAACCTGCGCCGCGCTGAACCCGTTCGGACCATCGGTGGAAAAAGAAGCGATCAGCCCGTCCTGCTGTTCAAAAGCGGTCTCCGCCTCCTTGAACAGCATCGCCAGCCCGTAATAATCGGTCAACCCCTCCTCCAACAGATCGGCGATAAGCGGATAGGTGCACGCCGCCTCGGGGAGGTCATCGCCGTTGAAACGGATCGACAAGGCCTTGGCGTCCAGCATCGCCTTGATAGGACTCGCTTGCCAGTCATCGCGCAAGCTGGCGCCGTGTTCGTGCATCTGCGTCAGCACGCCGTCTTTCCTTCGCCAGGTCAGCGAGACTCCTTCCGCCAACGGATGCAAGGTGGTGGTCGCGATATGGACCCGGAAGATAGGAACGCCCGCCTCCAGAAGCCTGTCGCAAAAGGAGCCGAAAATCGGCGCATAGTCCGACGCGGCGACCGCTTCGCTAACCAAAGCGTCGCCAAGCGCCTGTATACGGTGCATGAAATCTATATCGGCGCCCACGGGATCATCTCTCCAAGACCGGGATAATCTTAGCGCGGAAAGATAGGCAGGTGCACCGTTATATGCATCGCGTCCCGCTTGGCCGGGCCCACGGACAAGACAGACGGTGGATCGAAGAAAGTTTCTCAAGCACGCATGCGGCGTTCCAGTTTGATCCACCCAAAAAGCGGAAGAATGATCAAGGCCAAAGACACTCCAATAAACCCGATCTCCAGCGCCGCCGGTAGATCAGGTCTTGGCACCCCAACCGGGTCGGCCGATCCGTCGGCCGGTATGTCGAATTGGACCTGGTGACGTCCACCCCGATAGTCGCTTAGCTGCAGGACAATACTACAGGTTGGGGCGCACATATCCGGCTGCAGGGAAACATACCCCTCTAAAAAGCCAAAACGGCGGCCCAGCACGATATCCCTGCTTTCGCCCGTCTCTGTAATCAATTGCGCCCGCGCTTTTGAAATATTCGGATGGCTGCCGCCGAAGTCTACGACTAAGCGGGAGGAAGGTTCACCCAAAGCTCCCAGAAGCTCCACGGTCGCTTTCCAAGGGCCGATGGTATGGCTCCCTAAAGGAACCGCGTGCAAACCGGACAGCCCTGGCTTCACTTGAAAACCGCCGAATAGGGCAGTGCCAACCATTGCCAGAACCAACACCAGCACCGTCGGAAAGATCGCCAGGTACGGAATAAGCCAATGGCCTTTTCCTGCATTTCGCGTTTGCTGAAGACGTAACCACGCGCTGTACAATCCAAACAGGATCGCGCCCGAAATCATGATACCGCCGATCAGCCAGACAATACGCGTCGCAAGACCGCCGAATGTCCCGAAATGAACTGGGTCTGCGGTTTCGATCCAGCGATCCAGAAGCCCAAGTTCCCCCGCTTTCCTAATGCCGATCACCGCCCCTGAATAGGGATCTACTTCAACTCTGTTCGCCCTGTCGCGGACCATGAACGCGTCCGCCTGACCGGTAAAAACAAGCGGATCGCCATGCCTGGCCGGCAAAACGAGGTGGGCCGGAGACATCTCGGGAAATGCAGCCCGTACGATCTCGGCCGCATGATCCAGATCGATCGGATAGAGGCTCACGGGGCGAGACGAAAAGGCTGCGCCATCGATACGCGTCGCCGGGACATCTTCCGATAGCACCTTCTGGTCGATCAGGATGTTTTCGGCTAAATACCAGACACCTGTTAAAGAAAAAATGAAGGTCAGCGCCAAAGGCCAAACACCCAACAACCGATGAAAGTCGGACACCAGAAGCCGCCTGCTTCGCCCAGTCCTTAAAGTTACGAACGCACGCCACCAGCGCTTAATGGATAGAACTCCCGTCAGTGCGCTGACCAAGAGAAGAAAGGAAAGAGCTCCGACCACCAAGGTTCCATGAAAACCGAAGATCCCCGGGACCAGATAGAGTTGCTTGTGGAAAATCCTCAAGAAACTGACCAGTCCGAACGTGGTTTGCTGCCCGGCGATCTCCCCGGTATAGGGTGACAGTGTTACAACGCGGATATCGCGGGCGCCGAACGAAACGACCCCAAGCGCCGCCCAACTTTCCCCACGCGGGGCCGCAATTCGCAATATCCGCGCCGATGGATATGCCGTCGCCAGTTGATCGTACATCGCCTGCCAAGAAATCGGCGCGGATGCTCCAACGCCGTCCGCCTCCTTGGATCGGATTGTCTCATCGGCAAGCCATTTCAACTCCCAACTGAAAACTGCCAGGGTTCCGGATAGGCAGACGACATACAGCAAATACCCCAAGTGAAGTCCGACCCACGAATGGATTGAAAACAGCAACTGTCGGTTCATAGCAGCGTCAGAGCTTCAGGCGCAGGGAACCGACTACCGAGAACGGCTCGCCGAAATGCGCTATCTCCCTGCTGCTTGCCCGGGCGATATACTCCTTATCGAGAATATTGTTCAGGTTGAGAGAGAACTTCGCGTCTTTGTATGAATAGGATAAAGCAGCATCGAAAACCGCGAAGGGATCCAAGCGTATCGACTGATTGAACTGAGCGTCGCTCCTCCCGACATATCGGACGCCGCCCCCTATGCCGAGACCGTGAAGCGCACTTGCGGAAGGAAATGCGTAATTCAACCACACCCTGGCCAAGTGGTTCGGGACTCCCCCGACGCGGTTCCCCTCGGCAGTGGGATCGGCCTGGTTCTCCGTAACTTCCGTTCTCGTGAAACTGTAGTTGGCGATGATGCGCAACCCGTCCGCAAGTTCACCTGTTAAGTCGAACTCGATGCCTTGGCTCCGCTGGCTCACGCCGGGAAGAAACACATTCCTCCCCAAGGCGGCCGAGGTGGCTTGATCGAAGACCGCAACGTTTTCACGGTCGATTTGAAAGAGAGCCCCGGTAAGAGACAGCGTATCGTCGAGGAATTGGCTCTTGAAGCCAATCTCGTACTGCAGCCCCGTCTCCGATGGAAGCGGCACATTGTCGACATCCAGCACTCCATTCTGCTGGGGAACGAATGACTGACTGACACTGATGTACGCCGCATGCCGGTCGGAAAATTCATATAGTGTCCCGATCCTGCCGCTGAAGTTGTTTTCATCGATCCCCGGGGCGGGAATGCGGTTGGTGTCGCTGGACTGTTTCAGTTTATCGTAGCGCCCGCCGATCAGTACCTTCAACGCGCCGTCGTCGAGAAAGGTCATCTGGTTCTGCGCATAGGCCGCCCACCATGCAGTCCGTCCAAGAACCTCCTGTTTCGGCTGGTTGACCGGCACGACGATATTTACATTGGGGTCATTGTTCACATCGACCAAGGCGATATTGGTTCTGAACCGGTTGAATTCGGAATCCTGAAAAACGTATTCCAAACCGGTGAGCAATTCATGCGTACTGCCGTCGACCTCAAAGGTGCTTATACCATCGATAACCAGTTGAGCTTCGTCGTCCGTCCGGTCTTCGTTCTGGTATCGCAGAACCAAGCGATCTCCGACAAATGCCAGGTTCCGCAATGATTCGTTTTTCGCCTCGGCTCTGTGTATCTGAGCTTGGCTTCGCAGTTCGAAGAAATCATTTACCTGATGTCTGAATTGCAGATTGAGCGCGTAGTCGTCGATATTTCTGCCCCGCAGACCGGGGTCGCCGAAAAAAGTGTCTTGAGTAACCAGAGGCTGGCCATCCAGCCCCAACGGCACGCCGGAATCGTAGGGCTGCTCCTCGCCAACATACGTGAATTCCGCAAGCAGTTCCGTTCCCGTTTGCGGGGTCCAAAGAAGACTGGGCGCCAGGGCCTGCCGCTTCAGAAACATTTCATCGCGGAAGGAGTCGCTGTCAGTGAGAGCGGCGTTGAAGCGATAGGCCAACCGGCCATCCTCCGATACACCTCCCGTGGCGTCGAATGTCGCGCGCTTGAAATTGAAACTCCCGTATTGAACGGCGGCCTCGTAGCTCTCCTCTGAGCCGGGGCGCTTGGTAACCGTATTCACCTGTCCACCCGGATCCAGCGCACCGAAAAGAATGGAAGCCGGGCCTTTCAGGACTTCCACCCGTTCGATGTTGAACAGATCGACAGTGCCGACATTCGTCGCTCGCAGTCCGTTCCTCAGAAGTACGGGCGATTCATATCCGCGAATAATCGGCAAAACCTCGGACTGTGCATTCAGTGTGTTCCCAGCCTGTTGAACACCGCTGACATTGGAGTACAGATCGTCCAAATGCAGGGCGGCCTGGTCTTCAATCGTATCGCGGGGGACTACTTGAACCGATACAGGCACATCCTCAATGGGTGTGTCGGTCTTCGTCGCTGTCGACGAGCGTAGTGCCCGATACCCGTCCACAGGGCCATAGGCTGTTTCGCTTTTCCCCTCGACGAAAACCGTATCCAGACGCAGAAGCGAATTGTCCGCCGGCTCGCTTCCAAGCTCAAGGACAATCGTCGACGGCCCCGTAAATGTGAAGTCTATACCCGTTCCGTGCAGCAGCCGCCGAAGTCCCTCAGCGATGGCGTATCGGCCGCTGACCCGATTGGAGGAAAGACCCGCGATGTCCGCAGGACGGTAAGCGAAAGAAAGCCCCGTCTGTTGGGAGAGACGGTCCAAAGCTTCCGAAAGCGACAGGGATGGCACGGCGAAGTCGACTTCCTTGGATGCCTGCGCAACCCAAACCGCGGGTTCTTCAGGCGACTTCTCCCCATCAAGGGCCGCCGAGAAAACCGGACTGCCGACCGCCATCCCCGAAAGCAACAATGCCGAAAGAAGGAAACGCCTAGGGGTAATTCCCAGTTTGCATGGATTTACGGTTCCGCTTCTTGTTCTTCCGCATGCGATTGACTTGACCGTACTTCCCCACAACATCTCTCTTTACTCCAAACATCACCAAAACATGATAAGCGCGACTGAGTGTCATTCTCAAAAACGCTTTCAATGTGGTGACGTTTGGCGTCAGCGAAGTCGGTGCATTTTAGTTTCTGTGGACGAGGAAAAGGAATCCGCCGATGCGGGTGGCGGTCAGTCCTTCGGTTCTGGCTATTGCCTGCAATCCGCCGCTTATATCGGAAAGTGACAATCTCGCCGATACAACAGCCGCTTCGGGGATTTCGGCCGCAACAATTATTTTGCCCGCAAAATGTCTATCCAGTTCCCGGATCGCCTCGTCGAAGGGCGTATGGTCGAATTCAATTCGGTTTTGAACCCACGCGTGGGCGGCGGCGGGTTTCGGCAACTCCACCGCTACAGGCCGCGTTCCCGCAAAGAACTGCGCACCTTGTCCTTGGGTAAGGATCACCGCACCTCGCGCGACCGTCGATGGCGATAGAACGTTGACCGCCCCTTCCGAGACGATAACAAGCGTATTTTCATCCAGATCCCGTACAGAGAACTTGGTCCCAACCGCACGGGCGAGACCATCGTTCGAAAATACCAGAAACGGACGGGATCCATCCGGTTCAACTTCCAGGAAGATTTCCCCATAGAGCAAATCGATTCTGCGTTCCCGCTCCGAGAAGGCGACTGAAACGGCACTGTTCGTATTCAAGTGGATTACGCTGCCGTCCTCCAGATCTACAGATCTGTATTCCCCGATTGCCGTTGCATAGTCGGCTTGCAGATAGGCGGGAACATTTAAACTCACAAGCGCCAGCATCAAGGCGCAAGTTGCGACGAAACCTCCCGCCAATCTCATGGGGATGACTCTTGCACGGCGGCGTCCGGGATCGGCTTTGGAACGATGACGTTCGCGCGTTCGATCCGGCGTTCGTATGGGAAGAACCGCTCTATTTCGTTGCCTATGAAAAGCGCTCTCCAAGGGACCGATATCGCGCCAAAGGGTCTGCACGCTATCGAAGGCATCCCGGTGTCTTCGGTCCTGTTTGTACCATGCATCGAACTGCTCCAGATCGGCACGATCCGGATTTGGGCCATTCATCCTGATAACCCATTCACGAGCCGCATCCTCGATGTCGGTTTGATCTGTATCTCGCGGTTCCTGGGTCATTTCCGGATCAACCAACTTCCGATGGCGCAAAGGTCGCCCGGCAGAAAGCGAACCCATCTGTCCTTAGGACGTGTGAGCATGTCACGTGTCTTTCCCGAGCGCCGGTATTTTTTTGCCATGAAAGGCCTTTCTCGCCGAAACCAGCGCCGAGAGAACAAGATTGAGATCCTTGTAGACGGTCGTGACGCCAACCCCCAGCAGCTCGGCTATTCGAGTTTGGTTCACCCCTTCAAACCGGTACAGGAAAAACGCCTCCCGGCTCCGGTCCGGTAAGTCCTGCAATACTTGTTCGAGAAACCTCAGCTCAGCTTTCGCAATTGCGTACCGATCGGGCGACAGCTCATCGGATTGAGACCAAGCCACATCGGTCGCCTCCGACAAAAGTTCATTGCGTCTGCTTTCCGTCCGAACATGGTCTATTGCCATGTTGGCCGCCATCTTGAACAGGAAAGATCGGTGATTACGGATCTTTCCCACGCCCTTTGTCCGCAGAATTTTCAGGTAGAGATCTTGTTTCAGGTCCGCGGCAACGCTGTGCGAGCCCAGCCGTTTGGCCAGAAAGTGAAACAGCTCCACCTCATAGTCATGATATGCATCGATAAGAAGGGAGGCGGTCATCAAGCCACGCGTCCTTTGGGCCTTGCACTTTCGGGAGATATTTTTTGAGAATGATTCTCAATATCTTCTATAAGCACGCCTCCCCACGATCAAGGCCGCTCCCATATGGAATGAGTATCTACTGATATGATGTCGATAACCACCGCTCTGACGGATCGAAAGATGACCGACGTCTACCGGCCCGGCAGCATCCAGAGCGCCGCCCATAGGGCTGGGCGTCCGCTGTCTCCATACCATTGATTGCCGACCGACTGTCGATGGTTAGGGGCTCGCCCAGGCTTCCAAGAAAAACGCCGTAGGGTGAGGTTCACGGATTTCCTTGATCCGACTCGATGTTCCGAACCCCACGGTGAAGTTTTAGAGGCTGCTTTCCCATGGGCCATTGGCGTTGCGGAGAGAGCGACGAAAAAAATCTACAGTCCGATCTGTCCACGGTGACGCAGCAGATGGTCGGCCAGGACAAGCGCCATCATCGCTTCTCCCACCGGCACGGCGCGGATACCGACGCAGGGGTCGTGCCGTCCCTTGGTAAGAATATCGGCTTCCTGCATATCTTTATCGACCGTCTGCCGCGGGGTCAGAATGGAACTGGTCGGTTTGACCGCGAAACGGCAGACGATCGGCTGGCCGCTGGTGATGCCGCCAAGCACACCGCCCGCGTGATTGCTCAGATACTCCGGCTCGTCATCCGGGCCGGGGCGCATTTCATCGGCATTTTCCTCGCCCGTCAGTTCCGCCGCGCCGAAGCCCGCACCGATCTCAACGCCCTTTACCGCGTTGATGCTCATCATCGCCTTGGCCAGGTCCGAATCCATTTTGTCATAGATCGGCGCACCCAGACCGGCGGGAATCCCTTCGGCCACCACTTCGATCACGGCCCCAACGGAGGATCCCGCCTTGCGGATTCCGTCCAGATAGCCCGCCCAGTCGTCGGCCGCCTTCGCGTCGGGCGTCCAGAACGGGTTCTTCTCGACTTCGGCCCAATCCCAGTTCGCCCGGTCAACTTTGTGCGGGCCGACCTGCACCAAGGCCCCGCGCACCGAAACCTGGTTGCCCAAAAGATGCGACAGGACCTTGCGGGCGACCGCCCCCGCGGCGACCCGGCTGGCGGTTTCGCGGGCCGAAGAACGCCCGCCGCCGCGATAGTCGCGGATGCCGTACTTCTTCCAATAGGTATAATCGGCGTGGCCGGGACGGAACTTGTCCTTGATATCGCCGTAATCCTTAGAGCGCTGGTCCTGATTTTCGATCATCAGGCTGATCGGCGTCCCGGTCGTCACCCCATCGAACACGCCGGACAGTATTTTGACGGTATCCGGTTCCTTACGCTGGGTGACATATTTCGATTGCCCGGGCTTGCGGCGATCCAGCCAAACCTGGATATCGGCCTCGGATATCGGGATCATCGGCGGGGCGCCGTCCACCACGCAGCCGATGGCCGGCCCATGGCTTTCACCCCAGGTCGTGAAGCGGAACAGATGCCCGAAACCGTTGGCAGACATGGATGTCCTTCTATCCCTACCCGGCCGGGCCGGATCAGTGTTTGCCGGCGTTCAAGCTGGCCAGCAGAGCGGAAACTTCATCCGCCGCATCGACCGCGACCATGCCGACTGTGTGGTATCCGGCGTCCACATGGTGAACCTCGCCGCTGACCCCGCTGCTGAGATCGCTGAGCAGATAGAGCCCCGCGCCTCCCACTTCATCGATGGTCACATTGCGCTTCAGGGGCGAATTCAACTCGTTCCACTTCAGAATATACCTGAAATCGCCGATGCCGCTGGCCGCCAGGGTCTTGATCGGCCCTGCGGAAATCGCGTTGACCCGCACGTTCCGGGGCCCCAGATCGACGGCCAGGTAACGCACGCTGGCCTCCAGCGCCGCCTTGGCCACGCCCATGACATTATAGTGCGGCATTACCCGCTCCGCCCCGTAATAGGTCAGCGTGACGATGGACCCGCCGTCCTTCATCAACGGCACGGCCCGCTGCGATACGGCGGTCAGCGAATAGCAGGAGATGTCCATGGTGCGCAGGAAGTTATCCCGCGTGGTGTCGAGATAGAGGCCCTTCAACTCTTCCTTGTCTGAAAAAGCGATGGCGTGCACCAGAAAATCCAGACCGCCCCATTCCTTCTCAACCTCGGCGAAGACCGCGTCCACGCTGTCCGCGTCGGTCACGTCGCAGGACAGGACCAACGGCGAATCCACACTTTCCGCCAGGGGCCGCACCCGCTTTTCCAAGGCGTCTCCCTGATAGGTGAATCCCAGCGTCGCGCCATGGGCGGCGGCGGCCTTGGCGATCCCCCAGGCAATCGACCGATCGTTGGCGACTCCCATGATCAGGCCTTTTTTGCCCTGCATCAGCGGCGCGTTCTCGCTCATTCCGGTTCCTCATGGGTTGATCGTGACAAGATGGCCGAAAGACCGTCGCGGAGCCGGTACGGCCCCGTATGCCGCTTGGTTTATACCAAGTCACCCGTTGCGCCAATCCCGCTTCCACCGGAACGGTCGCCCCCACCGCAGGGGCCGAAGACGACAGGATTTCGGAATTCAGTCATTCTCGGATAGAGTGTCATGCACCGAATCGGAGGGGAGACGGCGTGGACGAGACACAGAGCGGCCAGGGTAAGCAAGGAGTGCAGACGCCCCGCCCTACCACCGCGCCCAAGAGCGCCCGAACGCCGCCCTTTTGGCGTTTCTTCACCTATGTCTTCGACCGCTTTGCGTTCGACGGTTGTCAGCAGCGGGCCGCATCGCTGACCTTCACCTCGCTTCTGGCCATGGTGCCGCTGCTGGCGGTCAGCTTCGCCATCTTCGCCGCTTTCCCGGCCTATAGCCGCCTGAAGGGCGAGGTTCAGTCCTACATCTTCGAGAACTTCGTGCCCCAGGTCGGCGACGTCATACAGGAATACCTGGAAACCTTCACACAGCAGACGGGCGGATTGACCGCCGTCGGCATTCTGTTCCTGGTCTTCACCGCCGTCATGCTGATGGTATCGATCAACAACACCTTCAATATGATCTGGCGGGCCCGCCGCCGGCGTAACATCGTCGCGCGCATGCTGGTATTCTGGGCGATGATCACGCTGGCGCCGATGCTGTTCGGCGCCAGCCTGTCAATCAGCAGCTATCTCTTCGCCTTCGCGCGGGAATCTGGTGTCGAGAGCTATACGGGCTCTCTCAACAATCTGACATTCCTGCTGCCCTTCACGCTGCAGGCCCTGGGCTTCACCGCCCTGTTCCTTATTATGCCGAACTATCCTGTGCGCCGGACGGACGCCCTGATCGGGGGGCTGACGGCGTCGATCCTGTTCGAAGTGCTGAAGAAAGGCTTCGGGATCTACATTACCTCCTTCCCAACCTATCAGACCATCTACGGCGCATTGGCGACGATCCCGATTTTCCTGGTCTGGATCTATCTCAGTTGGATCATCGTCCTGCTTTCGGCGGAGATCACCGCTTCTCTCCCCGAATGGCGCGGCGGGTCCCGGCGTTTTCAGAAAACCGGGCTGGCGCCGCTGGAACGGCTGGTGACGGCCCTGGCGGTGCTAAGCGCCTTGCGGCGTGCGACGATACAGGGCGGCGGTTTAAGCGAAGCCCGCCTTCTTCGGGAATCCGGGCTGGGGCCGGACAGCTTGGCGGACGTTGAAAAGCGGCTGGAAACCCACGACTACATTGCACGCGGGGAGAAGGGGCAGTGGCTGCTGGTCCGCGATCTCGCCAGGGTGACGCTCTACGACCTTTACAAACATCTCGGCCTCGGTGTGGAGGCGACCATCCCAAGACGGCAGGCTCAGAAAGACTGGGCCAGGCGGTTCGCGCAGACCAAGAAAGACATGGTCGCCGTCATGCAGGAGAAATTGGGAACGCCTCTGGACGAATTGCTGCAGCCGGGCGCGGAAGAGAGCATCGCCAATGACGATGACGATATGGATGACGAGCTTTTCGACAGGGATCAGGTCAAAGGACGGGCGCGGATACTCGCCTTGTTGGGAATCGGAGCCGTCAGCGCAGGATCGTGACCGCCCTGGAATGCCGAGGGACAGACATCAGAAACCCCGCATCCTTGCGAATGCGGGGTTTCTGATCGAACAGGGGTATGTTCTACGGGCCCTCTCTTAAATTTGGGGCCTCGATCTCTGTAAATTCGTTACGCCGCGATGCCAAAGGCCGCTTCTTCAGCGCCGAAAAGTGCTTCATAGGCTTTACGGTCGTAATGCCGCAGGCAGGTGGCGGCGAACTCGTTGGTGGCGACGCCGAGTTGCTGCGCATACGTCTTGTACATCGACGACGGCACGGGCCGGAGACCCGCTTCAACTTCCAGCACCCACGCCACGGACGGGGCAGACACCTGCTCGGCAAGCTCGGCGGGTGTGATCTCCGCATTCAAGCGCAGCGACCGCATCCATTCGCCGCCGGCGCCCCAAGGGGTTACCGTTCCACCCAGTGTCGTTGCGTGTCCGTCCATTACTTTCTCCACTTTCATAGCCCCGGTCTCACGCTGCTTTCGCACTCGCCTTTACCCTTCGGCAGACCGGGTGACTCTTAACTCGTTATGTGCACTGCATCATTTATGTTGCGTCGCAATATCCCGCAAGTGACGAGCGCGCATATCAGCTATGAAAAACCGGAACGTGCGATCCCGCTACCCGCCCCAAGGGCGGGTAGACGCCCTATCAAGGATCTTTACGGCGGCATGGTGGGAACCGATCACTGGCATTCACGGAGCAAGCCCTTAGCCGCTCCGAACCCAACAACCTTCAAATCGCGCCAGGGCGCGCCTTATCCAGAATTTCCCACAAGATCCCGCAAGTGTTCCGCAACGGAACGACGGGTAACCGGGTCGATGAAATCGGGGGCAAGCGCCGCAATCGGGCGCAAAACGAAATCCCGTTCCAGACGCCGGGGATGCGGAATCTCAAGCCCGTCGGATTGCAGAACCTCGTCCCCGAAATAGACGATATCCAGATCCACGACCCTAGGCCCGTTGGTGAAGGTCTTCCGGCGACCGACCTGCGTCTCGATCGTCTTCAGAGACGTCAATAGATCGCGAGGGGACACTGAACAGCGCCCGACCAGGGCCGTATTCAGGAAGCTGGGCTGGTCGGCGACATACATCGGTTCCGACTCGCACGGCTCGGCAACCTGCATGACGTCGAAACCTTCGGTGCGCTGCAACAGTTCGATGGCGCGGTCGAAATGGCTGCGCCGGTCTCCGAGGTTGGAACCAAGCGCGACAAAAACCGGAAACGTCTCCACCTTCATCGCCTTCACCGCCTTCCCCACCTTCATGCGCCGGCGCACATGATTGCTTCCGTCATGCGGACGACGTCGACCATTTCGGGCACGTCGTGCACCCTGACGATATGGGCGCCGCCGCGCACGCAAGCGGCAACGGCCGCGGCGGTCCCCATCAGTCGGTCCTCTTTCTCAGCGTCCAGGACCCTGCCTATGAAATTCTTCCTGCTTGGGCCAAACAAGGTGGGATATCCCAGCTCCCGCAGGCTATTCGCATCACGCAGCAGGGCAAGGTTCTGGTCCAGCGTCTTACCGAACCCGATGCCCGGGTCGAGCAGGATATTCCCCGCCGGAACGCCGTGCTCTAGTGCACGGTCGGCGAGCGCCTTCAGATCCTGCCGCAGTTCCGGGAGAAAATCGCCATAGGACGGCGCGTCATACGCCCCACCCAACCGGGCATCCTGCGTCGCAGCCCCCCATTTCGCCCGGTTATGCATCAGGACAATCGGAACGCCGCGCCGGGCCGCCAGGGGCAGCATGTCCGGGTCGGCCGCGCCGGCCCACACGTCATTCAGCATCGCCGCCCCCGCATCCAGCGCGTCACGCGCCACATCGGCCTTATAGGTATCTATGGAAATCCACACTTCCGGGAAGCGGGCGGCGATGGCCCGAATGGCGGGGACTACCCGGGCGCGCTCTTCCGCCGAAGAAACGATATCCGCGCCGGGCCGTGTACTTTCACCACCGACATCCAGAATGTCCGCGCCGCTTTCGAGAAACCGCTCCGCCTGCCGAAGGACCCGATCGACCGTGTTTTCAGCCCCCGCGAGACCGTCACCGGAAAAGGAATCCGGCGTCACGTTGACGATGCCCATCACCGCGCACCGGTTCGACCAAGGCCGCTGCCGGCCGTCTGGGTTTTCTTCGTTCATTCGTTTCGCCGCCTACCCGTCCCGCGCCGCATCCAACCACCTGTATTCGCGACGATGCTATCGCCGCCGCCAACCAGGGCGGAGTTCTAGAGACGACGCCGGGGCCATGCAATCGGCGCAACCGGCGTCGGACGACAACGCTCCCGCTCGGCTATGGAATGCGCCTTTGCTAAATACTGCGCCGCCTAATAAGCAAGACAAGACGCCGCTTTAGGCAGATTTCTAAAGAGAAAAAGCTCTTTTATGTTAATAGCGTACGCGGTTTTTGTTTAATTCTAACTTTAAAGCCAGTACAAAATACGGTTTCTTGGGTCCTCTTCGAGCAAGGAAACGCGAAGATACCGATGCAGACATCGACGCCACAATCAGACACCGCCGACGGCATCCTGAACTCCTATTGGCTGCAGGTTCGGCGCGCGCGCCATTGGCAGAACCTGGAGCAGTACAGCGACGCGATCTCCGCGTTGATCGCCACCGGCGAGACGGCGCGGTCCCCTTTGTATGAAGAGGTTCGGTTGTTCGAAGGCCGGTTCGACCCGGCGCGCGGCAAGTCGGAGTTTCTTCATCTGGCGTCGCTTACCCGCGACAGCGCCCAGTTCGCGGCCGGAACCGCCGATCTTGGTTTGAACCATGCGCGTCTGGACCTTACCGGAACTTGCGCGCCCCTTACCGATATTTCCGCGCCGGCATCGGGATCGTCACAGGATTTCAATATCGGAATATCGGACGAACCCGCCGCAACCGCCCGCCCCCCAGACATCCTTGCAGAGGCGGGGAACGGCCCCGCCCGTGCGGCGCCGGAATTGGAAGATCTCCGTTTCGACCTTCTGGCGGCCAAGGCCCGCCGGCCCGCCCGCCGCAAGCAGCGGCGCACCGCGCTGATGACCGGCGTCATGGCCGCTTCCTTTGCTTTCGGCGCGCTGATGACGTCTCTGCATCCGGAGCCTGCGGTACGTTTGGTCGCGCAGTTCGCGGGATATCTCGACAATACCGGGGCGTCGCATCCCGCCAGCACCCTGCATGACGCCATCCTGGCCAGCGACCTGAACCGGGTGCGGACCCTTTTGCAGACCGGCGCCGATCCGAATCAGCGCGACGCCGACGGCACGCCGGCTTTGCTTGCCGCGGCCAGGACCGAATTGCCGGTGGCGGTCGATCTTCTGTTGCAGGCGGGTGCAGACCCGTCCGCGGAACTATCCGGCCACCGAACGGTGCTGCACGCCGTTGCGGAAGAAGGATTGATCTCCCCGCTACGCTTGATGCTGAAGGCCGGCGTCCCGGTCGATTTGGCTGGCGGCTTGTATGGCTGCGTGACGCCTCTTTCCGTCGCGGCGGCGAACGGCGACACGGACATGACCCGTCTGTTGACCTCCTTCAACGCCAGCACCGCCCCCCGCCCGGGCTGCCCGGCGGGGCCGGCCGACTTCGCCGGCGGCAGTCCCGATCTGTTGGCCGAACTGGGAGGGATTTCCGAATCCCAGGAGGGCGCGCTCGCCCAAGCCGCACCGGCTCTCCCCGAACGGGCCGCTCAAACCGCGCTAGAGGCTGTCTCCGAAGCGGTACCGGAGGCTGTCCTCGACACGGGCTTCCTCGACGAATTGGAAAACACCGCCTCCCCCGCCCCGGCGACCGCCGTCGCAGCGGTCTTCCCTAAAAGCGATCTTGAAGACGAAGCCGGCGCGCGCGCGATGTTCAAGCAGCCGGCGGTCTTCGCCGGACCAGTTCAAACGCTCGCGCTTTCCCCGCGGGCGCCACGGCGGACCGAGGAACGACGGACTGAAGGATTGAGGCTGCTTGCATTGGCAGAAACCGGACAGGAGTCGGGCGTCCAAGCTTTCACCACCGCGTCACCGGGCGCTCCGATGAATCTGTCGGTGGACGAAGATCATCCCCGCGCGCCCCGGAAGCCTGAAGCCCTGATCAATCGCGACTGGTTCAAGGACGCCGTCGCGGAGACCATTGAAAACGGCTCCGTTCAGCAGCTTGCAACCCTCCTCGGCAGCAAACCCAAAGCGGTCGATCTCGCCTCTTTGGCCATCGACGTGGAAAGCGCGTCCGGTATTTCGGGCCGCACGCCTCTGGACTACGCGCTGCTTCAGGGCAGACCAGACCACGCGGCCATTCTGCATGAAAAGGGCATCCGGCCATCGCCCGATCTGCTGCATCTGCTGCTCACGGAACTTGCTCCGGCCGGCCAGCGCATTGTCGCGCCGCTCCTCAGCAAGATCGGTATCGATCCTAACGCCAAACGCGAGGACAAGACCCCTCTGATGCGGGCGGCGGAGGCCGGCGACGCCTCCCTTGCCGCCAGCTTGCTGAATGTCGGCGCGGACCCGTCAATCGCAATGCAAAACGGGATGCGCGCGGCCGAATTGGCGGCGGCGAATGGGCACCATTCCCTGCAGGAACGGCTGGTGATCGCGGCGGACGCGGACGCCTATAGCCCGATCCTCTACGGCCTGACCTGGTCGGATACGCTGGACAGCGTGAAACCACGCACCAAGACCTGTAAGGATGTCGGCGACGGGTTCGTTGCCTGCGCGCTGGAAGCGCCATCGGCCTTGCCCAATACGGCGGCCGTCGTCGCGCAATTCGACACGCGGAATGGAAACAGACTGGTCGCCATTCAGATCGACAGCACCTTGTTCGAGGACGAAACAACAGCGGTCGCCAGTTTCAACCGCGCCGCCGCGGTCATCTCGAATACCGTGCCGGCCGGACAATTCGGATTTCTGGTTCGGGAGTTGCCGGCGGACCAGCCCATGTTCAGCAGCTTGACCGGCGCCAACGGCGCGGCGGAGTTCTTCCAATACTGGCCGGACCAGAATCTCAGCCGTTCGGTTTATGTCCATATGAAGATGATCGGCTATCAGGGGACGCACGGTTTCCACCGGACCGTCATCGGCAACCCGTTCCGGGTCGGCTGACCGGCAAGACAACCGGCCAGCTAGTGCTCGGCGCAGCGGTCGGGCGATAAGGGATTGAAACGAGAAACGGCGCCGGAATCTCCGGCGCCGTTTCTCGTATAGACCGTTCTTCCCGCGCTAAGGCGGTTCGGTGTCAGAAATTATAGCGGAAGTTGAAGAACCCGCCCCAGGATTTCTGACTGTCGCGCATGACGAAGCGCTGACCTTCCATCGACACCGACAGATTGTCGGCCGGGAAGAAATCGAGGCCGACGGTGATGATGCCCTGACTCTGATCGTTCGTCTGCTGATCGGTCAGACCGCTTGCGCCCGCCGCCCCGAGAGGCAGACCGATCACCTGATCCTGGTAGTTCTTTTCGAAGGCAAACCCCGCATAAGGAACGAAACTGCCGCCCTGGAAGGCCCGGGCGACCTGCGTGCCCAGGGTCAGAATGGCCGAGTCGCTGCCCTGTCCGCCAATGGTGACATTGCTGACATTGTCCCGGATAGCCCCCAGCTTCGTGATCGACCGCAGATACGAGATGTTACCCGTCATCAGCCAGACTTCCTCGAACGGTACGGCTACCGTTGCCCCGACGGACCCAAAGCGGGTCGACCCGGTGGTATCGTTCTGCACGTTCAAATTGCCTGTCGCGACCGTGATGCCGGTGGTGGAAACCTCTTCATCGGACACGCCGAACGCCGCGTCGAAATAAACGAAGTCGTTCAAGACATACGCGCCGTAGACCGAGATCAAGTGGGTTTTGGTATCGGTCCTTAGACTGACCTGGCCGCCGGCCAGAGACGCAATCGCATCGGTGTCGCCGCTGGTCAGCCCCACGACCGCGCCGACCAGGATGTTTTCCGTTACGAATTTATCCATGCCGATCAAGCCGGACATGATCCGCGAGTCCGCCTCGAAATCCAGCGGGGTATCATCAATCGTCAATGACGACAGGTTGCTCCAAACCGCCACATCCGACCAGAAGTCCGAGAAAAAACCACCGGAATGACCGTCCGTACCGGCGACGACCGTAAGGCCGTCATTATTTTGCACGGCCTCCGCCCCGCCGAAAAAATTGCCGTAGAACCCGGTCTTGATAGCGCCCTGCGTCCGGCCCTGGATTGTTCGGTTGGCCAGCGCGGTGCCCTGATCGATCAGCGCATCGGTCTGTGTCGATGCGCCGGGATCGTCTTCAAAGTCGGAAAGCTGCGCCATGGCCGGCGAACCGAGCCCGATAGCCGCAAGGAACGCGACAAGCCCAAACAGTTTAGAGAAACTTTTCATACTCTTCCCCATACGCCCGCCAATATGGCCGGTCTTAGACATATCAGTTTCCGAGAATTTATCGCAGACCGCCGGAAAAAGCCATTATCGGCCCTGCATCCGGAGCGCCGCGGAACCGCAAGGACATAAGAATAAACTACTGAATTCATTAACCGTTTTTGACCGCATGGAAAGCCGCCTGAAAAGCTGGGGATTTGTTGCGTAAATGTCACAGGCAGCAAGTGCGCAACGAGCGCTTTGGCGTGGTCCCTCTTTGTATTAGGCTTTCGCCTTGAAACACCGGAACACCGCACAGTCGATTATAGGGGAACCGAATGTATTTGGGTTTAGGGCAAGGCGCACGAAACCGCACCGCCATACCGATGCCGACCTTGGCCGTTCTGGTCATGGCCGCGCTTCTTTGCAGCCTGGCGGCGCCCGCCGACGCGCAGTTGCGGAATCTGCGCCGGGCCATCCAGAAGAACACAGAACTTGCCGTGCAACGGCAGCGGCTGAACCTGCGTATCGAGAATTCGGCGGGCGCGGTGGAAGCCCTGGCGATAGGCCGGGACGGCCGGTACATGGTCACCGTCTCCGCCGACAGGCGCGCCCGGGTCTGGGACCTGCAGCGCGGCCGGGAAATCCGCAGGCTGTCGCCGCTGGATGCGCAGCCCGTCGCCGCCGCCTTCGGTTCCGACGGGCGGCGCTATGGTATCGTCGAGGCGGACGGCACGTTGACCCTTTGGACGACGGATCGCGCCGACCCGCTCGGCAGCACCCGATTTGGCGACATCCGCCCCACGGCCATGGCCTTCAGCCCGGACGGCACGTCGATACTAGTTGGAAACGCCGACGGGTCGGCAAGTCTCGTCGATCTGAGTACGCTTACAGTGTCGGGCGTCTATGCCGGAAACGGATCGCCGGCCACCAATGTGGATATCGGCAGCACGGGACAGTTCGTCCTGATCGGCACGCGGAACGGCGCCGTCCGCATCATTGAGACAGCCTCGAACGCCATTGTGCGAACCGTTTCGGCGACGGGCGCCGACCTGACCGACGCCCGGTTCGGGATCGACGAAACGGAATTCTTCACCGCGGACAGCGGTGGCCAGGTATCGCGGTGGCGTGTCGATTCGGAAGACCGGGATGAGGATTACGAGGGCGCATCCGGATCGGTCGCAAGCATCGCGGTCTCGAGCGAGGGCGAAACAGTCGCCGCCGTCGAAGCGGAAAAGCGGTTATTGGTCTGGGATGCCTCCAGCCCCGGCAAGCCGCTGATCGTCGAAGCGCATCCCGGTCCAATCGCCGGCGTCGCGTTCGACGCCGCCCCCAACCGCGTGATCACCTTCGGCGCGGACGGGGTGACGCGGATCTGGAACAGCGGCGACGGAAGCCTGCTGATCCAACTGATCTCCACCGAACGCGGTTGGGCGGTGGTTGACCGCGACGGCCGGTTCGACGGATCCAGCCGGGCGCTCGCCAATCTGGCCTGGGCCGGGGAAACCCTGGAACTGCCGATAGACAACTTCACGGACAATCTCTACGAGCCCGATCTTCTGGAGAAGAAGCGTCTCGGTGTCGGCGAACTGTTGTCTCCCGGAATCCAGAATTGGGACGAGGGGATTCTCCCTCCCCCTCTTGCGGTGCTGAACATGGAGCCAAGCATCAAGATGGATGCGCTCACCGAGATTGAAGTGCAGATGACCGTCAAGGATGAAGGCGGCGGAATCAACGGCTTCTTCCTGTTCCACAACACCAAACTGATCTCGTCCGACAAAATTGTCCGTCAGGATGAAAGAGAGGAAAACGGCAAGAAAGTCATCGACGCAACGTTCCGGGTCCGCCCTATCGCCGGAACCAACCTGTTCCATGCCAACGCCGTCAGTTCGGAGGCCATCCTGGGAGCCACCACCCTTGTCACCGTGGATGTTCAGGCCCCAGCCCGCGCACCGGTTCTGCATGTGGTGACGATTGCACTGAATGAATATCTCGACCCGCAACTGAACCTGAACTACGCGTTGCCGGACGCCCGCGGCATCCAACAGATCATGCAGTCGAAATACGGTGAAATCTTCGGCGACGTTAAATTCTACGAAGTGTTCGACTCACAGGCGACCCGCCGCGGCATGCAGGCAGTGCTCGCCGAAATGCAGGACACCCAGCCTGAAGACGTCGTGGTCATCTATTATGCGGGACATGGTGAGGCGACGGAGTCGGATTTCTTCTTCGTAACCCACGAATTCGAATTGCCCATCTCCTCGCGCCGCCTGGAACGCCGCGCGCTGTCGGCCAGCAAGCTGCAGAAATACATAGAGAATATCGGCGCGCGCCGGGTGATCATGTTGATCGACGCCTGCAAGTCGGGCAGCGCGGTGGAGGGTTTCCGGGACCAGATGGACCGGCGCGTCATACGCCGGCTGGGCCAGTCGGTCGGTCTCCACATCGTCTCGGCGACCGCCAAGCAGCAGTTCGCCGTGGAGCATGAGGAACTCGGCCATGGCGTTTTCACCTACGCCCTGATCGACGCCATGAACGGCGCGGCGGACGAAGAACCGCGTGACGGCAACCTGACGGTTCGGGAAGTCGTGCGCTATTCCGAGGAGGCTGTGCCCACCCTCAGCGAGCGGTTCGCCCAGTATCAGCACTGGCCGTTGATCTATTCGCGGGGTCTCGACTTCACGCTCAGCAAAGCCACGCAGTGAACAGGCGCGGCGGCTCTAGAAAAACCGGGGCCGTTAAGGCGGATTTCCCAAGGCCGACAGAACGGCGG
>JANQIT010000085.1 GCA_028282025.1 Hwanghaeella sp. | reverse complement strand
GTGCTGCCCGGCAGCGAAGCGGACTATAACGCCTGGCACAGTCTGGAACATCTGGCCGAGCGGTTGGCGGTACCCGGTTTCCTGCGCGGGCGGCGCGGGATTGCGGTAACGGCGGACGATCCATCGGTGCGCTATTTCATGATGTATGAAGTGACGGACCCTTCGGTGCTGGTCTCCGAACCGTATCTGGCCCGGTTGAACGATCCCACGGCGTGGACACAGCGTATCCTTGCCGCCTATCTCGCGCCCTGCCGAACGGTTTGCCGCGTCCGCGCCAGCCTCGGGCGCGGTCTGGGCGGGTGGTGCGGCGCCGTCACCGTCTCCTCACCCGGTGCGGCGCTGGATTATGAATCGGTTCTCGACGGCGTTTTGGATCTGCCGGGCGTGGTCGGCGCGCATGCATTGGAAGGAGATCCGGAACTGGGCCAGATGCCGACGGCGGAGAAGCGGTTTCGCGAAAGTCAGGGCGCGGCCGATACGACCGTCGCCGCGGCGTTTCTGGTCGAAGGTTACGATGCGGACCTGACCGGCGACGCGCTCGCCCATCTGCAGGCCAAAGTCGGCATGCATGCAGATGATCGCGGTTCAACGGCGACCCTGTATCGTATCCAGCATGTGGTGGGGCGTCAGGACTGACGCCAAAGCCAGACCCCGGCGCGCCGCCCGCTCAGCACCCAGGACGCCGCGCCGCAGCCCAGGTTCGCCAGAAACGCCGCGGCGAAAAGGCCCGGCAGACCGAAAACCGGATCCAGGATCCAGGCCAGGGGAACATAAAGAACGAGCATGCGCAGGACGGACAGGGCAAGGCCGTAGAATGGCATGCCGATGCCGTTGAAAATCGCCGCCACATTGAACTGAAAACCATAGAAGGCCAAGGAAACCGGCACGATCCAAAGATAGAGGACCGCCACCTCCTGCACCGCCGGATCGTCGTTGAAAGCGGCCGCGACAGCCGGTGCGAACAGGGCCAGCAGCAGGGCCACGCCAAGGCCGTAGAACATGCTGAATTTGAAGACTAGCCGCAGCAGTTCCCGGACCCGGTCGTGGTATCCGCCGCCCCAATTCTGCCCGGCGATGGGCCCGACGACGGCAGACATGGCGAACATCACGATCAGCGCCAGGGCTTCCGTCCGCGCCGCCACGCCGAAACCGGCCACCGCCGCGTCCCCGTGCCGGGCGACCAGCGCCGTTATGACGGCGCTCGCCGCCGGCGTCACCGTATTGGTAAGCGCGGCCGGCAGGCCCACATGCATGACCCGCCGCCAAGACCGGGCCAACATCTGCACGGAGCCGATCCGCGCCGTCAGCAGCCGTTCGCGCCCATGCAAGACATAAAGCCCGGCAATCAGCGTGCCCGCATTGGCGATCACGGTCGCCAGCGCCGCCCCTTCGATTTCAAGCCGCGGTGCGCCGAACCATCCGAAAATCAGGATCGGGTCCAGGACAAGATTGATGCCGGCGGCGGTCATCATGACATAGCTGGGAAACTTGGAGTCGCCGGTCGCCCGCAGCACCCCGTTGCCGACCATCGGGATCACGATGAAGATCATGCCCAGATACCAGATCTCCATGTAGTCGCGGATCAGGGGCAGCGATTCCGGCGTCGCCCCCATCGCCGTGAACAAGGGGTCGATGGAGAGGTAACCGAGCGTCCCGAAGATCAGTACGGTGACCAGCGCCAGCAGCAGACTGTCGGTCGCGTGACGCCGGACGCGCTGGCGGTCGCCTTCGCCGATCATCCGGGCGACCACGCTGGACGCGCCGGCGGAGAGACCGATCGCGATGGAAACGAAAAAGAAGGTGACGGGGAAGGTGAAGCTCATCGCGGCAAGTTCCGCCGTCCCCAACTGGCCCACGAAATAGGTGTCCGCCAGATTGAACGCGATGATCGACAGGATGCCCCAGACCATCGGCAGGGTCATGGCGGTCAGGTGCTCCCGCACGGGACCCTGGGTCAGCCTTCCCGCCGGGGGATCGGGGGGCGTTGTCGCGTCGTCGGTCATGCTATCCATCGGGTTCCGGCAACCGCCCGGTGCGGCGCACCGAAAGGGCGTTCGCGGCGGAGGTAACCGTGGAGCCTGCCCATTACAATCCGTCCGGCAGGAACTGGGCTGCTGCCAGAAGAAGTACAATCGGCATGGTAAGCGCGGCGGCGACGGTCTGCGCCGTGATCAGACCGGCCATCAGCGGCGCGTCGCCACCCATGGATTTCGTCATCTGATACGAACTGGCGCTGGTCGGCAAGGCGGTGAAGATCACCGCAACCAGCGCGGCCGGACCGGTCAGCCCCACGGCAAGCGCCGCGCCAAGGGTCAATAGCGGCGCGGCGACCAGCTTCAGAACAGTGCCGATGACGATGGGGCCGCGGCTTTGCTGCAAAGCTTCCAAGCGCAGCCCGGCGCCGACGCTGATCAGGGCCAGCGGCAGCGCCCCCGCCGCCAGGATTTCCAGCATCGCCCAAACCGGACGCGGCAGGCCGACGCCGGACAGGTTGAGGATCGCGCCCAGCAGCGTCGCCGCGATCAGCGGGTTTTTCAAAAGGACCGCGGCGAGCTGCGGCGCGGAAGGCCGTTCGCCCTTCTTCTCTGTATTCAGGTTGGAGAGGGCCAGGACGCCCAGGCCGTTTATCAGCGGGGCGACGATGGCCACCGCAATCGCGGCCAGTCCCGGTCCGGGACCCGGCAACAGCGCGGCGCTCGCCGCCAGCCCGACATAGGCGTTCATCCTGAAAGCGCCCTGATAGATCGAGACATAGGACCTGTCGGGCAATCCCATCGCAGGCTTGCAGAGCCGGGCAAGCGCCGCCGTTCCCAGGACGGCGCCGGCCAGCACGAAGGCCATGCTGGCGGTCTGCGGTCCGGACAGGTCGGCCTTGGCCGTGCTGACGAACAACAGGCTTGGGAACAGCACCCAGAAGATCAGTTTGTCGGCCCCGTCCCAGAAACCGTCGGAAAGAAAGCCCGACCGCCGCATGATCGCGCCCAGCACGAACGAGCCGAAAATCGGGGAGAGCGCGGTCAGAATCGGGATCAGGAAAACGGTCATACGCGAGGGGCTCGGTTGAAAGGCGGCAGAGCGCAGAATAGGCTGCTTTCCGGCGTGTTGGCGACACTCCTTGTTGGCGGTCCGCGGGCCTTGCTATAACGGGGGCGCGCTGCGGCGCCGGGTATGGGAGCGTATCATGGATTTACGGGTCGGAACGTTGGCGCTGATGGTCGCTGTGGCCGCGTGGGCGGCTGTTCCTGGCCGGGCGGCGGCGCAGGGTATCGAGACCGATCCCATATGCCGGGCGCTTCAGAAACAACACGGCGAGGACGTCGCGCGCATCGGCATTCCGCTGGGCGGCGAATTGGTCAAGGCGCGAAGCCGGATCACGCGCGCGGAAACGTCCGAGAGATTTGCGGCGGACGCCATCCGGGCGGGCTGTCAGCGCCTGGCGAAAACGCTGTGGACCCGGGCGGCCAGCGAATACCAGCGCGCCCAACGCGATGCGAGCAGTTCCCGCGTCACGTCCGAAGCGCGCCGCAAGGGCACCGAGTTCATCCGGGAAGTCACGACCCTGCGGTTCGATATCCGGCAGGCCCAGGCCGAGCTGCAAAGAACCCGTGCGAAACTGACCCGGCTTCACGGATCGCAGCGACCCCGGGTCGGGAAATGCCGAACGAAAGATCAGCAGTGCCCGCTGCGGGACAAGGCTTGCCAGGAAGCGTTGGAGAAACTGCCGCTGTGCCCGAAATAGGGGGCGGCCCGGCGCGGCGCCGGACGGGTTAATGACCATCGAAAGCGGAGGAAACATGCCGGACGCAGCATCGCCGGAACAGACAATCGAGTATTTCTATTCGATCCGGTCTTCATACACCTATCTGGGGGCGCAGCGGCTTTACGCCCTGGCGCGTGACCATGGCCGCCGCGTCCTTCATCGTCCCGCCCTGCTTTCCATCGTGGTCCCGGCCGCGGGCGGCGTGCCGTTCGAAGACCGCTCGCCGGTCTGGTGGCGCTCGCAGGAAAAGGACATGGAACGCTGGGGAGAGTATCTCGACATCCCGATCATTCCCGATCCCGTCCATCACTATGGCGCGATGGAACTGCCATCGGGTCTGGTCGCCGCCGCGCAGCGCCTCGTGGAGGAAGGAAGCGACGGCGATGTGAACCTGCTCAGCTTCGAGATCCTGGCCGCCCTGTGGCGCGACGACCGCGATATCTGCGACCCGGCGGTGACCGATCCGCTGTGCGCGAAGGCCGGTTTCGATGCCGCGGCGCTGCGCGAACTGGCCTTGGGCGACGCGGCCCAGGCACAGGTCAAAGCCAATTCCGAAGAGATGGTGGCCAAGGGCTATATCGGCGCGCCGACCTATGTCGTCGATGGAGAAGCTTACTACGGGCAGGACCGTTTGATTTTTGTGGAACGGCAACTGAGGGAACACACCTGATCCGGCCGCGCTGCACGTACCGGCGAAGCTCTTAAGGCAAAATAGAGGCGAACCACCTTGATGCGCTATCGCCGCCGTGGCAGCAACACCGTGTAATCCAGGTCCAGGACGACATTGTCGCCCGCATCCGGAAAGCCGGATGCCGGTTGGTTCTTCAAGGCGATGGTCCGCAGGCGTAGGGCCCCAATATCCGTTCGGTTCTGCAGGGCCTGGGTCTTCAGCACTTCCGTCCAGGCATAGAGCGTATCGCCGGCGAAGGTCGGCGCGGTGTGCTTGCCGCCGTTGATCGCCGAGACGATACAGGCGTTCCCCAACCCGTTCTGGCTAAGCGCACGGGCGATGCTGATAACATGTCCGCCATAGACCACGCGCTGCCCGAACTTCGTGCTCTCGGCGAGGTGCGCGTCGAAATGCACCCGGCTTGTATTGTGATAGAGGCGGGTGGCCATCATGTGCTCGCCCTCGGCGATGGTGACGCCGTCCCGGTGGTCGATCTTCTCGCCGGTCTCGTAATCTTCCCAGAAATGGGGCGAGCCGGTGACCGCCGTGTCCCAGAACCGGTTCAACCTGTGGCGGGGGATGGTCAGCCGTTCCACATGGTCCGCAAGGTCGGGCACGGCCGCGTCGGGCATTTTCGCCTTCGCGTCCCGCTTGGGGATCATCACCCACCGGATGAAGCGCAGGATGGTCTTGCCGCGATGGTCCAGCCCTTCGGTCTGGACATAGACGGTTCCGGTCTTGCCGTTGGAGTTTTCCTTCAACCCGATCACCGTGGACCGCGCGCTCAGCGTTTCGCCCTCGTAAACCTGCCGCAGAAAGTCGCACTCCGCATATCCCAGATTAGCGACCGCATTGAGGGAGATGTCCGGCACGCTTTTGCCGAAGATCATGTTGAAAACCAGAATATCGTCCAGCGGCATCCGGTCATAGCCGGCCCGCCGGGCGAAGGTCTCGGATGTCTGCAGGGCGAAACGGCATCCGGTCAGCGATTGGTAGAGGGCTGTGTCCCCGGCGGTGATCGTGCGGGGCAACGCATGCGGGATCACTTCATGCAGCGAGAAATCCTCAAAAAACCGGCCTTCCTGTGTCTTGCCGCGTGCGTCGCTCATGATGTGTTTCTCCCTTACCACCGAATTCCTACCCAATCATGGCAGGCGATTAAAGTGTATCGGCGGGCATTGACGAAGGTCAAAGCGCGTGTGCGCTGCGTGGCGTTATTCAGGGCGGTATGGATACGATCCTTCTTCTTCTGTTCGCCGCTCTGCTGATCGCGGCGATCCTGCGCCGCCCGCCGAGCCTACCGGTCTTCGGCTGCTGCCTGCCGTTGGGCGGCAAGCCTCTCCCGCCAACCCAGGATTCCCGCACCGGACAGGATTAGCACCGCGCCCGCCAGCGTTGTCAGGGCCGGAACTTCCCCGAAGAACAGACCGCCATAGAGGGCGGCGAACGGCAAATTCATGAACAGGAAGGGGGCGACGAAATTGGTTTCGCCCAGGGTCATGCCGCGCAAGAAGAACAACTGCGCCGTCACCATGATGGCCCCGATGGCGGCCAGCATCAGCCATTGTTCGCCGCTTGGCGGCTGCCAGAAGAACAGGGCGGCAAGGCCGGAGATCACGGCCCCCGCACCATTGTTGATCAACAGAATACGCTGATGTGGCTCTCGCCTTGTCAGCAGTTTGATAAACAAAACCTCCATCCCCATCAGCGCCGCGGCCGAAAGTGCGATCAGGGCCGCCGGTTGGAAGGCCGAGGAGCCGGGCTGTGTCAGTACCAGAACCCCGGAAAAAGCCACTATGGCGGCGCCCCAGCGCCATTTGCCCACCGTTTCACCCAGGAACAGGATCGCCAGGACCATGGTGAAAAACGGATTCAGGAAACTGATGGCCGTTGCATCGGCCAGCGGAAGAAAGGCCACCGCCGCGAACATGCAACTGACCCCGGCCCAGCCGCATACCACGCGGGCCGCGTGCTGCGGCCAGTGCGCGCCCTGAAAATCGGGCCGTTTCAACAGCGCGAAGGGCAACAGCGTAAGAAAGCCGAACAGGAAACGGCCGAAGGATACCTGCAACGGGTGCAATTGCGTCTCTGCGCCGCCCGCACCGAGTTGCTTGGCGATGGCCGTGGTCGCGGCGATGAAGGCGCAGGCCACGACGATGAACAGGGCGCCCTTGATATTATCGTTCATGCGAACGGTTTAGGGCGGGTCGCGGCCCGGGACCAGGGCGATTTTTGAATAGGCGTTATGCCTGATCCGCGTCCAGCTCTTCGATCATCCGGGCAAGGGTCAGGACGCGCCGGGCGTTCTCCACATGAAGGTTCTCGACCAGCTTGCCGTCCAGCACCGCGACGGCCTTGCCGTCGGCGGCGGCATTGTCGAACGCTTCGATAATCCTGTGGCTCAAGGCGATTTCCCCCGCGGGCGGCCCGAAAGTCTCGTTCGCCACGGCTATCGTTTTGGGATGGATCAGCGTCTTGCCGTCGAATCCCAACTCCAACCCCTGGCGGCAGGCGGCGGCGAAGCCTTCCGCATCGGCCAGATCCAGGTGGACGCCGTCCAAGATCGCCAGGCCATACGCGCGCGCCGCCAGGACCGCGATGTTCAGGCTTGTGATGAAGGGCAGGCGGTCGGGCGTATGCAGGCAATGCAGGTCTTTCGCCAGGTCCGACGTTCCCATGACGAAACCGGCCAGCCGCGGCGTCGCCCCCGCAATCTCCTGCGCGCGCAGGACGCCCAGCGGCGTTTCGATCATGCACCAGACCGACAACCCGTCCGGCCCGCCATTGGCGTCCAGAAGGGCCTGCGCATCCAGGACGGAAGCCGCGCTTTCAACCTTCGGCAACAGAATGCCGTCCGCGCCGGCTTGCGCCATGGCGGCAAGATCGTCCCGGCCCCAGGGCGTGTCCATGCCGTTCACACGGATCAGGATCTCCCGCTTGCCGTAGCCGCCCGCCGATAGTGCGGCGCGGATATTGTCGCGCGCGTCTTCCTTCGCGTCCGGTGAAACCGCGTCTTCCAAATCCAGTATCAAGGCGTCGGCGGGGAGCGAGCGGCCCTTTTCCAAGGCGCGGGTGTTCGATCCCGGCATATAGAGGACGGATCGGCGGGGGCGGGGTATGGCGGCCATGACGGGTTGATTTCCCTTCTGCGACGTCGGTGGCGCGCATCATACAAGCGGCGGGGTTGATGCCAAGGCGAAAGCCGGTGCGGCCCTTGTCTCCGGCTTCGGCGACGTGTATCGCCAAGCGATGAACGTTCTCTCTATTCAATCCCATGTCAGCTACGGCCATGTGGGCAATGCAGCGGCGGTCTTTCCGCTGCAGCGCCTGGGTATCGGCGTCTGGCCGGTCTATACCGTGTTGTTTTCGAACCACACGGGGTACGACGGGTTCCGGGGGCCGGTGCTGTCGCCCGGCGCCGTAGGGGATGTGTTGGACGGAATCTCGGATCGCGGCGTTCTGGACCGTTGCGACGCGGTGCTGACCGGCTATATCGGAAACCCCGACCTTGGGTCGGTCTGCGCCGGGGCGGTCGACCGGGTTAAGGCCGCGAACCCCAAGGCGCTGTATTGCTGCGATCCGGTGATGGGGGACGAGGACGGCGGATTCTACGTGCCGGACCGGGTCGCGGACTTCATGCGCGATGTCGCCGTGCCGCGCGCCGATATCCTGACGCCCAACAAGTTCGAACTGCGCACTCTCAGTCCCTATGACAATGACGATCTTCCGGGGCTTGTGGCCGCGGCGCGCGCGCTTACCGCGCGTGGACCGTCGCTTGTATTGGTGACCAGCCTGGAACGGCCGGATGGGCCGGACGGCATGATAGAGATGCTGTTGGTCGGTAGGGATGCGGCTTGGGTCAGTGCGACGCCGCGGCTGGCCTTTCCCATCGCGCCGAACGGGGCGGGCGATATGACCGCGGCGCTGTTCCTGGCGCATATCCTGAAAGGGGAAAAGCCGGACGCGGCGCTGGGCAAGGCGATGGCGACCGTCTACGCGGTCCTGCAGCGCACCCGGGATTTGGGGCAGAGAGAGCTGGCGGTGGTGGAGGCCCAGGCCTGTTTCGAGAACCCGCCTCACTCCTTCGACGTGCGGCGGCTCTAAAGCGTTTTGCCTTTATTCTGGCTCAACTGAGATCGCTTCGTCGGCCTGCTGGGCAGGAGCCGTTGCGCGGGCGATGCAGCGCATCGGCAAGGATCGGCGACGCCCCCAGCAGGCCGACGAAGCGACCATCGGCGCCGTCTCCAGCCTTCCGGACTGCGTCAGCCGCCGCTTGCGATGCGTCCAGCATCGCGGCGCACCGCCTTCCTGACCGGAAGGTTGGAGACGGCGTCTCAGTGGGTCAGAATGAAGGCAAACCGCTTTGAGGTCCGTCCAGTCTGGCCACGCCGATACCCTGTTCCCCGCCGCCGACATAGAACAGATAGGTTTGGCCGTCTTCGTCCACGAAAATACAAGGGTCGCGTAATTCACGGACCTTTTTATGCACCGCCCCCATTACGGATGCCGCGATGGGCAGGTCGCCGCCCTCCCAAGGCAATTCCGGCTGCAACAGCACCTCGATGTCCCCGATCCGCCAGTCGCGCCAGTCGGGGCGGAGGTCCACCTCGGTGTGCAGAATGGATTCCGGTGCATCGCCGATCCTGTGGAAAAACAGATGCAGCCTGTCGCCCACCCGGTGGCACTCGCCATGGCGGAAACCTTCGGAATAGGCTCCTTCGATCAACAGGGGCACAAGGGTGGGGCCTTCCTCGAACGGTTGATCCCAAACCGCGGACCGCCAGACCGCTCCCATCCAGGGCACGGTATAGAAGGCATCCGCATATTCGAAGACGCGGAAATAGGGCGGGCCCAGCATCGGTGCGCGCGGTTGGAAATTCAACCCGTCCGTGGATGTGGCCGCGCGTGTCCACTGGTCGCCGTTTTCGACAAGCCCGTGATAGTACATCCGGAAGCAGCGGTTCGCATGATCGACATGCACATCCGGCGACGCGATATGGGCATAAAGATAATGGCCCAGGCTTTCCGCGAAGTCGGGCACGTCTTCCGCCGGGGGCGGCGGGGGATCCACGGCGGGGAAAAGCGAGTCCTCGATATCGAGCGCCCCCGGCGTGTGCACGGTCCAGGGGCCGGTAATCCGGTCGGCATAGGCCAGCCGGATATAGCCGCCCTTGTGATCGGCGAAATAGAGATAATACCGGCCGAGTGGATTGGGCACCCAGTCCGGTACGCGGATAACGGACGGTCCGTTGATGTTGTCGCCCATCCGTCCGTCCATATGGGGGCGGATGATCGGCTGGTCCAGCAGGCGCGTCGCGGTCAGCTGCGCGCCCATTTCATCATCTCGGTCAAGACCCGGATAAAGACATCGTCCCAATCGCCGGGGCTGGTCTGGCGGAACAGCCGCGCCGAGGGATACCACGGGCTGTCGTCCCGGCGCAGTTGCCAGCGCCAGTCCGGCGCGAAGGGAAGCAGAATCCAGACAGGTTTGCCCATGGCGCCCGCCAGATGCGCAAGCGAGGTATCCACCGTCACCACCAGATCCAGATCCGCCAACAGCGACGCGGTATCGGCGAAATCCCGGATGTGCGGGGTAACATCCTCAACCAGCGCGCCGAGGGCAAGTTCGTCGATCTGCGTCCGTTCCGGCCCGACCTGCAGGCCGTAAAACCGGAAAGCCGGCTGATCCAGTAGCACGGAGAAAGCCTTCAGGCCGATTGAGCGGTTACGGTCGTTCTTGTGGCTGGGTTTCCCGGCCCAGGCCAGCCCGATCTTCTTCTGACCGCCGCTGGCCGCCAGACGCGGGCCTTCGGACGGTGGGGTCAAATAGATGCCGCGGCCGGGCAGATCCTCTTCATCGACCGGGAAATAGCGCGGCACGCTCAACAGCGGGATCTGCAGGTCCGCGTCCGGCATGCCGCCGTCGCGGGGGTGCACGGTAACGCCGTCGAAGGCGGCGTTTTCCTCCAACAGGCGCGCCAACGGCGGTTGGACGTCGAACACGACCCGGCCGACCCGCTCCTTTAACAACGGCACATAGCGGCAGAATTGAAGACTGTCGCCCAAACCCTGCTCCGCATGGACCAGAAGCGTCTTGTCCTTGGCGGTTTCGCCGGTCCAGCGCGGCAGCGTGTCGTAACGCGCCACCGCTTCGGCCAGGTTGAAGCGGGCGTCGTAGGTTTCGAAACCGCCTTTCAGGTCGCCGCCCAGCATCATGTTCAAGGATTGGTCCCAGGGCAGATCCTGGTTCTGATAACCCAGTAGTTCCGCGCGGTGGAAGGCGTGCGCCGCTTCGTCCAGGTCCCCGAAATCGCGCAGCACCAGACCCAGGTTATAGTGAATCTGCGGCGCGCCCGGATTCAAGCTGATCGCCTTGATCTGGGCGCGCTTGGCGTCCTCCAGCATGTTGCCTGCGCGCAGGGCGTTGCCCAGATTCGACCAGGCCGCCCCGTCGGTCGGTTTGATCCTGATACCCCGGCGCAGGCAGACGATGGCGGATTCCAACTGGCCCAGCCGGCGCAGCACGATCCCCAGATTGACCCAGCAGGCCGGATTGCCTGGTTCCCGCCGCGCAACCTCTTCATATCCTTCCGCCGCGCCCTTCAGGTCGCCCCGTCGGTGTTTCTCGATTGCGGCGGCCAGGATTTCGGCGGGGCTGCTGATGGGGGGCGGCGGATGCGTGGGAGAAGTGGTTCCCTCTTGCGGTGTATCCTGGACGGCGGTGGTCTCCGTCTCCGTGGCGGTTTCAGTCTCCTCGGCATCGGGGGGCGGTGCGCTCGGGTCCGGCAATGGCGGTCCCAGGTCTGGCTCGTCCCTCTCTTCTTCGGCGGCGTCTGTATCTTCCGGAGTATCGTCAAACACGATTTCCGTTGCCGGATCTTCGCTAACGACCGCCGGTGCGCTCGGGTCCGGCAGTGGCCGTCCCAAGTCCGGCTCGTCCCTCTCTTCTTCGGCGGCGTCTGCATCTTCCGGAGTATCGTCAAACACGATCTCCGTCCCTGGATCTTCGGCAGTGGCCGCCGGTGCACTCGGGTCCGGCAGCGGCGGACCCAGGTCCGGCTCGTCCCTCTCTTCTTCGACGGTGTCTGTATCTTCCGGAGCGTCGTCGAACACGATCTCAGTCCCCGGTTCTTCAGCAGCGGTCGCCGGTGCGCTCGGGTCCGGCAGCGGCGGTCCCAGGTCCGGCTCGTCCCTCTCTTCTTCGGCGGTGTCTGTATCTTCCGAAGCGTCGTCAAACACGATTTCCGCCGCCGGATCTTCGCTAACGACCGCCGGTGCACTCGGGTCCGGCAATGGCGGTCCCAGGTCCGGCTCGTTCCTCTCTTCTTCGACGGCGTCTGTATCTTCCGGAGTATCGTCAAACACGATCTCCGCCGCCGGATTTTCGCTGACGACCGCCGGTGCGCTCGGGTCCGGCAGCGGCGGACCCAGGTCCGGCTCGTCCCTCTCTTCTTCGGCGGTGTCTGTATCTTCCGAAGCGTCGTCAAACACGATTTCCGTCGCCGGATCCTCGGCAGCGGCTGCCGGCGCGCTCGGGTCCGGCAGGGGCGAACCCAGGTCCGCTTCGTCCATCTCTTCTTCGTCGGGGTTTGTGTCTTCGGAAGTGTCGTCGAATACAATCTCCGTTCGCGGATCTTCGGCAGCGGTCGCCGGTGCGCTCGGGTCCGGCAGTGGCGGTCCCAAGTCCGGCTCATCCATCTCTTCTTCCGCGGAGTCTGTATCTTCCGAAGCGTCGTCGAACACGATTTCCGTCGCCGGATCTTCGACATCGATCCCCGGTGCGCTCGGGTCTGGCAGCGGGGGTCCCAGGTCCGGCTCGTCCATCTCTTCTTCGGTGGCGTCTGTATCTTCCGAAGCGTCGTCGAACACGATCTCTGTCCCTGGATCCTCGGCAGCGGTCGCTGGTGCGCTCGGGTCTGGCAGTGGCGGTCCCGGATCGTCTTCCAGGGGGCTTTCATCCGCCCCGTCCGCCGGCGGTGCATCGCCGGGCAGACGGGCGATGTCTTCCGGGCCCAGCGCGCCGCTCGGCGGCGGGTCGTCGGGCGTTTTCGGTTCTCCCGCTGCTTCGGGTTCCGGTTGCGGTTCCGAAGGCTGGGCGGCGGCCGGGTCGGCTGATGCCGACGGGTCCGGCAGCGGCGGTCCCAAATCGGCTTCTTGCGCCGCCGGTTCTTCTTCCAGCAACTGTTCCAGTTCCTCGACCAGGGCGTCGCCGGAGGGTGCGCCGTCCTCCTCGAAATATTCCAGATCGATGCCGTCGAAATCGATGTCGTCGACGCTCTTCGGTATTTCCTTAGGGCGCGCGTCGGGGTCGGGGCGCGTCACGGTGGCGAGCGCCGGCGGCACCTCATCCTCTTCTTCCTCGATTTCCGGCAGGATCCAGGCCGTTCCGCTCGATTCCAAGCCTTCGACGTCCGGGTCCTGCTGAATGTCGTCCAGCGGGGCGGGGTCCTCGGACGGGATTTGCGTCTCTTCCGCCGGTATCGCCGCTTCGGTTGGGGGCGGCGCATCGTCCCACTCGATATCGTCTGTCATGCCCGTATCGGCGGGCGCACCCGCGCCGGTGGCGCCGCTCTCGCCGAGAAACCTGTTCAGGGTCGGGGTCCTGTTCTTGAGAAACTTCTCAAGCCCCACATCCTCCTCTTCAGGTCCGGGGCTGTCGCTGCCCGTCCCGGTTTCTTTGCGATCTCCGCTCATTGGCGCAACCTTAAGGCCGGACGGAATGGGATGGAAGCTCTGAAACGGACGAGAAACACCGTGTACCCCTGCAAAACAACACGCGGCCGGGGAAGCGGGGCCCCGCCGCAAACACAACGTCTGAAGGGATAGCGCGGCATATGCTAACACCCAGTTAACGGGTGCTTGCGCGGCGGAAACGACGCCGGCCCCCGCCCCCTTTCCCGCCGGCCCGGATCGTGTGCCGGGAATGGTCGGGAGGGAGCGGGGGCCGGTGTGTCGCGGCGTCAGCCTTTAGGAACGGAGCCCGGAAGGGCCGGTTCCGGTGGGGCGGGCGTCGATCAGTTCATATAGCCGCCGTCGATCAGCGCTTCGGCGATCTGCACCGTGTTCAGCGCCGCGCCCTTGCGCAGATTGTCGGAGACGACCCACATGTTCAGGCCGTTTTCGACCGAGATGTCTTCGCGGATGCGGCTGACATAGACTTGGTCTTCCCCGGCGCATTCCGCGGGGGTCACATAGCCTTCGTCCACCCGGTGATCGACGACCGAAATGCCCGGCGCGTTCTTCAGAACGGCCCGCGCATCCTCGGTGGAGATCGGCTTGGCGCATTCGATATTCACCGATTCCGCATGGCCGATGAAGACCGGCACGCGCACGCAGGTGGCGCTAACCTTGATCTTCGGGTCCAGGATCTTCTTCGTTTCGACCACCATCTTCCATTCTTCCTTGGTCGACCCGTCATCCATGAACTTGTCGATATGGGGGATGCAGTTAAAGGCGATCTGCTTGGTGAAGTTTTCCTTTTTGATCGGGTCGTTCACGTAAACCGCCCGCGTCTGGTTGAACAACTCGTCCATGCCGTCGCGGCCTGCGCCGGACACTGACTGATAGGTGGAGACGACGACGCGCTGAATGTCGAACGCCTCGTGCAGCGGCTTCAGGGCCGCCACCATCTGAATGGTCGAGCAGTTCGGGTTGGCGATGATGTTCTTGGCCGTATAGCCCGACAGCGCATGCCGGTTCACTTCCGGCACGATCAGCGGCACGTCCGGGTCCATGCGGAAATGGCTGGTATTGTCGATGACGATCGCGCCCGCCTTGGCGGCCTTGGGCGAGAACTCGGCGGATACCGAAGCGCCGGGGGAGGAGAAGACGAAATCGATCCCCTTGAAGTCGTAGTCCGCCAGGTTCTGACAGGCGATTTCCTCGTCCATGCCGTAGGAGACGGTCTTGCCGACCGACCGGCTGGAGGCGAGCGCGACGATATCGTCCGCCGGAAATTCCCGCTCCGCCAGGGTGTTCAACATCTCCCGGCCTACGTTCCCGGATGCTCCAACGACTGCTATGCGATAACCCATGATTTTAGTCCTTACTCTAACGCCGGCCTGAAAAGGCGCGGGGGTTGTATCCTTTGGCATTTGCCATGTCAGCTTTTTTGTGCCCTGCGGCTCCGGCCCGCTCCGTGTTTCTTGGTGTGACGGCTGTTGCCGTCTCGCTCCAGCCCGCTCCCCCTTCCAGCCACCCACAGCGTACAATCCCGTTGGGTGGCTGGGAGGGGGAGCGGGCTGGAACCGCCAAAGAGAGAACCGGGCAGGAGCGAGACGGCGGCAGCCGTCACAAAAAAGCACAAAAAATAAGGCCGCCTCGGTGGGCGGCCCTTCGAATTCCTATGCTGACTTACTTTATCCGTCAGTCTTCGGCTTCGTATGCTCGCCCGCACCGTCCGCGACGGTAGTCGGTTTCTCTGTTTTCGCAGTTCGATCCATGAACGGGCACGCAGCGGCGGAGCCGGCGAACGCGGCCATGGCGGCGACGACAACGGGGAGTATGAAAGCTCTACGCATGGAAAAGTCCTCCATCGGCTGATGATGCCACTATACGGGGGGCGTTAACCTTTCGCAATGTCGAAACGGGCGGCGGTCCCGTCCCATCCGGTAACAGGTGCGCGATGCGGGGGGCTTCGGACATCCGGTCTCCGGTTTCGTTCAGGATTTTCCTACGGTCCTTCCGGTGCGTCTGATACCGTCTCGGCTTATCTTTCATGGGACGGGTCACGCCGCCCCAAAAGAACAGAAACCCGGAGGTTCACGATGCAGCCGCAGATCCAGTCCTTTTTCGACAAGGCGACCAAGACGGTCACCTATCTGGTCAGCGATCCCGGCACGGGCCGGGCGGCGGTGATCGATTCCGTGCTGGATTACGACGCGGCGTCGGGCCGGACCGATACGGCGTCGGCCGACGCGGTGATCGCGGCGGTGAAGGAAAAGGGGCTGACCGTCGATTGGATTCTGGAAACCCATGTCCATGCGGACCATCTGACCGCCGCCCCCTATCTGCGCCGGCATCTGGGCGGCAGGATCGGTATCGGGGACAGGGTCGATACCGTCGTCGTCACCTTCAAGCATGTCTATAATTTCGGTGATGACGTGCCCGCCGACGGCAGCCAGTTCGACCACCTGTTCGCCGATGGGGAGAGTTTCCAAATCGGCGGGATCGAGGCGCCGGCGAATGTCAGTTTTTTGTTTCAGAGAATGTGAGAGTTTCAAACTTTAATTGCCGACACTAGGCTTTAAATAAATGACATTTTAAACAAAATTATCAATTT
>JANQIT010000066.1 GCA_028282025.1 Hwanghaeella sp. | reverse complement strand
CAACCTCACGGCGGTTGCCCAGCCATTCGCGGTGCGCGACGCCGGATGCGGACCCTTCCTTCGCGAAACCCGCGCCATAGGCCAGCACCGCCGGCGTTTCGAACGCACCCGGCTGTTTCGGCTGCGCTTCGAATCCAGGCTCGGTCTCGCCCGCTTCCTCGGGCAGGCATTTCTCGATCTTGACCCGCAGGTCGAACCACGCGGCCTGACCGGTGACAGGGTCGGAGTTGGAGTAGCGGAAACCATCGGCCCGCGCCGGCAGCAATTCCGAAATCACGTGGTTCAGCAGGAAGCCGCTTTTCGCTTCCGAAGCGCCGGGGCTCAGGTTCCAGGCGCCCTTGCGCTTGCCGATCGCGTTCCAGGTCCAGACCGTGTCCGCGTTGGTGCCGTGCATCAGGCGGACCTGCCCCTTGACCCGGCCATGGTGGCTGATCACCCACACCCAATCGTCGTTGCCGACCCCGACCTTCTTCGCCAGCGCCGGATTGATATAGAGCCGGTTCTTGGAAGTGATCTGGCGCAGCCAGGCGTTCTGCGATCCCCAGGAGTGATACATCTGCATCGGCCGCTGGGTCAGGGCGTGAATGGGAAACTCATCCGTATCGACCGCTGCTTCCTCGAACGGCATGTACCAGATCGGCAAGGGGTCGAAATAGGTCTCCACCCGCAATCGGTGCTCATCCGGCGGCTGAACGTCTCCATGCCCCTTCGCGGCCAGCCGGAATTTCTGCATCGGCTCGGAATAGATCTGCAACACGATCTGCTCCGCCTTCGGAATCCAGCCCAGCTTAGCGGCGTATTCCAGATAATCCCTGTTGGAATGCTTGAAATATTGCGCGTTCAACGGCAGTTCGTCATGCCAGAAACAGCCGTTTTCGATATACTTCTCCAACTGATTGGGATTGACCGCGCCGCGGCCGTGGCTCTCCCCGTCTTCGCCGCGCCATCCGGCCAGCGGCCCGACGCCGTCGCCCCGTTGATGATTGACGATATAGTCCGGATAGCCGCCGGGATATTTCGGCGACCCGTCCGTGTTCACGAAACCGGGCAGGCCCAGCCGCGCCCCCAGATCGATCAACACCTCCTGAAAGGCCCGCACGTCCCGGTCGGGTTCGACGACCGGCTGACGGATCGCGTCGCCCGGCCCATGCGCCGAGGAGATCGGCCTGTCCAGCAGCGAGATACAGTCCCAGCGCTCCAGATAGGTCGTATCCGGCAGGACCAGATCCGCATAGGGCACCATTTCGGAATAATAGGCGTCGGAATAGATCACCTTCGGGATCTTGTATTCCCCGTCCTCATCCTTGTCGGTCAGATAGTGCAGAACCCCCGGCGTATTCATCGAGGAATTCCACGCCATGTTGGCCATATACATGAACAGCACATCGACGCCGTAAGGGTCTTTTTTCCACGCATTGTGGATCACCATATGCATCAGCCCATGGGCCGACATCGGGTGTTCCCAGCTATAGGCCTTGTCGATGCGCTTGGGCGTACCGTCTTCCGTGACCAGCAGATCTTCCGGGCCGGTCGGATTGCCGAGCGGCATGCCGCCCAGCGGCGTATTCGGGCTGCTTTCCTTGCCCGCCGGCTTCGGGCCGGGCGGGATCGGTTTCGGGAACGGCGCTTTGTAACGCCAGCCGCCGGGACAGTCGATGGAACCCAGCAGGGTCTGCAAGAGATGGATCGACCGGCAGGTGTGGAACCCGTTCGAATGGGCGGAGATGCCGCGCATGCCATGCATGGAAACCGGGCGGCCGACCATCTTGTCGTGTTTGCGCCCCGCCCAGTCGGTCCAGGGTTGGTCGATGGTGACTTCCTGGGAGAAGGCCGCATGGGCCAGCTCGGCGGCGATCCGTTTGATGGTCGCCGCGGGAATCCCGGTGCGTTCCGCAACCGCGTCCGGCGCATATTGGGAATCCAGATACCGGCGCGCCATAAGGTCGAAAGCCGGCACGACCCGGCGGCCGTCCGGCAGCGTGCGCGGGCCCGCCAGCACCGGCTTCGCATCCGCCGACAGGGCGGAAACGGGGGCCTGCTTCTCCCCGTCCCAACACAGCGGATTGCCGTCCGCGTCCCGGGCGATCAGGCCGTCGTCGGCCCCGCCCGGATTGTCGATCACCAGCCAGGGCGCATTCGTGTAACGCGCCATAAATTCCAGATCGACATTCTCCGTCCGCAGCAACTCATGCACCAGTGACAGGGCGAACAGGCCGTCGGTTCCGGGCCGGATGCCGATCCATTCATCGGCAATCGCGCCATAGCCGCTGCGCACCGGATTGACCGCGACGAACTTTGCGTCGCCGCGGGTCTTCATCTTGCCCAACCCGATCTTGATCGGGTTGGAATCGTGATCTTCCGCCACGCCCCACATCATGAAATATTTGGTGTGGTCCCAGTCCGGTTCCCCGAATTCCCAGAATGCGCCGCCCAACGTATAGAGACCGCCCGCGGCCATGTTGACGGAACAAAACCCGCCATGGGCCGCGAAATTGGGCGTGCCGAACTGACCGGCCCACCATCCCGTCAGGGACTGACTCTGGTCGCGTCCGGTGAAGAAGGCGAGCTTCTTGGGGTCGGTCTTGCGCACGGTCCCCAGCCAGTCGACCGCCAGCGAGAGCGCTTCCTCCCACTCGATCTCCTTGAATTCGCCCTTGCCGCGCTCGCCAACCCGCAGCAGCGGCTTCTGCAGCCGCGCAGGCGAATTGTGGTTCATGATCCCGGCAGAGCCCTTGGCGCACAGGACGCCCTTGTTTACAGGGTGATCGGGGTTTCCTTCGATATAGCGGACCTGCCCGTCCTTCAGATAGGTGCGTATCCCGCATCGGCAGGCGCACATGTAGCAGGTGGTGGTCTTGACCTCATCCGCCTCCTTCGGAGACAGCATGACCTCTTCGCGTTTCCACTCGAACGGGTTCATTCCCACATCCCGGATAATTTCATGGCTTGGCGCAAGACAATACCGTGTCCAGGGCGAGAGTCACCCGTTCACGCCATAATGGTAGCGCTTACAATCTAGCACGGTTTATCGGCCTGAAAACAAAAATGGATTGAAAAGCGCGATTTATGAAGGCTTGGCTTCAGATTCCTGAAAAGCCTGCGGGCGGCTGGACTGATCGATTTCCCACGGCTGGTTGCGCGGTAAACGGGGTGGGAAAAGGCTATTCGGCTGCCTCATGCTCGCGCAGGCGCGGCATCAGTTCGACGAAATTGCAGGGCCGCCAGCGGATATCCAACTGCGTCGCCAGAATATCGTCCCACCCGTCCTTGCAGGCGCCGGTGGAGCCGGGCAGCCCGAACAGATAAGTCCCCCTGGAAACACCGGCCATCGCCCGGCTCTGGATCGTGGAGGTGCCGATCTTCTGATAACTCAGCATCCGGAACAGCTCGCCGAAACCCGGGATATCCTTCTCGCAGACGCGCGAAAATGCCTCCGGCGTCACATCCCGCCCGGTGACGCCCGTGCCGCCGGTGGTCAGAATGCAGTCGATCCCCGCATCGTCGATCCAGGCGTTGAGTTGGGCGGCGATCAGGCCGGCGTCATCCTTGACGATAGCGCGATCGGCCAGGACATGCCCCGCCGCGGTCAATCGGTCGACCAGGGTCTGTCCCGACTTGTCGTCATCCAAGGTGCGGGTGTCCGACACGGTAAGGACCGCGATATGGACGGGTTTAAAGGGGATGGACTCGTTGATCGGCATGACCTTGCTCCGGCGGCTGGATGTTCTTCACCTAAGGTGCAGGACACAGCCCATCAAGTTCGGGTTGGCGTGTCAGTTCGCCCGGTCGGCGACGCGCAGCGCCGGATCGGCACCGTCCAGCGCGACATAGGACGGCCAACTGCCGCCCAGCAACGCATCCTTGGTCGGCGTCGGTTGCCCCAGCCGGTCGCGATAGATCCACAGGTCTGTCAGAATATGCTCGACATAATTCCGGGTTTCGCGCGACGGCAGGCTTTCGATAAACAGCAGCGGATCGCCTTCATAATCGACCTTGCGACGCCATTTCTGCAGGTTCCCCGGACCGGCGTTGTAGGCGGCAACCGAATAGAACAGGTTCGCCCCCGCATTCGGGTCCTGCATCAGCATGTGAATATATTGCTGCCCCAGCTTCAGGTTCAGGCCCGGGTCCAGCAGCAGGTTGCGCTGCGCCCCTGAAAACCGCCGCTTGGCGACGAACCCGGCCGTGGCCGGCATCAACTGCATCAGACCGCGCGCGCCGGCGCGGCTCTTGGCGTTGGGCCGGAACCGGCTTTCCTGCCGGATGAAGGCATAGACCATGGCGCGGTCCACGGTGAATCCGCCGTCCGGCAGATAGCCGGGGATCGGGTACATCGCCGCGTCCAGCTTGACCCCATGCTTGCGCTGCAGGGTCGCCCCCAGCCGATAGGCCAGATCGGCAAGCCCGGCCCGGTCGGCCATCGCCACCAGGATCTGAACGATCTGCGGCGGCAACACGTGCGCGAAGCGCTGAAGCTCGCTCTCCGCGCGGCTGCGCTGACCGGCCTGAATCAGCGCCATCGCCCGTTTCGCCGCCGGAACGCGGCGCAGAATATCGCTTTGCGCCGGGCCAATGACCGGCAGGGCCCAGTCGAACTGCGGCTCCAATCCCAGGGCGCGCAAGGCCAGAAGCCCATAGAAACTGGTCTGAACCTCGGCGGCGTCGGTCAACAGCGCGGAGACCTTCTGCGGCTGACCGCCGACCAGATAGGCGCGCGAAGCCCAGAACGCCCCCGCCGCCCGGTCGTCCGGGTCCGCCACGGGACTGTTCGACAGCGTTTCGAAGAACCGGCCCGCCGTTTCGTAATCGCCCGCGCGATAGGCCGCCAGGCCGCCCCACCAGGCCGCGTTGGACGCCAGATCGCCGGCGCGCTTCAGGGCGCGGTTCGTCACCGCCACCGCGTCCTCGTCCTTGTGATACCGGAAATAGCCGCGCGCGATGACGCCAAGGCTCTCCCCATAGCTGATATCGTCGAACAGTTTCACGAAGCGCGGCTGGCTCAGATATTCCAACGACTTGGTGACGCTGCCGCGCTGAACCCAGCTTCGCACCCGGCGCTGGACAGTGCGGATTTCCGCCCGCTGCCCCTTGCTGCGATAGGCCTTCTTGATGCGCACCTTCTTTTTCGCCGGGGCGTCATAGGATTGAACCAATTCCGGCGGCACGGCGCTTTGCGGCTGCAGCGGATAACGCCAGTTCTTGGGCCGGCGCTTCAGGGCCAGCGCATAGATCTTCCGCGCACCCGGATGGTCCGCATAATGCGCCATCCAGTCCTTCAATTCCTTGTACTTCGAGCGGTAGGCCGTGGGATGCATCAGCCGCTGATACAGGACATGCCCCATCAGCAGACGATCCTGCAACTGGGCGATTTTCTTGTCCGCCGCCGCCCAGCGCCCGTCCTTTTGCAGCGCGAAAATGTCGCTGTAGAGCGCCGAGTCCGCGTCCGAAAGCGGTTGCGGCAGAACCGCCCCGCGGTTGGCGTTCGGGTCCTGAACCTCAAACGGTCCGGGCGTCAGGGCCGCTGTTTCCGTGGAGGACGCCGCGTCGGCGGCCCCAACCTGCGCCGTCGCCGGGCCGACAGCCAATCCAAAGAGTGCCACAACAGCCGCAGCCGCCGTCGCGCTGAACCCTCGCCGCATTAAAACCTCAATCATTTCAGGGGCTTTTCACCCCAACCACTGTCGTTTGCTACCGGACCCCGACAATCCGGCCCCACTCAATCCCCTCCCGACCTTGTTTTACAGCGGTCGGTCACGAAAGGTTAATACAGAAGGAATCCGGTTTGGTCGACCCCCAGCGTAAGCCGACGCCGATCTCAACCCGCTGATTTTAAGGCGATTCCAAGTTCGTCCAGCCGTTCGCGCAGGATCAGCGCATCGCGCCACGCATAGCGCTTTTGCGCCGAATTCCGGAGCAGATAGGCAGGATGCAGCGTCGGCAGCGCGGGGATCGGCCATTCGAAACCGTCCAGCGTCACTTCGGACCAGCGCCCCCGCAACTTGGTGATCCCCTGGCTGGTCTGCAGCAGACTTTTCGCCGAGCGCCCGCCGACCAGTACCAGCACCTTGGGGGACACCAGTTGAATATGCTTCGCCAGGAACGGCAGGCAGGTCGCCACTTCCGCGTCCGTTGGCGTGCGATTTCCGGGCGGACGCCAGTACAGCATGTTCGTGATATAAAAATTGTCCCGGTCCAAACCGATGAAACCGAGCATCCGGTCCAGCATCTGGCCGCTGACGCCGACAAAGGGCAGCCCTTGCCGGTCCTCGTCCGCGCCGGGCGCTTCGCCGATGAACATCACGTCCGCCTCGGGGTTGCCGTCGCCGAAGACCAGATTTGTGGCGGTCTTCTTCAGCGCGCAGCCGTCGAAGGCCGACAGGGCGGTCTTCAGATCCTCCAGGGTTTTGCAGGACTGCGCCATGGAACGCGCATCCGCCACCGCATCCTCCGCCACAGCCGGCTTCGGCGCGCCGCCGCCCAACGCGGCCGCCGCCGTCGTCGTCCGGCCGGACGGCGCAGCGGATCGTTCGGGGCTGCGCGGCGGCGGTGCGGCCTGCCTTCGGGCGGAGGCCTCATAACGGTCTATCGGATCGGCCGCGATGGCGTCATCGACGCCCATGGCATGCTGCCAGGCCAGCATGGCGAGCGCCGCCGCCGGGTCTGCGTCGTTTTGGCTAGGCTTTTGGTCGTCGCTGCTCATGGCCGCCATGGCTTGTCAATGTAGATTAATCTGTCTAGCACAAGGAAAACCTGCGGCAAGCCATTGCGGGCTCTGCCGCTATTTCATGTATGAGGGTGGAAAAAATGTCCGACGAAGCGGTCGAACGGGAATTCATGGAATATGACGTTCTGGTGGTTGGTGCCGGGCCGTCCGGGTTGAGCACCGCCATCCGGATCCGGCAACTGGCCGCCGAGGAGGGTAAGGAGCTTTCCGTCTGCGTTCTGGAAAAAGGGTCCGAAGTCGGCGCGCACATTCTCTCCGGCGCTGTCCTGGAGCCCCGCACTCTCAACGAACTGCTGCCGAACTGGCAGGAACTGGGCGCACCGCTGGACACCCCGGCGAAGGAAGACCAGTTCCTGGTGCTGACAGAGGCCAACCACATCCGCCTGCCCACCCCGCCGCAGATGCATAACAAGGGCAACTACATCATCAGCCTGGGGAACTTCACGCGCTGGCTCGGCGAACAGGCCGAGGCGATGGGGGTTGAGATCTATCCGGGTTTCGCCGCGTCCGAAGTGCTGTATCACGAGGACGGTTCGGTCAAAGGCGTCGCCACGGGCGATATGGGCATCACCAAGACCGGTGAAAGAGGGCCGAATTATCAGCCGGGCATGGAACTGCACGCCAAGCAGACCGTCTTCGCGGAAGGGTGCCGCGGATCGCTGGGCAAGGCCCTGATGGAAAAGTTCGACCTGCGCGCCAACAGCGACGTGCAGACCTACGCCATCGGCATCAAGGAACTGTGGGACATCGACCCGGAAAAGTCGGAGCCGGGCAAGATCGTCCACACGTCGGGTTGGCCGCTGGACAGCAAGACCTATGGCGGATCGTTCCTCTATCATCTGAACGGAAACCAGGTCTCCATCGGCTTCGTTGTCGGGTTGGATTACCAAAACCCGCACCTTTCGCCCTATATGGAATTCCAGCGCTTCAAACATCACCCGTCGGTCCAGCCGATCCTGGAAGGCGGACGCCGCGTCGCCTACGGCGCGCGGGCCTTGAACGAGGGCGGTTTCCAGTCGCTGCCGAAGCTGACCTTCCCGGGCGGCATGCTGGTAGGCTGCGAAGCCGGTTTCCTGAACGTGCCGAAGATCAAGGGTACGCATCTTGCGATGAAGTCCGGCATGACCGCCGGCGAGGCGGTCTTCGCCGCCCTGACCGGGGACGGCGAACCCGCGCGCGAAATCACCGATTACGCCGACCGGCTGAAGGAAACCTGGCTGTGGTCGGAACTGCACAAGGTCCGCAACATCCGGCCCTCCTTCAAATACGGGTTCTGGGGCGGTTTGGCCTACAGCGCCATCGACACCTACCTGTTCCAGGGCCATGCACCCTGGACCTTCAAGCACCACGGTCCGGACCATGAATCCCTGAAGCATAAGCACCAGTGCAAACCGATCGACTATCCGAAACCGGATGGGGTGATCAGTTTCGACCGGCTGACCAACGTTTCCTTCTCCAGCACCAACCACGAGGAAGACCAGCCCGCACACCTGACATTGAAGGATGACAACGTGCCGGTACAGGTGAACCTGGAGAAGTATGACGCGCCGGAACAGCGCTACTGTCCCGCCGGGGTGTACGAAATCGTCCGGGACGAAGACGGCGCCAACCCGCGCCTGCAGATCAACGCGCAGAACTGCGTCCACTGTAAGACCTGCGACATCAAGGACCCGACCCAGAACATAAACTGGGTCGTTCCCGAAGGCGGCGGCGGCCCGAATTATCCGAACATGTAACCGGACTCCGGGGTTCCTCCAGCATGGACCGGCCGATCATCGGTTTCTTTCAAGACGAGGCGGGCGACTGGGTCGCCCGCCTTTCTTGCGGCCACCGCCAGCATGTCCGGCACCAGCCCCCTTTCGTCGAACGCCCATGGACCGAGACCGCCCAAGGACGTGAGAGCTTCCTGGGCGAAACGCTTGCCTGCGCGGCCTGCGACCGATTGGAACTGCCGGATGACGCCGTGCGCTATAAGTCGACCCCGCTGTTTACCGAATGGACCATACCCAAGGTCCTGCGGCGGGAACACCGAACCAAGGCGGGGGTCTGGGGCCGCATCGTCATCCTGGAAGGCACGTTGCTTTACGACTTGCTGGGGCCCAACCCCAGGACGTCGACGCTGGACGCAGACACGCCCGGAATCATTCCCCCGGAAGCGCCGCACCTGGTGGAGAAACAGGGCCGGGTGATTTTCCGGGTGGATTTTCTGTCCGCGCCCGACCCAGCAAGCGGCGTTTGATACCGCCCACATCCTCCAGGAAGGCGACCAGCGCGGGCACCACCACCAGCACCAGAACCGTCGCCACAGCCAGACCGAAGGTGATGGTCACCGCCATGGGGATCAGGAACTGCGCCTGCTGGCTGGTTTCGAACATCAGTGGGGTAAGGCCGCCGATTGTCGTCGTAGAGGTCAGGATGACCGCCCGCAGCCGGTCGCAGCTTCCGCCGACGATGGCGTCCTCCATCGGCTCCGTGCGCCGCCGTTCGTCGATGGTGGAAACCATGACGATGGAATCGTTGATCACGATGCCCGACAGGCCGATGAAGGCCACCATGGAAAGAATCGTGAAATTGAACCCCATCAGATAGTGGCCGATGACCGCCCCGATCAATCCCAACGGAATGGCCATCATCACCGCGAAGGGCCGCGTATAGCTGGCGAACACCCAGGCCAGGACGATGTAGATCAGGATCAGGCCCAGGATCGCGCCCAGCCGCATATCGGCGAAGGTTTCCTGCTGTTCCTCCGCCTTGCCTTTGAAGTCGAAGGCGACACCATGCTTCGCGGCAATCTCCTGCAAGCCTTCGCGCTGCAATTGTTCGATCACCAGATCGGTGTTCGTGACGGCTTTGTCCACATCGCCGGTTATCGAGAGCTCGCGCCGGCCGTCTTCACGGCGAATACGCGCAAAGCCCTGCGATTCCCGTAGAGAGACGATTTCGGTCAGAGGAACTTCCGTTCCGTCCGGCGCGCGCAGGAAAAGGTCCGTCAGAATACCGGCGCCGACATCCGCCCGGTCGAACTGCACCCGGACCGTGACTTCCTCGTCGCCGCGCGGGAAACGTTTGGCGATGGCCCCTTCAATGGCGTTGCGGACCTGGCGGCCGACCGACTCGGTGGTGAAGTCCAAGGCGCGGCCCCGCGGCGTGACTTCCAGAATGGTCTCCGGCTTGCCCCAGGGCAGATCGTCCGACACGGCGCTGACGCCCTCGACCCGGCCCAGCAGCGCAACCACCGCGTTCGACGCCTCTTTCAGGGTGCGTACGTCGCTGCCCTTCAGCCGCACATCGACATCGCGCCCCGGCGGGCCGCCCTGTGCCTCACGAATCGCAAGATTATCCAAGCCCGCGAGCCGCCGTACGTTCGAACGCCAGGCCGCGATCAATTGTTCGGTGCGAACATCCCGCCGGTCGGACGGCTTCAATTCGACCACCAGACCGCCCGTCGTATCGCTTGCGGCAACGCCGCGCAGGGCCGCGCCGCCGCCGACCTCCGTTCCGATCTTCTGCACCGTCATGCGCGCCAGATCGCTGTCGGGACCATCGAGTTCCCGGACCGTCTGCGCCAGGGCGCGATCCAGCTCATCCAGCATGGCGACCGTATCGGCCCGACGGGACCCGGCGGTCATTTCGACATTCGCATAGATCTTGTCGGCTTCCGGCGATGGGAAGAAGGTAAATCCCACCCGCCCGCCGGCCAGCAGACCGATACAGACCAGGAAGGTTCCGAACGCGCAGGCCAGCGTCGCATAGCGCCAACGGATGCTGAACAGAACGATCCTGCGGTAGTGCGTATCGCGGAACCGGAAGAACCCGGCATCGAACCAACGGCGATAGCGCGCATAAAGGCCCGCGCCCTCCGCATCGGGTTTCAGCGCACCGCGCATATGACCGGGCAAGACCAGAAAACACTCGATCAGGCTGGCGAAAATAACGGTGATCACCACCAGCGGAATCGCGCTGACGATATCGCCGATGACACCCTGGATCACCAGCAGCGGCAGGAAGGCGCAGACGGTGGTCAGGGACGATGCGAAGACCGGCGGGGCCATGCGGGTCGCGCCGCTGATCGCCGCCTGGATAGAGGACAATCCCTGACGCGCCCGCGCTTCGCCATGCTCGCCGACCACGATGGCGTCGTCGACGATGATGCCGATGGCCAGGATCAGTCCGAACAGACTGACCATGTTGATGGTCTGTCCGGTCAGCAGCATCACCGCGACCGTCGCCATCAGCGAAACGGGGATACCCAGCATGACCCAGAAAGCGAGTTTGCCGTTGAGGAAGGCGAACAGGATCAGGATCACCAGGATCAGCCCCGACGCCCCATTGTGAAGCAGCAGGTCGACGCGATCCTGGATTAGCTGCGATGTCCGGTCGTATTGCTCGACCGTCAGACTGGCCGGCAGGGTCGGTATCGTCTCGTCCAGATAAAGATCGACAATGGCCGCGAGTTCCAGGGCGTCCGCATTGATGGCGCGCTGGATATGCAGTTCAATCGCCGGATTCCCGAGCCTTCTGGCGGTACGCCCCCCTTCCGAGAATGTGTCCGTAACGGTCGCGATGTCGGACAGTTTCAGCTTCCGCCCGTCCCCCAACGCCTTCACTTCGATATCTGCGATGCCGGCGGCGTCCCGCAACAGGCCCAGACTGCGCACTTGCCGTTCGCCGTTGCCGATATCGCCGGACGGCACGTCCTGCGATGTCGCGCCGATCCGCGCCGCGATGTCGTTCAAGGTCAGGTCGATCTGACGCAGGGTCCCCGGCGACACTTCGACCCAGATTTCCTCGTCCCGCCCGCCGAAGATATCGACCTTGTCTATGCCGCGCGCCAACAGATCGTCGCGGATGGTCTTGGCTATCGCCTTCAGGGAGTATTCCGGGAACGGCCCGGAAATCACCAGGCGGGAAATCGTATCGTACCGGACGATGCGCCGGACCGTGGGCTGTTCGGAATCTTCCGGCAAGGAGGTCACCTGGGCGACCGCGGATTCCACCTGGGACAAGGCCGACTGCATGTCGGCGCCGCTTTCGAAGGCGACGGATATCGACGCCAGACCTTCGTAGGAATTCGACGTGACGCGCTTCACATTGTCCAGAAAGCGCACCTCCGGTTCGACCGCCTGGACGATGGTTTGATCGACATCGTCCGCTGTCGCGCCCGGCCACTCGATCGAGACCTGGATGACATCGATGCCGAAATCGGGAAAGAACTGCGTGTTGATCCTGGACAGCGCGAAAACCCCGACAAGGATCATCACCATCATCAGAAGGTTCGCCGCGGTCGGATGGCGCGCGAACAGGCCGACCGGGCCGCCGCCCGCCTGGTGTGGCCCGGCGGCGCGCGGCGCGCTGGGTTCGCCGCCGTCCCCGCTCACCGGACGTCCACCCGCAAACCCGGCCCGATTTCAGGGAACCGCTGGGTCACAACCTTGACACCGTCGGGCAAGGCGGCGGGACGGTCCGGGGCGATCAGAACATCGCCGCCGATACGGCGCAGGATGGAAACACGGGCCCGTTCCAAGCGTCCGTCGACGACTTTGTACACGGCCTCCCCGCCTTCCACCGCGCCTGCGGGAAGGCGGATGACATCGTCATAGCGTCGGTCGGGCACAGCGATCTTTACGAACGCGCCCGGCCGAACCGGCGTCTCCAACCCCGCGTTCTCAAGCCGCGCATACAGAAACACACCGCCCGATGCGGCGTCGATTTCGGCCCCCACGCGGAGGATCCGCGCGTCGAAGGAAAGCGTGGTGTTTCCGATTTGCCAGGTGACCCGGGTCAACCGGTCCAACACCCCTTCCGGCGAGTTCAGAAGGCGGGCGTAGTCGCTGTCAGTCAGTTGAAACCGCGCCTCCAGGCTGCCGGCATCCACGATCCGACCGACCGGATCGTTGGTCGACATGATCCTGCCGACAGCGGCGGAAGCCTCCAGAATATAGCCGTCGAACGGCGCGGTCAGACGGGTGTTATGCAGGTCGCGACCGGCCCTCAGCAGGGCGACTTCCGCCTGTTGAATCTGCGCCTGCTGCTGCCGCGACTGGGCTTCAAGCCGCGCCACGGTCTGCCGACGCTGGGTAAGTTGCTGCAGCGCTTCGTTCAGCGCCAGGTCGGCATCGTCTACGGATTTCTGCGTTCCCGTCCCGCGCTGCACCAGATCCGCCCGGCGCTTGAAATCGCGCTGACGCAACTCAACCTGCTGCTCCGCCTTGCCGACCAGGGCGCGTTCGGCTTGCAGCTCCGCCGCTGTCTGGTCCAGCCGGGCCTTGATTTCGGCCAACGCCGCACCGCGCTCCTGCACAATCGCGTCATAGTCGAACCGGTCGATCTGAACCAGCAGGTCTCCCCGCCGGACGACACCTCCTTCGATCAGCGCGGACCCTGCCTCCACGACCCGCCCGGCGACCAACGGCCGCAGACCAACCGAGGAACCGGCCACGATCTCGCCGAACACCTCTATTTCCGGGGTCAGGGAAACCCGTTCCACCGCCGTCGCCGCGAGCGTCCAGACCTTTTCCTGCGGATCCTGCGGTTTCGCGACCGGGCGGCTGGAAATCAGCCAGAAGGTCACCGCCCCGGCCACGATCAGCACAAATAACGGCACGATTATTCGAACGGCCAAGATCGCACTCACTCCAACTGTTTTTCCGGTATACGCACCGGCGGCGGATTTGTATCGCTCCGACCGAAGAACGGCGCGGCATTCGACGTCCGCCCGAAATCCCGGACGCCCGCCCTTCCCACAGTCATCCCGTACGGTTTCCCGTACAGTTTACAGCAGGCCGTTCGGCTTGTCCTGCCGGGCGCGCATTGGGGCGTGCGTCTTCCGGCCGGGCTCAACCGTCCGCGCGCGCCGCCGCCAATTCGGCCTCCAGCGCCGCGATCCGTCCCTGAAGCTTCTGAATGGCCGCCGCGACCTGGGGTTCAGGATACATCGCCGGGATATGCTGGGGGCAATTCGGATCCCAGGCTTCAACCTTGATCACAACCGCGCGTTCCGGCCGGGCGCGGTAGTCCGGCGGCATCAGTTTCTCCAGCAGTTCGGGGTCGTCTTCCACGACGGTCGCAACCCCCCAGATCTTTACCCGTTGACGGCTGGCGTAATCCATCAGGAACAGGAAGACCTTGTCATTCTCGCTGAGATTTCCGGTGGAGATATACTGCCGGTTTCCGGCGAAATCGGCGAAGGCCAGGGTACGGTCGTCCAGCACCTTCAGAAAGCCGGGCGGGCCGCCGCGGTGCTGAATATAAGGCTGTCCGGCGCTGTTTGCGGTGGCCAGGTAGAAGGACACCCGGCTTTCGATAAACCCTTTCAAATCCTCGCTAACCTCGTTCCGCCACCCGCCGTCGCCTTCCATGCCGGCATAGCGGTCCCGTGAACCGCGCTTTTCCTGCTGCCGCTTGACTGCCGGCGTGAAGGCGATGTCGCTGATCGGCGCCGCGGCGGCGTCGGATAGGGTTTCATTGCCGTCGGCCATGCTCTCATCCTTTTCAGTTGCTTCCGAAACAAGTGTTGCCGCCTCGCACGGTCAACAAGCAAGCACACCGGAAAGGAACCGCTTCCTGTGACGAAAAATACAGCAGCCCGACGCCAGTGTCTTTAAGCATCCGTGGTTCCGGTCCAGGGGGCCGGGCGATCGGTCGTTGGCGTGTGCGCCATCGTTGGTTTACACTTCGCACGTTCTTACATAGCTGAGACGGGTCATTTTCGTTTGGAGATATCATGCGCTTGAATTTTTCCGGGATGCGGTTGGCGGCGGTGGCGGCAGGACTGGTTGCGCTGGGTTTCGCGCCGGCAACCGCGGAAGAGGCGGTCGCCCCCGCTTCGGTCGAAGCCCGGTCTCACGCCGGCGCCTACCTTGCCGGACGGTTCGCGGAACAGAACAGCGACTATAACACGGCGGCCACGCTTCTGGATCGCCTGCTGGAAGACCGGCCCGGCGATTTCACCATGCAGCAGCGCGCCTTCCTGTCGCACCTTCGGGCGGGGAATTTCGCCCGGGCGGAAGAACTTGCGCATCTGATTTCCGACACGGCCCTGCAGCCGGTCTCTACCGCACTTGTGACCATAACCGCCGCGGATATCCGTAACGAAAACTGGGAAAGCGCGCTGCGCAACGCCGGGCGTATCCCGGTTTCGGGGTTGGCGCGCTATGCGACGCCGATGATGAAAGCCTGGTCCGAAGCGGGCGCGGGCAATACGGAAGCCGCCGTGGCGGCGCTTCAGGAACTTTCCGACAACGGTGGGTTCACGCGGCTTCGCGTCCTGCACGAGGGGTTGATCCTGGCCCGTGCGGGGCAACACGACGCCGCGCTGGAAACGCTTCTGGAAGAAGTCGGCGAACTGCAAAACGCCCCGGTGCGCCTGGTTCGGACCGTGGCGCAAATCCACCGGCTGAAAGGCGACGACACCCAGGCGGAAGCCGTGCTGACGGCCTATCTGGAGAAACACCCGCTCACCGACATCGTCGGCCGGGATCTTTCCGCCTTGCGCGCCGGCGAAGCGCCCGCGCCGCTGGCGACACCGGCCCAGGGCGTGGCGGACGGATTCTATCACCTCGCCTCCGGCGTCCGTCAGCAGTCCGACGATGTCGCCCTGGTCTATGGCCGGATCGCATCCTTGCTGGACCCGGGTCTGGATCTACCGCTGCTGCTGGTCGGCACCATCCTGGAAGACCGGGAACGGCATGAAGAGGCGATAGCGACACTGAAGCAGATCGGCAAGGACAGCAGCTACGACTGGGACGCCCGTCTGGCCGTCGCGGACAATCTGATCGACCTGGAACGGGACGCCGAAGCCATCAACCTGCTGGAAGCGATGGCGGTGGAGAGGCCGGACAGCACCGACCCGCTGGTGAAAATCGGCTACATGATGCGGGCCGACAAGGAATACCTTCGGGAAGTGGAGATCTATAACCGCGCAATCGCCCGGGTGGAGAACGATCCGCAGCGCCGCCATTGGCTGTTGTACTACAATCGCGGGATTGCCTATGAACGGTCGAAACAGTGGCCCAACGCGGAAGCGGATTTTCTGAAGGCCCTGGAACTGAAGCCGGACGATCCGTTCGTGCTGAACTATCTCGGCTATTCCTGGGTCGAACAGGGCCAGAATATCACCTTGGCCAAGGAAATGATCCGCAAGGCGGTCGATCAGCGCCAGGGCGACGGCTATATCGTCGACAGCCTGGGCTGGGTGCTGTTCCGCATCGGCCAGTACGAGGAAGCGGTCGGACATCTTGAACGTGCCGTCCAACTGCGCCCGCAGGACCCCGTGATCAACGATCATCTGGGGGACGCCTATTGGCAGGTGGGACGCCGCAACGAAGCGCGGTTCCAATGGGATCGGGCCTTGAATTTAGATCCGGAAGAGCATTTGATCCCGACCATCCGCGAGAAGCTGCATAACGGCATGCCGGCGCCGGAAGTGATTCCGATCGCGAACTGACGGGATGCGCGCCGCCATCGCGGCGGCGCGAGTAAAATTGGGGGCAGGGTATGACGCGTGTGACGGTTCATGCGCCGGTGAAGATCAATCTGTATCTGCACGTCACCGGCAGACGCGAAGACGGCTATCACGAGGTCGATACGCTGATCGCTTTTACCGGCTTCGGCGACGAGATTTCGGCGGAACCGTCCGACACGCTGCGGATTTCCGCCAACGGCCCGTTCGCCGATGAACTGCCGCAGGGCGAGGACAATCTGGTCACCCGCGCGGTGAATGCGCTGCGCCACGACGCCGGGGAAATCACATCCGCGCATATCACGCTTTCCAAGCGCATTCCGCTGGCGGCGGGTGTGGGCGGAGGATCGGCGGACGCGGCGGCGGCCATGTGGGCCGCAAGCCGGCTCTGGCGTCTGGACACCGGCAAGAAAGTGGACCTGCTGACCATCGGCAAACCGTTGGGCGCGGACGTGCCGGCCTGCCTCTATCGCAGGCCTTCCTTCGCATCGGGCATCGGCCAGGACCTGATCGCCTCCCCGACCTTACCCGAAGCCGGGGTCCTGCTGGTCAATCCGGGCGTGAAACTATCGACCCCCTCGGTCTTCAAGGCGCGAACCGGGGGCTTCTCTCCGAACACGGCCGAACCGGACGCGGATATCGATACCGTGCCGAAGTTGGCCCGTTTTCTGGAAGACCGCGCCAACGATCTGACCGGGGCGGCGATCAAACTGTGCCCGGCGGTGGAAGACGTCCTCTACGCGTTGGACCATACGCCGGGCTGCAGGCTGGCGCGGATGTCCGGCAGCGGCGCGACCTGTTTCGGCCTGTTCGACAGCCCCGCCGCGGCTGAGAAGGCGGCCGCCGACCTTGACGCCCCGGATCATTGGTGGCGTCAGGCGACCGGCCTGGCCATGCCTTCCCTGGTCTGAACGCCACGGGTGCGGTGATGCGCAAGCTCGACGGCGGGGGCGGTAAACCGGCAAAGCTCCTGGTCTGCGTCAATCCGATCAGCGGATCGAACAAGCCCTGTTGCGGGGGGCGGGGCTCGGAACGGCTGGCTGAAGCGCTGGAGGCCGGCGTTCGGGCGCGGCGGATCGACGTTGCGGTCGAACGCATCCACTGTCTGAACAAATGCCATGACGGTCCCAGCATGCGCTTCGCGCCTGGCGGGTCCTTCCTGCTCGGCGTACAGGACGGGGACCTGCCCGCGATCCTTGACGTGTTGGAAGCACGCTGCGGAACCCGTCCGGCGGAGGACGGGCTTCCGTTCGGCGCTTTCTATCCGGGCGGATGAAAGTTTCGAACAGACGGAAAATAGATGTGGAACAGCCGGGCGATTTTGCGTGCGACCCTCTTGCCGGACCGGATCGAAATCCCTAGATTGCGCGCCATCGATGGGGTGTAGCCAAGCGGTAAGGCAGCGGTTTTTGGTACCGCCATGCGCTGGTTCGAATCCAGCCACCCCAGCCAACGAGAAAGCCCTCCTTGCGAGGGTTTTTTTGTTTCTGCCCATCCCCGCATGGAATAGTACCAGCCCCACGGAAGATTGGCTTCAACTGGCCCTAAGCCCCCGCACGTCCGCCATACTACAACCTGTGTCGGAACACAGACGCCTGGGCGTCCGATCAACCACGTCCCGACCAGGGCGTCGCGGAGGGAGAAAATCCATGAAAATGACCACCGAGGAAGCTTTCATCAAAGTCCTGCAGATGCATGGGATCGAACATGCGTTCGGGATCATCGGGTCGGCGATGATGCCGATTTCCGACCTTTTCCCCCAGGCCGGAATCAAGTTCTGGGACTGCGCGCACGAATGCAATGCGGGCATGTCCGCTGACGGCTACACCCGGTCCACCGGCAAGATGGCGATGGCGGTCGCGCAGAACGGCCCCGGCATCACCAACTTCGTCACGCCGATCAAGACCGCCTATTGGAACCACACGCCGATGCTTCTGGTCACGCCGCAGGCGGCGAATAAGACGATCGGCCAGGGCGGTTTCCAGGAAGTCGAACAGATGGCGCTTTTCAAGGACATGGTCTGCTATCAGGAAGAAGTGCGCGACCCGTCGCGCATGGCCGAAGTCCTGAACCGGGTGATCGAGAAATCCTGGCGCGGATCCGCCCCGGCGCAGATCAACGTGCCGCGCGACTACTGGACCCAGGTGATCGATATCGACCTGCCCCAGGTCGTTAATATCGAACGCTCCCCGGGCGGCCAGCAAGGCATCGCCGATGCGGCCAAGCTGCTGTCCGAAGCGAAATTCCCGGTCATCCTGAACGGCGCCGGCGTGGTGCTGTCGGGGGCCATTCCCTCTTCCGCGGCCCTGGCCGAACGGCTTTCCGCGCCGGTCTGCTGCAACTACCAGCATAATGACGCCTTCCCGGGCAGCCACCCGCTGAGCTGCGGCCCGCTGGGCTATAACGGTTCGAAGGCGGCGATGGAGATCATTTCCAAGGCCGACGTGGTCCTGGCCCTGGGCACCCGCCTGAATCCCTTCTCCACCCTGCCCGGCTACGGCATCGACTATTGGCCGAAGGACGCCAAGGTGATCCAGGTCGATATCAACGCCGACCGGATCGGCCTGACCAAGAAGGTTTCCGTCGGCATCCAGGGCGACGCGAAAATGGTCGCCGAACAGATCCTGGGCAAACTGTCCGCCACCGCGGGCGACGCGGGACGGGCCGAGCGCGAGGCCCTGGTCCATCAGACCAAGTCGGCCTGGCTGCAAACGCTGAGCAGCATGGATCACGAGGACGACGACCCGGGCACCACCTGGAACGAACGCGCGCGCAACCGCGAGCCGGAACGGATGAGCCCGCGCATGGCCTGGCGCGCCATCCAGGCGGCCCTGCCCAAGGAAGCGATCATCTCTTCCGACATCGGCAACAACTGCGCCATCGGCAACGCCTATCCCAGTTTCGAACAGGGGCGGAAATACCTCGCCCCCGGCCTGTTCGGACCGTGCGGCTATGGCCTGCCCTCGATCCTCGGCGCGAAGATCGGCTGCCCGGACACCCCGGTCGTCGGCTTCGCCGGCGACGGCGCGTTCGGCATTTCAATGAACGAAATGACCTCCTGCGGGCGGAACGACTGGCCGCCGATCACCATGGTGATCTTCCGGAACTATCAGTGGGGCGCGGAAAAGCGGAACACCACCCTGTGGTTCGACGACAACTTTGTCGGCACCGAACTGAATCTAGGCGTCGAATACGCCAAGGTTGCCGATGCCTGCGGTCTGAAAGGCGTGCAGGTGCGCAGCATGCAGGAACTGACCGACGCCCTGAAGGACGCCATCGACGGCCAAATGAACCGCAATGAGACGGTCTTCATCGAGGTCGTTCTGAACCAGGAACTGGGCGAGCCCTTCCGCCGCGACGCTATGAAAGCGCCGGTACAAGTCGCCGGCATCGACCCGGCGGACATGCGGCCCCAAGCCGGCGTCGCGTAACGGCGGCCGCTCGGCGGTTAGGCCGATGACCGGCGGCGGCATCCTGGTCGTCAATGCGGGGTCGTCCAGCATCAAGGCCGCGGTCTTTCCCCTGGACGGGGGAGACGCCGCGGCCCTGACCGCGCAGGTCGACCGGATCGGCGCGGATGCCGGCGTGACGGCCAAGGACGCGGCGGGCGAACGGCTGCCGCTGCCCCCCCTGCCCGGCGGCGCCGGGGACAGCCACGAAACCGCCTTGGCCTGGCTGCTTCCGCAGTTGGAAGCCCTTTCGGGTTTGCGGATCGGCGTCGCCGGGCACCGGGTGGTGCATGGGGGCGACCGTTTCGGAAAGCCGGTTCCGGTTGACGACGCCACCCTTGACGCGCTGCGGGATTTAATCCCCCTGGCGCGCACCCACCAACCGCACAATATCGCCGCCATTCAGGCCGTCCGCAGCCTGTGGCCGGACATGACGCAGGTTGCCTGCTTCGATACCGCGTTCCACGCAACGATTCCGGAAGCGGCGCGGACCCTGGCTCTGCCCGCCGAAATTCGGGACAAGGGGGTGCGGCGGTACGGCTTCCACGGCCAGTCCTATCAGTGGATCGCCAACCGGCTGCCGGAAATCGATTCCACAGCGGCCGCGGGCCGCACCGTGGTCGCGCATCTGGGCAATGGGGCCAGCCTCTGCGGTCTGGTCGCGGGCGAAAGCCGGGCGACGACCATGGGCTTCACCCCGCTCGACGGGTTGGTGATGGGCGAACGGCCCGGACTGACCGACCCCGGAGCCATCCTGTTCCTGTTCGAGGAACTGGGTATGAGCCCGGAACAGGTCCGTCAGACCCTGTTCAAAGAGAGCGGGTTGAAGGGCCTGTCGGGACTGTCCAACGACATGCGAACCCTGTTGGCCAGCGGCGATCCGGCGGCGAAGCTGGCGGTGGAGGTCTATGTGCGGCGCATCGTGCGGGAGATCGGCGCGATGGCGGCGGAGATCGGCGGGATCGACGCCCTGGTCTTCACCGCGGGCATCGGCGAAAACGCCGCCCCCATCCGAGCGGCGGTTGTCGAAGGATGCGCCTGGTTGGGCTGCGCCCTGGACAAGGCGGCAAATGAAACGGGCGGCCTCTGCATCACCGAAGCAACGAAGAGACCGCCCGCCTATGTCATTCCCACCAACGAGGAGGCGGTGATCGCCGCCTCCTGCCGGAAAATCCTAAACGCCTGATCCTAAACGTCCGACAAGGTGCGCCGGAACGCATCGACGATTTCGTCGATGTGGGATTTTTCCGCGATCAGCGACGGAGCCACGATGGCCGTGTCGCCGGTGAACTTGCAGTGCGCGCCGTTCCAGAACAGCTTGCCCTGCAGTGCATTGCCGCGAATGCCTGGTTTGCCGGGCTCCGGATGCACTTCAACACCGGCCATCATGCCGATGCCGCGCAGGTCCTTCACGATGGGCAGATCCTTCAGCGACCAGATCGCATCCAGGAAATAATCGGACATCTCCGCCGCGCGGTCGAACAGGCCCTCGTCCTCATAGATCTGCAGGGTGGCGAGACCGGCGGCACAGGCGGCCGGATGGCCGGAATAGGTATAGCCATGGAAAAACTCGATGGCGTTTTCCGGTGCGGCCCCGGTGACGGTTTCGTAAATCTCGTCGCTGGCGGCCACGGCCCCCATCGGGATCGAGCCGTTGGTCAGCGCCTTGGCCATTGTGATGATGTCGGGCATCACGCCGAACTTCTGCGACGCGAAGGGCGCACCCAGCCGCCCGAACCCGGTGATCACTTCATCGAACACCAGCAGGATGCCGTGCTGATCGCAAATTTCGCGCAAGCGCTCCAGATATCCGGCCGGCGGCACCAGCGTGCCGGTGGAGCCGGCGACCGGCTCCACAAAGACAGCCGCGATGGTCGATCCGCCATAGGTTTCGCAATGGCGCTGCAGGTCGTTCGCCAGTTCCGCACCGTTGACAGGCTGCCCGCGCACGAACAGTTCATCATCGCTCCAGGTGTGGCGCATCATGACGATGTTCGGCATCACGACCGGGAATGTCTCGCGGTTCTTCACCATGCCCGACAGGGAGACACCCCCCATATTCACGCCGTGATAGGCGCGCTCGCGCGAAACGAAGCGGATCCGCTGTCCGTCGCCGCGGGCCCGGTGATAGGCCATCGCCATTTTCAGCGCGGTGTCGATCGACTCCGACCCCGAATTCGTGAAGAATACGTGGTTGAAGGGTTCCGGCAGGATCTGGGTCAGTTTCGCGGCGAAGGCGAAGGCTGTTGGGTGGCTGGTCTGGAACGGCGAGGCGTAGTCGTTCTGCACCATCTGCGCATAGACCGCGTCCGCGATCTCCTTGCGTCCATGTCCGGCGGCCACGTTGAACAGGCCGGAACAGGCGTCGATCAGCCGGTCGCCGTTCTGGTTCCAGAGATACATGCCCTCGCTTTTAGTCACCAGGCGCGGCGCGTTCTTGAACTCCCGGTTCGCCGTGAACGGCATCCACTGCTGTTCCAAGGAATTGGTTGCAAATCGCTCAAGCGGTTTTGCGAGCATGTTCATCGTGGCGATCCCCTGTTTGTGAAGGCGGCCCCATGGCCATTGCGGCGACTATGGGCGAGACCAGTCACCGCTAATAGAACCAGTTTAGCTTGATAATAGGGCCAGAGTGCTGGAAGCTGTGCGAGGGCTTGGCGAAAAGGTGCCGGCCTGATTGTGCGAGGTGCCAGACCATGCGGTACAGCCTGTTCCATGTCGAACGGGACACATCGAAAACGCTGCAGGCGCAGATTCGGGAAATGTTGGTGTCGGCCATGCTGGCCGGACAGTTGGCGCCGGGCGCGCCGGTCCCGTCGACCCGCGCCATGGCGCGCCGCCTGACGGTATCGCGCAACACGGTCATGCTGGCCTATCAGGCGCTTGCCGCGGACGGCTTCCTGGTGGCCCGGGAGCGGTCGGGCTTCTATGTGGCCGAGGATGCCGGGGTCGGCCTTGCAGACGTTCCCGCAGAGGAAGCGCCGCCGCCGGAACCGGCCAATCCGGTCGATTGGAGCAGAAAGCTGCGCCTGCATCCAAGCACCCAGGCCAACATCTCGAAACCCTTGAACTGGCACGACTATCCCTATCCGTTCCTGTATGGGCAAGTCGACCCGACGCTGTTTCCCATCGGCGCCTGGCGGGACTGCATGCGCCAGTCGATGAGCCTGAAATGGCTGGACGCCTGGACCGATGACCGGTTCGCGGCCGACGATCCGATGCTGGTCGAACAGATCCTTCAGAAAGTTCTGATGCGGCGCGGCGTCAAGGCGACGCCGGACGAGGTTCTGATCACCATGGGGGCGCAGAACGCACTGTTCCTGATCGCCCATATGCTGGTCCGGGACAGCACGCGTGTGGCGATCGAGGATCCGGGCTATCCGGACATCCGCAATATGCTGCGGCTGCGGACGCCGCACCTGTCCCCGACGCCGGTGGACGGCGAAGGCATTCGCACGGATATGCTGGGCGATGCGGACCTGGTCTTCGTGACCCCCAGCCATCAGTATCCGACCAACGAGACGATGAGTCTGGCCCGGCGTCGGGCCTTGCTGACATGGGCGGGCGAAAACGACGCGCTGATTATCGAGGACGATTACGAGTACGAGACCAACTACCGCGGCGAACCGACCCCGGCCCTGAAGTCGCTGGACCGCTCCGGGCGGGTCATCCATGTGGGCAGTTTGTCGAAATCATTGATGCCAGGCCTGCGCATGGGCTTCATCGTCGGCGATGCGGAACTGATCCGGGAACTGCGGGCGCTGAGACGCCTGATGCTGCGGCATCCGCCCGGCAACAACCAGCGCGTGGTCGCCCTGTTCCTCTCGCTGGGCGGGCATGACGCCCTGATCAACCGGCTGCACCGCGCCTATCTGAAGCGCTGGGAAACCTTGGGAATAGCGTTGGCGGATCATTTCCCCGGCTGGTCGCAGGTGCCGGTCTTCGGCGGCACCTCCTTTTGGGTGCGCGGACCGGACGGGTTCGATGCGCGCCGCTTGGCGGCGATGGCGATGGAGCGGGGCGTCCTTGTCGAACCGGGCGACATTTTCTTCAGCAATCCTGAAGAACACCGTCAGTTTTTTCGACTTGGCTTCTCCTCCATTTCAGATGACCGTATCGAAAGTGGTATCAAGTTACTTGCCGAGACCGCATCCGAGCAAGTTGGGGGACCGTTCGCAGCACAGGCGCCTGCGGCTGAATAAAACCAAAAATAGCATGCAGCGCGCAATGATACGCAACCCCAATGCGCCCGGTTTACGGAGCAGATCGAGTGTCCCGCTTAAAGCCGTACCCGGCGGATGGCGGGTGGTTTCAGTCCCGTGGGCTTTGCCCATCTGGCACTACCGGATCGCAGAAATCCGGGGCTAGCATCGTTATTGTACAGGTTGGAGATATAAGGAGGCTTCAAAGCAATGAAAAAATCTCTAAGAGTTCTGGCAGCTGGCGCGGCTTTGTCCGTCGGCATGGGGTTCAGCGCAGCCAACGCACAAGATGAACTGACCGTGGCGTACTTCCTGGAATGGCCGACGCCGAACCAGTTCGCCCAGGCGCAGGAAATCTACGAAAAGGAACTGGGCGTTAAGATCAACTGGCGTTCGTTCGACGCGGGAACCGCGATGTCCGCGGCCATGGCGTCCGGCGACGTTCAAATCTCGTTCAGTCAGGGTATCCCGCCGTTCGTCGTCGCGACGTCCGCGGGGCAGGACCTGCAAGTGGTCGACGTGGCGGTCTCCTATTCGGAGAACGATAACTGCGTCGTGCGCTCGGCCCTGGAAATCGACAAGTCCAACGCCAAGGAACTGGAAGGCAAGGAAGTCGGTGTGCCGCTGGGAACAGCCGCGCATTATGGATTCCTGAAGCAGATGGATCACTTCGGCGTGAATGTGTCGACCATGAAGGTCGTCGATATGGCCCCGCCGGATGGCGCGGCGGCCTTCGCCAACGGCAATCTGGACATGGTCTGCGGCTGGGGCGGCGCCCTGCGGCGGATGAAGGAGCATGGAAACACCTTGCTGACCGGCGCGGAAAAAGAAGAGTTGGGCATTCAGGTCTTCGACGCCACAACGGTTCCGACCGCCTGGGCGAAGGAAAACCCGGAACTGCTGGCCAAATTCCTGAAAGTCACGGCTGACATGAACGCCAAATTCGCCGCAGGCGAGTCCGGCGCCATGATGCCGGTGATCGCGAAAGCCGCCGGCATGGATGTCGATGCGACGGCCGCGACCCTGAAGGGCTTTGCTTTCCCGACCGTGGAAGAACAGTTGAGCGGCAAATGGCTCGGCGGCGGGACGCAGAAGTTCCTGAAAGAAGTCGCCGACTTCTTTGTCGAGCAGGGTACGATCGACAAGGCCCGTCCGTCCTACGACAGTGCCGTGGACGCCAGCTATCTGGCGGCTGCAGCCAAGATGTAAGGGCCGCGGGCTCGTTCAAAAATTGGACGACCTCTTGTGGAAGCGGCCCGGTTACCGACCGGGCCGCCTTTCCTTGTTTCTCAAACGACTTTGGAGGGGGCCGTGACGGGATTAGCAATCGACGATATCTCCATGCGCTTCGACCTGCCGAATGGAGAAGCCGTTCAGGCGCTTAAAAATGTAAGTTTGGACCTGAAAGAAGGCGAACTGATGTCGGTCCTTGGACCGTCAGGATGCGGCAAGACCACCTTGCTGAATATTGTGGCCGGGTTCCTGGCCCCTACGGAAGGGCGCGTCCGGCTTAACCACCACGATGTGACGGGACCCGCGCCGGAACGCGGCATGGTGTTCCAGAAGGGCGCTCTGTTCGAATGGATGAGCGTGCGCAAGAACGTCGCCTTCGGCCCGTCCATGAAGGGTATGCCGAAGAAGGAAACCGACGAGATCGTGGATCACCTTCTTGATACGGTCGGCCTTGGCGCGTTCAAGGAAAAAGCCGTCTATGAACTGTCGGGCGGTATGCAGCAGCGCGTCGCACTGGCCCGCTGCCTGGCCAACGAACCGGACGTCATTCTGATGGACGAACCGCTTGGCGCGCTGGACGCCCTGACCCGCGAAAAGATGCAGGGACTTGTCCTGGAGCTTTGGAAGGAAACGGGGAAGACCATCATCCTGATCACCCACTCGGTGGAGGAAGCCCTGTTGCTGGGCGAACGGCTGGTCGTCATGGCCCCGCGCCCTGGCCGCATTCATAAGGAATACCGCCTGCCCTTCGCGGAGATGGGCGTCGGTGCGGACCTGCGTCAGGTGAAGAAACATCCGGAGTTCAACGAAAGACGCGAAGAGATCCTTTCCATGATTTGGGATATGGAAGAGGAAATCATGGGCCGTCAGGAGGAATCGCAATGACAATCCTGATCATCTATATCGTCATCTTCATCGCCGCCATGGCGATCTATACCCAGGTGCACAAGTTCGCAGCGAAGGCGACCGACTTTACCAGCTTGAAGACCGTCACCTTCGGGGACGAAAGTGCGATCAGTGCGAACAGAACCGCCTCGGTAATCTCGGTGATTGCGATTTTCCTGATCTGGGGCGCCTTTACGGGATCGGCCCTGGCGCCGATCCATGCACCGGGCCCCTTCATCGGGGAAACCAGTTTCACCTATCAGGCGCGCAATGCGGCGAACCAAACCGACGATGGCACGGTCTATGTCCGGGTGCATAAGGTCGGAGATTTCGTCGAAGATCCGGAAATCCCGGAAGCCGGCAATACCGGCTTCGCCAAGGACGACGCGATCAAGGTCGGAGCCTGGCGCAGCAGTAATCCGACGAAAGTGCAGAACAACGACGACGGCGGAAAAGAAGACGGTTACACCGTTATCAGCGTCGAAGGCCAGGCCATCGAACCCTTGGCCGAAGTCCCCGTGCCGAACGGGATTGTGCGGATGACCGGCAAGGGAAGCCTTGTTTTCGAACCCGACAAGGGCTGGCAGATGGAGCCGATCTGGCTGCCCGCGCCGGAGGCCGTCTGGGGCCGGTTGGTCGAGATTGCGGACCAGGGTTATCAGAATGTCACCCTGATGGAGAATCTGGGCTGGTCCCTGTTCCGTGTGGTTGTCGGTTTCGCACTGGGCAGCCTTGTGGGTATTCCGCTCGGCTATGCGATGGGGCTGTCCAGTTGGTTCCGGGGCTGGTTCGATCCGATTGTGGAATTCATGCGCCCCGTACCTCCACTGGCCCTGATTCCACTGGTCATCATCTGGTTCGGCATATGGGAGACGGGCAAGATTTCGCTGCTGTTCCTCGCCGCCCTGTGGATCATGACCATCGCGGCAAGGGCCGGCGTCTCCGGCGTCAATATCTCCAAGGTGCATGCGGCCTATTCGCTGGGCGCATCCAAGTATCAGGTCCTGACGCGGGTGATCGTGCCGAACTCATTGCCGGAGATCTTTACCGGCGCACGGGTGGCGATGGGCGTTTGCTGGGGCACCGTGGTCGCGGCCGAACTGGTCGCCGCCGAAAAGGGCGCGGGCAAGATGATCATCGCGGCGTCGAAATTCCAAAACACCGATATTGTGATGATGGGCATCATCCTGATCGGAATCATCGGTTACGGCATCGACATCCTGATGCGCCGCGCCGAAAACTGGTTGGTTCCCTGGAAGGGCAAGGCTTGACCCTGTGCAGACTCCAACCTTCCGGACCTCAAGCCCGTCTTTCGAGACGGGCTTTTTTTTTCGGGAAAACTCCCCTCTACCCAAAGGGTGCGAGGATTATGCGCAAATCCGCCAGCAGACGATCCCTGTATTGCGCATAGGTGACCGCATCCGCGGACGCCAGTTCGATATAGTGCATCGTCTCCAGGCGGAACAGGATGTTGCCCAGCGCTTCCGGGTCGCAGTCCGGCGCCAGTACGCCGTCATCCTGCAGGGCCCGCAACAAGCTGACGATCCGGTCGCGCAGCATCAGGTTATACCGGGAAAAGTCCTTGCCGACCGCTGTCTCCCTGTGGGCGATGGACAGACCGAAGAGGTGCCGCCAGTTTTCCCGGCCAAGATGTTCCAACGAATGCCGGGTCATCGCGAAGAACACGCTGGAGACGGCCTCGACCAGATCCGTGGGCCGCGCCTTGATCAGATCGTCGATCTCCGCGGTGACAAAGTCGATATGCTCCGTCACCAGGATCATCAAAAGGTCGGACTTGTTTTCCACATAATTGTAGACAGTGCCGACCGACACGCCCGCCGCCGCGGCCACGCTTTCGATCTTCGTGCTTTCATAGCCGCGCTCGCGGAACTGCACTTCCGCCGCCGCAATGATGCGCCGCTTCCGGTCGGCTTTTTGCCGCTCTCTCAATCCAGCCAAGACCGGCCTTCCTTGCCCACCCGTTTTCATGCGCATTTTTGCGCTGTTTCTCCCCAATCTAGCGAAAACATGAACGCGTTCAAGTTTTTCATTGACTCATGAATGAAGGTTGAGGCATCGAATTCGGTAGGGGATTGGCTCCAATTCGCTGAACGCAGCAAAAATAAGCGGAAGGGGTCATAGCAGGATGAACTTGGGAGATTGAGATGAAAGTGACTTTTGGAAATAGGTTCCGGTGTCTGGCGCTTGCCGCACCCCTGGCCGTCGCGATGGCCTGGTCCGGCGGCGCGGCCAAGGCCGAGGAACTGAACGCCCTGGTCTGGTGCGACCACACCGACCCCGCGTTGATAGAGCCGTTCGAACAGAAACACGGCGTCAAGGTCAACCTGAAGGAATATGAAGGCACCGGCGCGGCCCTGGCGATCATCGAACAGTCGCGTCCCGGCGACTGGGATGTCTTCGTGGTCGACGGCGTCGATGTCCCGGGGGTCGTCGCCTCCGGTCTGCTGGCCGAACTGCCGCAGGATCAACTGCCGATGGACAGCATCTTCGACGCCGTTCAGATGCGCGACATGACCTTCAAAGACGGCAAGATGTACGCGATCATGGAGAAGTTCGGCTACAACGTGATCAGCTATAACAAGGAGAAAGTCGATCCCGCGGACATGCGGAACATCGATATGCTGTGGTCGGACAAATACAAGGGGCGGATCGCCGTCTACGACTACTACATCCCCTTGATGAACCTTGTCGCGCTGAAGATGGGCATCAAGCCGTCGGAAATCACCGCCGACGTCCTGCCGCAGATGCGCGAAGAGCTGTTCAAGCTGAAGGATAACTCGGTGATGGTCGGCGATGTCGTCGCCTCCTCCACCGCGCTTGCCGTGGGCGAGGCGGACATCCTGATCGGCGGGGGCGAATGGGCGGTTTCCGTGCTGTCCGCCGAGCAGCCCGAGTTGGATTGGGTCCTGCCGGATCAAGGCGGTATGTTGTGGAGCCAGTCAATCGCCGTTTTCGACTCCTCGGAAAAGAAAGACCTGGCGATTGAGTTCGTGAAATACATCATGAGCCCGGAAGGCCAGGCGCGCCTTGCGACCTCTTCCTGCTTCTGGGGCATGCCGGCGAATTCAGCGGCCAAGGATCATCTGACCGACCAGCAGCGCGCCGCGTTGCGCTGGGACGAGCAGGCCGGTTTTCAGGCCAATTCGCACCGTTATTTCATCCCCGATGCAGAGCTGGACGGCCTGATGCTCGACGTCTGGACTGAGTTCCTGCAGCACTAGAACCGGATGGGCCCGGACGGGCCCGCCGCACCGAACGACGAGAACGACGCATGTCATCATCTTTCCCCAGGCCCGCCTCCGACAGGGTGCGCGCCTGGGGTTTTCTTTTCCCGGCCCTGGCCTGGACGGCGGCCTTCTTCGTGCTGCCGTTGTTGATCATGGCCGTCTACAGCTTGTGGAATCGGGTCGGCAACAAGCTTATCACCGACATCTCGTTGAGCAATTACGAGGCGTTTTTCGCCAAATCCTTCCTGTTTCAGTCCTTGACAAACTCGCTGGAGGTGACGGTTCTGGTCACCGCGATCAGCATCGCGCTCGCCTATCCCTTCGCCTATATCCTTGCCGAGAAGGTGCCCGAGCGCTGGCAGCGCATCGCCCTGATCATGGCGATCCTGCCCTTCTGGACATCCTATCTCGTGCGGTCCTATAGCTGGCTTCTGGTTCTGTCCGAAGGCGGCATCATCTCCAACTTCCTGTTGGATACAGGCCTGACCGACGCGCCGGTCTCCTTCGCCAACAGCCGGTCGGCGACGGTTATCGGTTTCGTGCATTTCTTCGTCATGCTGCTGACGCTGACGATCTATGCGAACCTGAAGCAATTGCCGAAGAACTACCGCAAGGCGGCGGCGGATCTGGGTGCGGGACCGATCCGGACCTTTATCCACGTTGTCTTCCCGCTGACCCTGCCGGGGATCATGGTCGGGGCGTTTTTGACCTTCGTGCTCTGCATCGGCGACTACATCACGCCGGCGATCCTGGGCGGCAAGCGCGAACTGCTGCTGCCGCAAACCATCATGCTTCAGATCGAGCGCCGGTCCGATTTCCCGACCGCCTCGGCGCTCGCCATGATCCTGATGGTCGTGGTCAGCATGGTCTATCTGGCCTGCGCGCGCTGGCTGAAGCTGGACCGGTTGTGAGGGAGCGGCGATGATCAGATCCCTTCCCGCCTGGCTCTACGCCGCCCTGATCTACGGCTTCATCTTTCTGCCCGTGGCGGTACTGGTGCTGTTTTCCTTCCAGGAGTCGCGGGTCCCGATCCCGCCCTTCAACGGGCCGAGCCTGAAATGGTACGCCGCCTTTCTGAGCGACGGACGGGTGACCGACGCGCTGTTCAACTCGATCATCGTGGCCTTCGCCTCTTCCGCCGTGGCGGTGACCCTGGGCTTTCTCGCCGCCCATGCCCTGGCGCGGCATAAAATCAGACTGTCCGGTTTTCTACAGGGCCTGCTTACCGCGCCGCTGACGGTCAGCTATCTGATCATCGCCATGGGTCTGCTCATCACCTTCAACATGCTGGGTGTGCCCAAGTCATTGCTGACAATCGGGATCGGACATGTGGTGATCAACCTGCCGCTCTGCTTCGCGATCCTCTACAGCCAGATGGGGGCGCATCAGGCCAATATGGAACGCGCCGCGCGGGACCTGGGCGCCACCGAATGGGAGGTGATCGTGCTGATCAGCGTTCCCCTGCTCTGGCCGGCGCTGTTCGCCGCCTTCTTCCTGTCGGTCACCTTCTCCTGGGACGAATTCATCATCGCCTTCATGGTTTCCCGCTTCGACGTCACGCTGCCGGTGGAAATCTGGAGCATGCTGCGGACCGGCCTCAACCCGAAGACCAACGCGGTCGGCAGTTTTGTATTTCTCGTCTCCGTCGCGGTCGTCTTCCTCCTCGACCTGGTTCTGTTCCGAAAGAAAAAAGCATGACCCACCCCGCCGTCGAATTCAGGGATATCGAGATGCGGTTCGGCGAGAAGGTCGCCGTGACGGGCATCGACCTCACCATCGGACGCGGCGATTTCGTCGTTCTGCTGGGCCCGTCCGGCGGCGGCAAGACGACCTTGCTGAACATGATCGGCGGCTTCCTGGAGCCGACCCACGGTCAGGTGCTGATCGACGGACGGAACGTGACCGGCATCCCGCCGGCGAAAAGGCCGACCGCGACGGTGTTTCAGGACTATGCCCTGTTTCCGCACATGTCGGTGGCGCGCAACGTCGCCTTCGGTTTGAAAATGCGGCGCGTGCCGGCGCAGGAACAACAGGCGCGGGTGGCGCGCGTCCTCGATATGGTGGGCCTTGGCCATCTCGGCGAACGGCGCATCCACGAACTGTCCGGCGGTCAGCGCCAGCGCATCGCCCTTGCCCGGGCGTTGGCGGTCGAGCCCGCGGTGCTGCTGCTGGACGAGCCCCTGGGCGCGTTGGACATGAAACTTCGCCGCCAGATGCAGGACGAGTTGAAGGCGATTCAAAAGCGGGTCGGCACAACCTTCGTGCATGTCACCCACGATCAGGAAGAAGCCATGGCGATCGCCGACCGGATCGTTGTGATGAACAATGGTTTCATCGAGGATCTTGGAGACCCGGAACGGATCTATCTGCGTCCCGTATCCCGCTTTACCGCCGACTTCATGGGCGAGAGCAATTTCATCCCCGGCAAGGCCGCGCAGACCCGTGACGGACGCACGTCCGTCGATACGGCGCTGGGCCGTTTCGAGGTGCCGGGAGAGGCCGAGACCGGCGTCGAAGTAACCCTGTCGGTCAGGCCCGAACATCTTAAGATCGACGGCGCCGGGCAATCCCTCGGCGTCGCGACGGTGAGGGAGACCGGCTTCTTCGGGACTCACCACCAATGTTCCGCGGCGCTCGACGCCATGGCCGAACCGTTCAAGGTACGGTTGCCGCAAAAGGAAATCATCGAGCCCGGCAGCACGGTTCCGCTGTCGGTCGATCCCTCGGATCTGGTCCTGCTGTTGCGATAGGGTGGAAAGATGGAACGCGTTTCTGCGGATGCCTGGTACGAAACCAGGCGTATGGATGACGATGTCACCTATATCGGCGAGCCTTACATCAAGGAATTCTATCGCTGCAATGTCTGGCACGTGCGCGGCCGGGACAAGGACATGCTGGTCGATTCCGGCATGGGCGTCGTCAGCCTGCGTCAGCACGTCCCCCTGGTGACCGAGAAGACCTGCACCGCCGTCGCCAGCCATACCCATTTCGATCACATCGGATGTCATCACGAGTTCGAGGAACGGCTGGTCCACCCGGCGGAGGCCGACATCATGGCGACGCCGACCCGCGCCAACACCTTCGCGGATCATTATGTGACGGACGAGATCTTCACCAAGCTGCCGCCGCTTCCCTATGCATCGACCGACTACGCGGTGAAGCAGGCCCCGGCCACGCGTCTGATCGACGAAGGGGATGTTATCGACCTGGGCGACCGCAGCTTCGAGGTCCTGCACACGCCCGGACATTCGGTCGGTGAAATCATGCTGTGGGAAAAGGTCACCGGCATTCTGTTTTCCGGCGACATGATCTATGATGGTCCGTTGATCGACGACGACGTCCCGACCTATCTGGAGCAGATGAAACGAATCTACGACCTTCCGGTCCGCGTGATCCATGGCGGCCATTTCCCAAGTTTCGACGGGGACCGGTACCGCGCCCTGATCCGCGCCTATATCGCCGAGAAGGAAGGCTGAGCGGCGCCCAGGGGGAATGCAGCATCCCAGCCGCCACACCCGCCTGAGCCCGCCGCCAAGTATCGCCGAGCAACAACCCTCAGAAACGGCCGGTCCCGTCCTCCGCGCGGTCCGGATCGTGCCGCGCGATGACATGGGCGGCGAAACCCGCGCCCGCTTCGGTATAGACGTTGAAGACCGTGGTCGCGCCGGCTTCCTTCAGCGCCTCCACCTCATCCTGGAACTTGGCCGTCACGGCGACCTTCCCGCCGAAGGACGCCGCCCGTAACTGCTCCAGAACCGCCATGTTGCTGGCGAATATGGGCAGCGCCAGCATCACCATTTCCAACTCGTCGGTCGCCTGCACCCGGTCCCAGAAATCCGCGTCGCTGGGATCCCCCCGCAGCACCCGCCGGCCCGTTTCCTGCTGATTCCGCACCGTGACGGGATCGATGTCCACGCCAACGACCGCATCGCCGAACTGGGTCCGCATATTGTCGTAGGCACCGGTGCCGATGCCCCCCATGCCGATGATCGCGATCCGCGCGCCCTGAATGTCGAGCAACCTGTCTTCGGCCACCAGATTGTCCCGCTGCAGGCGTTTCCAGCGCGGACGGTGTTCGTCATACAGCCGGTGGCCGGCGGCGCTCAGCCTGGCCGCAACGACGAAGGAGAGCGAAAGCGAGATCGCCATGACGATCAGCCAGTCCGCCGCGATCCAGCCGTTCGCCACCCCGATGGCGATGACGATCAGGCCGAATTCGCTGTAGTTCGTCAGATTGATGGACGCCAGCAGCGCGGTCCTGGCCCGCAGCCGGAACAGGCTCAACAGGGCGAAGAACAAACCAGACTTCAGGACAATGAACGGGGTCAGCAGCGCACCGGCGATGACGGCCTCCGCCGTGAGCTGCCCCGACAGGCCGATGGATAGGAAGAACCCCAGGAGAAACAGGTCCTTGAACCCCAACATGGCTTTGGCCAGTTCATCGGCCTTCGGATTGCTGGCGATCAGCACACCCAGGATCAGCGCGCCCAGATCGCCCTTCAACCCGACCAGTTCAAACGCCTCCGCACCGCCCAGGGCGAGCAGGAAACCGTAGAGGATCAGCAACTCCCCATGCCCGACTCTTTGCAGCAACAGATGCAGCAGGGGCCGCAAGGGAATCAGCAGCAGGACGCCGACCGCCCAGAATGTGGGGAGCTTACCGATGGAAAAGGCCAGGAAGACGACCGCGGCGATGTCCTGCACGATCAGGATGCCGATGGCGATGCGCCCGTGCAGGGCCGCCATTTCGCCCCGTTCCTCCAGGGCTTTGACCACGAAAACGGTGCTGGAGAAACTCAAGGCGAAGGCGATCAGCAGGGAGCGCCAGAAATCGAGTCCGTCCAGAAATGGCAATTTCATCAGGGCGAGCGCATAGATCGCCAACCCGAAAACCGCCACCACCGCCGTCGAGTGCAGGCTGGTCACCGCCCAGACCTGCGGCCGTATCAGGGTTCTGAGGTTCAGTTTCAACCCGACGATGAACAGCAGAAGGGTAATGCCCAGATCGGAAAGTTTCTGCAGCATCTCCCCACTGGCGATGCCTTGGGCATTCAGCAGGAATCCGGTCGCCAGGAAGCCCACCAGCGGCGGCAGCCCCAGCGCGCGAGCGGCGAGCCCCAATACAAACGCCATGGAAATCCAGGCGATATCCCCCAGGGCGATGGCGATCCATTCGAAATCCATGACTGGCGGCTCCGTCTCCACGCGCGCGACCGTATTGCTGAAGTCCTACACGCCCCGGATAAGACCGCCAAGGGCGCAAACACGGCCTTCCCTAGGCACAAAGCACCTGACTGGGCTATAACCGCGCAGGCCGCATCGCGGGTGCAACCGCCCGGACGGCGCATCGTGGAGGAAATCGATCATGGAAAAGGTCACCGGCGGCTGCCTCTGTGGGGCGGTCCGGATCGTGGCGGCCGGCAACCCTTACAGGGTAGGTGTTTGTCATTGCCTTCACTGCCGCAAGCATCACGGCGCCTTGTTCTACGCGGCGGCCGTCTTCCCCGAAAGTTCGGTCAGGATTGACGGGGAAACCCGCGCGTATGAAGGACGGCATTTTTGCCCCGAATGCGGGTCGTCCGTCTTCGCGCGGACCGGCGACGAGATCGAAGTGCATCTCGGCGCGCTCGACGCGCCGGACCAGCTCACCCCCACCTATGAAACCTGGACGGCCCGCCGGGAATCCTGGCTGCCGGCATTCCCTGTCAGGAACCGGTACGAACGGGATCGGCACAGCAAAGGGCGCTCGGAAGAGTAATTCAGGCGGAAATTTATTGCGAATGCGAGTCACTCTCTCTATAGAGTTTGTCCTAGTCTTACGGCTAAGTACCCGAAGTGCGGCGTTCGATCTTCACATGAGAAAGTGATTTCCAATGGATGTCGAACACGGTGCTCCAACCGTGTCCCGCCAAGGCATTCCGCATTCATCGGACTTGTTGGAACAACAGCGCGAAGGAACGCGGTCACTTTATCGGTCCATTGCCGGAGTCTGCCAATCTGCCCTGATTCTCGGCAGGTTCGGATTTACCTGGGTTTTTGACGGTCAACCGAACGACCGGCAAGGCGGGCCGGCACTGTTTGAGAGCCCACTGGGAGTGGAGATTTGCGGCAATCGGATATCGGACACCTATTCCGATCCCACGGACCTGAAGTTGAACGGTTTCTCTTCAGACATGTTGCATGTACGGAAACGGCTGCGGACCTCACTCAAGAGACATTCTCGCGCCTGCTGCGCTACGAACCCGCGTCGCCCATCGATAACGCACGCGCGCTTCTCTTCAAGATTGCGGCAAATCTTGCCAAAGACCATAAACGGAAAGCTCAGCGGCAGCGAACGGATCCGGTCCCGGTCGAAGACCTCGCAAGATTCCCGGATCATACTCCAACGACCGAAACCGCCATCTCGGATAAGGAGACCCTCGACATTCTACTGAATGCCGTTTCACAACTGCCGCCGCGCACGCGCGACATATTCGTCCTGCACCGGATAAAGGGCCTAACCTACAGTGAAGTGGCGAAGCATATGAATGTTTCGGAAAGCACAGTCCAAAAGCATCTGACGCAGGCTTTGGCATATGCCATGTCACAGCTTCGTCGCCGGGATCCGAAAAAATAACTACCGAACCCCCGTCCTGGCGCGTCCTATAGTCGAAAGGTATCGAACGGGTGTGGAAAGTTTGGATTGAGATCACGTGACAAATCCCGATGAAAGAGCAGAGATAATCGAGGAAGAAGCCGCGGCTTGGGTAATCCGGCGCGGAGGGGCTGACTACGGCCCGATGGACCAAGCCCAGTTCGACGCGTGGCGCACCCTGACCCCCGAGAACGAGGCAGCCTTCCGCCGTGCCGAAAGTACATGGCGGCAAATGGCCGGACTGGACGCAGAAAAGGCGGCGATTGGGATCGGCACAGCCAGTTCCAACCCAAGGCCGCCAATCGATAGAGCCGCCCAGCGCCGCAAGTCCAATCGCAGCACTGTCGCACGCCGTCTTGCCGCCGGTATTGCAATGGCCGCAAGCGTGCTCGGTTTTGCATATATCAATGTCCAATATCCCGTTGCACTGCTCGCAGCCGACCATATGACGGGTGCGGGCGAATATCGGACAGTAACTTTGTCCGACGGCAGTACCGTTTCCCTGAACACACGGTCTGCGATAGATGTCGATTTCGGCGCAGACGCCCGCCGTCTGGAGCTACTGGGCGGCGAAGCGGTCTTTACGGTTGCGCCCGACAAAGATCGCCCTTTCATTGTCGAATTCGGAAGCACAAGGGTTCGCGCGCTTGGCACGCGCTTCATTGTCAAGCAACAGGACGGCGGAGCATCGGTGATCGTGCTGGAACACAGCGTACGGGTATCCTCCGACCCATCCGACATCGGGGTGGCGACGGGCGATACCGTGTCGGACGGTCAAGTAATCTTTGCATATCCCGACGGCACGCGGTCCGCGGTTTCCCGGACCGACCTGTCGGCCGCAACGGCCTGGCGGCGCGGCGCATTGCTATTCGACCGGCAGCCGGTCGGCCAGGTCATTCGGGAATTGAATCGCCACCGTGGCGGATACACGGTTATCGCAAACGAAGACCTGTCCAACAAAGAACTCAGCGGCATGTTCCGATTAGACCGCCTGGACGATGCAATTGAACGCATCGCCCGGGAGATCGGGGCAACGCATTCGGAGATCGTGCCCGGCATTTCAGTTCTTCGGTAACGGCCCAAGAAAATTTACCGAACCAGCACCTACACGCGTCTAAACAAATACGGCTGCATCTAAGTCGCATTCGCAGTCAGTGTTTTAACGCATGTTGAGATGGTGCCATGATTTTAAGAACGAACGGCCCGGCAAAGGGCCTCAAGAACCCCACAGGAACCGCCCTGGCTCTCCTGTTATCGCTTGCCTGTGCAGGAAACGCCAACGGCGGCGATTCATCGCCCGCCGATACCCCTATCCCCTCGGCGACGCCGCGCTTGGAACAACTGGCGCAATCGCAGCAGCTTTTCGAGTTCGATATCGCCGCCCAGCCGTTGGACAGAGCAATCCTGAATTTCAGCACTCAAACCGGGCTACAAGCGCTCTTCGCATCCGACAGGTTGGCCGGCAAGACGTCCCCCGGCGCGCGCGGACAAATGACCGCGGAAGAAGCACTAAGGACAATCCTCAAAGGATCCGGGCTCGATTACCGATTCGAAGACGACGAAACTGTCCGTCTGGTCGACGCGGCCATCGGCGCGACAGAGAATACGGCGTTGCATCTGGCCCCGATCTATGTCGAAGCGAACAAGCGGGAAGCCCAGGAAATCCAATCGATTCCGGGAAGTGTCTATGCCCTTGACGGGTTAGAGATCCGCGAGGCGCGCGCCGGCGGCATTGAGGATATAGCGCGCCGGGTTCCCAATACCGTCGTCGACGCCAGGACCAATGGCGACGTCATTATCTTCCTGCGCGGTAATTCGACTGACAGCACCAGCACCGACGCCGGGATCGGCATCTACGTCGATGGCGCCTATAACTATATTCAGGGAAACAACAACAATTTCCCACTGTTCGACGTGGACCAGGTCAATGTGATGCTCGGGCCGCAAGGATCCCTTTTCGGCCGAAACGCCGTGGGCGGCGCCATCAACATCCAAACGACCGATCCCCACGACGAGGTCGAAGCGGAGCTAACCGGCGAATTTTCCAGTTTTGGCGGGCGTCGCCAGGATCTTACGCTCAACACGCCCGTGAACGACAAAATCTCTGTCCGCTTGGCGGCATTCCACAACGAGCGCGACCCTCTGTACTTCAACACCACAAACAACCGCGATGAACAGGGCCTTTCCCAACGTGGTATCCGGGTGAAGGCAAAAGTCGACCCGGCCGATGATCTTGAGTTCGTCGTCACGGCCGAACGTCAGAATCAGGATTTGCCTGGCGTCGCCCTGACCACGGCGGACACTATCGGATCCTTCGATACATCTCAGGATGTCATCGGGCGCAACAGCCGCGATTCCTGGCGGCACAACGTGAAGGCAAAGTGGGAGATCGCCGATTGGCTCGACCTGAGATCGGTCACAAGTTTACATCGGCCGGAAGGGTCCAGTCTGGTGGATGGCGACTCGTCAGCGACCGTGAACCAGAGCGTTACCGTAGACTTTGACGCCCGGCAATTTAGTCAGGAATTCCTTCTGGGTTCGCCCGCCAACCAGAGCGGACCGTTGGCTTGGACCGCCGGCGCAACCTATTTCAACGATCAGATCGAGACGATTCAAAACAACAATGTCCTGGCCGGCGCATTTGCCGGAACCGCGATAGAAACAACAGTCGAAGGCGACATCGAAGCGGTCGCCGTTTTCGGCGAGGTTTCGTACGACCTGTCCGACGACTTGGTCGCGACCGGCGCACTGCGGTACAGTTATGAGCAGAAGGATATCTCGGTCCGGCAAGCGGTCTTCGGCCCCGGAGCGGCCGTTCTCACACCCGCTGCGCCGATCGACGAAAACGATACCTACAGACGCCTGAAACCGACCGCCAACCTGAGCTATGAATGGGGACAGGATAAACTCGCCTATGTGAAGGTCGCCACCGGGTACAAGTCGGGCGGTGTGAACTTCACAGCCGTCGCCAATCCGGCAGACGCGACATTCGATCCAGAGGATGTCATCAGCTACGAAGCTGGAATCCGGTCCCAATGGTTGGACGGCAGGATGCGGTTGAACGGCACGGTGTTCCATCAAAGACAGCAGGACCTGCAGCTCCGCACCCGCGACGTCGGCGCCGGCGTGAACTTCTTCAGCAATGTCGGAAATGCCGAGACGAATGGGGTTGAGTTGCTGTCCGAGATAGAACCTGTCGCAGGACTGCGCCTTTACGCCACGTATGGGTACTTACGTGCCAGGTTCGATAACGCCGCCATTCAAAGCGGCCTCAACCTTGTCGAAGTCTCCGGCAACCTCATTCCCGATGTACCCAAGCATACCGCCAGTTTTGGAATGCGCTATGGTCAGGATATCTCAAGCTCGCTTTATGCCTACGCCCGGATCGACCACTATCTTACACGCGGCGGATTTGCCGATGCGGAGAACATCTTCAAGCTGGACAACAAGAACTCCACCAACCTGTCGGTTGGCCTTGAGGGCGATCACTTCACCGGGCGGTTCTTTGTCGATAACGTCTTCGACGAAGAGTATTTCGAATTTTCGCCGACCGCGGCGGGACTGGGACAGAGAAACGACCCCCGGGTGGTCGGCGTCTCCGTCTCGGCCAGATGGTAGGAGGCCGGGATGTTGCTTGTCGCTTCAGACAGAACCAGCTTCGCCGGTCGGATGGCCGCTCGAATCGCGTACTCCCTTCTCCTGCTCCTCCCTGCTCTGACCACTCCCGCCGTCTCGGAAGATACAGCGGGAACGACCGGGCAGGACCTGTCGCTTTCCCCGGAAACTGCGGTCGCCCTGGAAAAGTTCCGCACAACCGGGTTGCCGGGTTTCTTTGCGGTTTCAAGCGACGGCCGCCGCACTGGATTTTCTTTTTGCCGGACACAAGCCGCGTGCGGAAAGGATGCGCGCAAACAGGCGGTCACGTTCTGCGAACGGGAAAGTCCAGCCGGAAACTGCCGGATAATCGCCGATAACCGCTCCATACTTTGGAGCGGAAAATTGCAGATGCCGTCCCAGGCCGACATCGCTCTCGCGCGCTCCGGATGGCGCGCATTCGCGACGAAGTTGTTCTGGCCCGAAAATGCTTCGCCACAGCTTGGATGGACCTTGGTCGCGGAGGGCGCCGCGGTCGGCTGGATGAAGTCCAGCCCACTCGACCGAACCCCTGCCTGTTTCGGAAG
>JANQIT010000051.1 GCA_028282025.1 Hwanghaeella sp. | reverse complement strand
AAGCGGTAGCTTTCGGCCAGTCCGCTGCTGGCTTGCGGGGTCGTATGCCGCTCGGCGGCCAGGGTCGCCAGACTGTCGAGCGTGCGGCGCTGACGCAGGGCCGGCGTGCGGCCGCCCCAAATCAGTTGCTGGGTCTGGGCGAAGAACTCGATTTCCCGTATGCCGCCGCGGCCCAGCTTGATGTTGTGCCCTTCGATGGCGATCTGGTGGCTGCCCCTGTGGGCGTTGATCTGCCGCTTTATCGAATGAATGTCGGCGACAGCGGCGAAATCCAGATGCTTGCGCCAGACGAACGGCTTAATATGGCGTAGAAAACTCTCGCCGATTTCCCGGTCGCCGGCCACCGGGCGCGCCTTGATCATCGCGGCGCGCTCCCAGTTCTGCCCAACGCTTTCGTAGTAGGACTCCGCGGCGGCCACCGGCATCGCCAGCGGGGTCATGCCGGGATCCGGGCGCAGGCGAAGGTCGGTCCGGAAGACATAGCCGTCGCCGGTCCGTTCCTGCATCAGATTGACCACGGTCTGTGTGGCGCGCACCAGATCCTGGCGCAGACGGTCCGGGTTCGACGGTTTGAGGCGGTCCGGTTCGTAGAGGGCGATCACATCGATATCGCTGGAATAGTTCAGCTCGCGCGCGCCCAGCTTCCCCATGCCCAGCATGACGTATCCGCATCCCTGCAGGCCGTCGGACCCGGTTTCCGGTGCGATCTTCCCGGCATCGACCAGGGATTGAATGACATGGCGCACGCAGGCGTCCAGGGCCGCCTCCGCCAGATCGGACAGCGCCTCCGTCACGCGTTCCAGCGACCAGACGTCCGCGATGTCGGCAAGCGCCGCAATCAGCGCGACGCGGCGCTTGGCGGTCCGCAGGGATTTCTGAACTTCCGCGAAAGGAGCATTGGCGGGCAGTGCGCCCAGCCGGGCCAGGGCGTCTTCGAGCGCCCGGTCATATCCGCTTTCGGCGAGGGAGATCACATATGCGGGATCCTTGACCGCCAATTGCGTCAGAAAGGGGCTGTTCCCGAAAAGCGCCGCCAACAGCGCAGCGCCGGTCTCCGAGGCGGCGAAAGCCTCCGCCTCGGCCGAGAGGTCCTGCGCCCGGGCGGCCTCCCGCCATCGTTCCAAACCCACCTCGACGGCGCCGGTGTCCCAGGCTGTGGGAAAAGCGGTGTCCGAGGCGGCTAACTTCGAAAGATCCATCGATTCTTCCTGACCGGGGGTGTAAGAACCGTAGGCGGCTATATCCCGGCGATTTCATGATATGCCTGATTCCACGGTTAGAGCATGTCCGGACGGGTCGGGATACAGGCTGCTTCCGGCACAACGCTTGAGTTGGATGGTATTCGTTTTCTGTGCAGCGCCGTAGCCTTCGCATAACTCTAGAGATCGCCGCCGGAATCATCGCGGGGCTGGCGATCCTGATCGGCATAGGGTTCTGGCGTTTGTCGGCGGGGCCGATCTCGCTGTCGTTTCTCACGCCGGCGGTGCAGAACGCGCTGAATCAGGTCGACAGTGAATTCGATATCGAGATCGAGGATACGGTCCTGTCCTGGGGCGGTTGGGACCGGGCCATCGATATCCTGATCCGGAACGTGACCTTGCGGCAGAACGGCAACCAACCCATGGCGGTGCTGCCGGAACTGTCCATCGGACTGTCCATCGAGGCGCTGGGCCGCGGGGTCATCGCACCGACTAGCCTGGAGGTGTTTTCGCCGGAAATCCGCGTGCGGCGCTATGCCGACGGCCGTTTCTCCCTTGGTATACAAGGCCAGGACAATTCAGAAGAAATGGAAGACGCGCCGCTGTCGTTGGCGCTGATCGATGCGTTGATGCGTCCGCCCGACCCGGACAGCCGGCTGGCCTATCTGACGCGCGTCAGCGTCATCGGTGCTTCCACCGTCGTCTCGGACAGGCTGGCCGGCGTGACCTGGCGCATGCCCGATACCAATGTGGTGCTGGTTCGGGACGGCAATGAACTGCGGGGCAACGCGAATGCCAGGTTGAATGTCGAGGACACGGAAACCACCGTGTCGGCGGTACTTTTACGGTCGCTCGATACCGAGGTCATGTCGATCACCATGAGTTTCGACCGCTTCGGGCCGGACCTGATCGCGCGCGCCGTTCCTCAGGCCGCCTTCCTGAAGGATATTCAGACCTCGCTCAGCGGTTCTTTGGGCGTGCGCCTGTATCTGGACGGCGCCCCGCGGGAGGCGCAACTCAACCTGCGTTCCGATTTTGGCCGGCTGGACGTGGATCTCGGCGTTTCCGACGATGGCCGGATGCTCGACGCCGATCTTCAGTTGATCGACGTCGATACGCAGCGTCTGGCGGCGGTAAGTCCTGAACTGTCCGACCTGTCGCGTCTGACGACGCAGATCAACGGCAAGGCCCACATCAACGCGACGCTGGAAGGCGATATCCTGGGTGTTGATTTTTCCCTGCACGGGGATGCGGGAAGTCTTTCCGTGCCGGAACTCGACCTTCCTTCGGCGGCGTTCCGCGCCATCAGCGTAATCGGTCGGGCGGATGCTGAATTCGCTTCCCTGGTCCTGGAAGAGGCGCGGATCGATATCCTGACCGATACGAGCTTTTCCGCACGCGGGGCGGCTGTTCGGGATGGCGATGGGTACGCCCTGGACATCGCGGCGGAACTAACCCAGGTGCCGTTTAATCGGATTGATAGTTTCTGGCCCGAAAGCCTGGGCTCCGGCGCCCGCGAATGGATCATCCCGAACATCCCAGAGGCCTTCGTGCCGCTGGCGTCGCTGGAAATGCGCGGTCGGATTCCGTTGGACGATCCCGAGGCGTTGGAAATCGACCGGTTCAGCGGGGCGATGGAGATCCGCGACGCCACCGTGCATTATTTCCGGCCGCTGCCCCCGGTGGTCGGCGTCTCGGGAACCGCGGATTTCGGGCTGGATTTCTTCAAGATCCGCACCGAAGGGGGACAGGTCGGAGAACGAATAAAGGTGGGGCGCGGCATCATCGACCTGACCGAACTGGACACGCTGGAGAACGCCAGCATTACCGTCGCGTTGGACACCCCGCTGACAGACGCGCTGGAACTGCTGGACCATGAGCCGCTGGGCCTGATCCGGAAATTGGATATCGCCCCCGGCGATATCGCCGGCCACGGATCGGCGGAGGCATCGTTTAAATTCCGCTTGCTGACGGATTTGAAGGCGGACGACGTGATCTATGCCGCGCAGGCGACCCTGCAGGATGTTTCGATGCAGAACGCGCCCCTGGGCACGACTGTGACCCGTGGGGATCTCTCGCTGAAGCTGGATACGACCGGCATGAATGTCTCCGGCACCGCCGCCATGAACGGCGAGCCGTTCCTGCTCGACTGGCGGGAGAACTTCCAAGACACGAATAATGTAAGGTCGCGATACGATGTGACCGCCGAGGTGGATGACAGTTTCCTGCGCGGCATCGGGATCGATTTCGCACCCTATTGGAGCGGACAGGCGGCGGTGGATCTGGTTTACGAATCCTATCGCGACCGGCCGGCGGCTCTGGCGATTGACGCCAATCTCGCGCAATCCCGCCTGTTGGCGGAATTTCTGGACTGGGAAAAGCCGCTCGACGAGGAAGGTCAGGTTTCGTTCCTGATGTATCTTCCGCAGAAAGGCAATCCGACGATTGAGGATATCAGGCTTTCGGCGGCGACCATGGCGGGTGCGGGCTCGGTTCGACTGAGCGAGGATTACGGTACGATCGAGGCGGTAACCATCGATGATCTGCGGTATGCGGGAAACGATCTGACAGGGACGGTCGACCGGCGCGAGGACGGAGGGTTGTCCATCAATGTGCACGGCACGCGGTTCGACGTGGAACATTTTATCACCGGGGACGACGAATACCGTGAAGCGGACCGGACGGCAGATGAAGAACCGCTCGCCTTCGACCTGACCGCCGCCTTCGATCAGGTTGTCGCCGGCGCGCAGCAACGGCTTCAGAACGTCAACCTCAGCATGGATGACAATGGGACGGAGATCCTGCGCCTCAAACTCGACTCGGAAGTGTCGCCGGGTATTCCGTTTCGAATCCGACTGGAACCCTCCGGCTCCGGGCAGACCTTGAATGTGGCGTCCAGCAATGCCGGTGCGGCGCTGGAGGCGCTCGACTGGACGACGCGGATTTCCGGTGGGGCGTTAAATGTTACCGCCGCGCGACCCACGTTGGACGCACCGTTCGACGGTTCTATCCGCATCAGCGACTTCACCCTGGTGGATGCCCCGGTGATGGCGAAGCTGCTTGAATTCATGTCCTTGACCGGGATCTTGTCCTCTTTCTCATCATCAGGTTTGGATTTTCGGGAATTTGCCGCCGACATCAGTTTCGACGACGGTTTCCTCGTCCTCAGCGATGCACGGGCGTATGGAGATTCCGTGGGGGTGACGGCGTCCGGCTTTGTCGATACGGACGCCGCGTTCGTTGAAATCGAAGGAACCGTGGTGCCCGCCTACACGGTGAACAGGGTGCTGGGCGCAATCCCTATTCTGGGACCGTTGGTTGTGGGCGGCGAAGGGCAGGGGCTGTTTGCCGCGAACTACAAGGTGGACGGACCGCTGGAAGACCCAGCCGTGGCCGTCAATCCCCTGTCGGCCCTGGCGCCGAGTTTCCTGCGGCGGTTGTTCAAGGCCGACACCGATCCCGCCCTGGCGCAACCGCCGGAACGGTTGGAGGAAAGCGGCGGTTGACCCGCCCCCGAACGGCGGATCAGCCCCGGGGGTGTGTCGATCAAACCGGGCGGATCAGCGTGTGCCGCTTCTTACCGGCGGACAGTTTGATAACACCCTCTGCGCCAACGGCGTGGTCGCTGACCGTTTCCGCGTCGCTATCCACTTTCCGGTCATTCAGCTTTGCGCCGCCGTTCTTGATCAATCGGCGTGCTTCCCCGTTACTCGCCGTCAGTCCGGCCCGGGTGAACAGTTCCAGAATTCCGATACCGGCCATAAGGTCCGATCTGGAAATCTCGACCGTCGGCAGGTCCGACCCGATCGCGCCTTCCTCGAAGGTGCGTCTGGCCGTCTCCGCCGCCGCCGCCGCCGCCGCGTCGCCGTGCAGAAGCCGGGTCGCCTCATTGGCCAAGGTGATCTTGGCGTCGTTGATCTCCGCTCCCTCGAATTTTTCGAGCCGCTCGATCTCGGCGATATCCAACTCCGTGAACAACCGCAGGAACCTACCGACGTCCGCATCCTCGGTATTGCGCCAGTATTGCCAGTATTCATAGGCGGAGAGCATGCTCTCATCCAGCCAGATGGCGCCGCCCGCTGTCTTGCCCATTTTCGCGCCGGACGCCGTCGTCAGCAGCGATGTCGTCAGACCGAAGACTTCCGTCCCGGAGGTGCGGCGGGTCAGTTCGATGCCATTGACGATGTTGCCCCATTGGTCAGAGCCGCCCATTTGCAAGCGGCAGCCGACCCGTTTGCTAAGTTCCATGAAGTCGTAGGCCTGAAGCAGCATGTAGTTGAACTCCAGGAACGTCAGAGGCTGTTCCCGGTCCAGGCGCAGCTTTACCGAGTCGAACGTCAGCATCCGGTTGATCGTGAAATGACGCCCCACGTCGCGCAGAAATTCGATATAGTTGAGGTCGCGCAGCCAGTCGTCGTTGTTCACCATAACGGCGTCGGTCGGTCCGTCGCCGAAGGTCAGGAACTTGGAGAACACGGTCTTGATGCCGGCGATGTTGCCGGCGATGTCTTCGTCCGTCAGAAGGCGGCGCTGTTCGTCCTTACCGCTGGGATCGCCGACGCGGGTTGTGCCGCCGCCCATCAGGACAATCGGTTTGTGGCCCGTTTGCTGCAGCCATCGCAGCATCATGATCGGCAACAGGCTGCCGGCATGAAGCGACGGCGCGGTGGCGTCGAATCCGATATAGGCGGGAATGGGACCCTTGGTGGCCAGGTCATCCAACGCAGCCTCGTCGGTGCATTGGTGGACAAAGCCGCGCTCGGTAAGCACGCGAAGAAAATCCGATTTAAGGGTCGACATGGTTTGGACGCCAGATTGGTTGTGTAGAAAAGGCCCGGATCGCAGTCCGGCTGAAACGGTTGCGGGATGTAGCATGCACCCGCAGGAGGAGCAATCTGGCGTGTGGCGGTCTGGCGAGTTGCGATTTGGAGGGTAAGGCGCGTGGATACGGAAGCGGTTTGGGCCGTAGGACTGATGAGCGGCACCTCGATGGATGGCATCGATGCGGCCTTGGTGAAGACGGACGGCGAGACGGTCGCGGCGTTCGGCGATAGCTATTTTCTTCCCTACGATCCGGACATTCGAACCGCCGTGCGGGCCGTTTTAGGCGAGCGTACCTCCGACAATCGCATTTCCACCCTGGAGAAACGCCTGACTGAGTTGAATGCGGAGGCCGTGCGGGCGTTGCTGGCAAAATGCCCCGTGGAACAGGCCGCCCCCCGGGTGATCGGATTTCATGGCCAAACCATCACGCATGACCCGGCGGAACGGTTCACATGGCAGCTTGGCGACGGGCGGCGGTTGGCGGAACTTCTGAAGACGGATGTGGTGTACGATTTCCGCAGCGCCGACGTTGCGGCGGGTGGGGAAGGCGCGCCTTTCGCACCGGCTTATCACCGGGCCGTCATGCAGGATAAGGAGAAACCTCTTGTGGTCCTGAACCTGGGGGGCGTCGGCAATGTCACCTGGCTTGGCCCAGCGCAGGATCCGGTTTCCTTCGATACGGGGCCGGCGAACGCACTGTTGGACGACTGGGTGTCGCGCCATACCGGCCAGCCGTGTGACGTCGATGGGGAAATCGCGCGCCGGGGAACCGTTGACCGGGCGGTCTTGGCCGTCCTGATGGATCATCCATACTTCGACCGGCCGCCGCCGAAATCCCTGGACCGCAATGACTTCAGCCTCGATCCGGTGGAGGCTCTTTCCGTTGAGGACGGCGCGGCAACCCTTGCGGCCTTTACCGTGGAAACCGTCTCGCGGGCGCCGTATCCCGAAGCGCCCCGCTGTGTCTGGGTCACCGGCGGCGGACGCAAAAACCCAACTTTGATGCGGGGCCTGGCCGAACGGTTGGGAATTCCCGTTTTGCCGGTGGAAGAGGCCGGCCTGGACGGAGACAATCTGGAGGCGCAGGCGTTCGGATTCCTCGCGGTGCGGCATCTTCGCGGCAGGCCGCTCAGCTTTCCCAGCACCACGAACGTTCCCCAGCCGCTGCGCGGCGGACGTCTCGCCAAACCGCTTTAATCGGACAGGTGTTCTTCCGCCATTTTACCGGCCCCGTGTTCGTCCATATAGCCGCCGACCAGGGTGGAAATCTCCTCCAGCTGATTGGAGAAGAAGTGATTGGCGTCGTCGATCACGTTCTCGGTGATCGTGACGGTTTTCTGGGAATTGATTTTGCCGACCAGTTTGGAAACGGATTCCGGCGGCACGATGGTGTCTTCCCCGCCGTGGATCACCAGACCTGATGACGGGCAGGGTGCCAGGAAACTGAAATCGTACAGGTTGGCGGGTGGCGCGACGGAGATGAAGCTGGTGATCTCCGGCCGGCGCATCAGAAGCTGCATGCCGATCCAGGCGCCGAAGGAAAAGCCGGCGATCCAGCATTGGCGCGCGTTCTCGTTGAAGCTTTGCAGCCAATCCAGCGCGGAGGCCGCGTCCGACAATTCCCCTTCGCCTTTGGCGAAAACGCCTTGGCTGCGTCCGACGCCCCGGAAGTTGAAGCGCAGGCAGGAGAAACCGCGTTCCGCAAACGTGTTGTAAAGGGTATAGACCACACGGTTGTTCATAGTCCCGCCGTGCTGCGGATGCGGGTGCAAGAACAGGGCGATTGGCGCGTCCGGCGCTTCACCGTGCGTGTACCGCCCTTCCAACCGGCCTTCCGGCCCATTCATGATGACTTCAGGCATTCTGTTCCGTTTCCGATCTTTCCCTTGGCGCAGCCTACCGCGAATAGAGCACAACAGCCTGTGTTTCAAACAGATTTGGGGGCACGCCAAGAGAACGCGGCTCCCGATGGCTAACTTTCTAATGCCGATCGACGCAGCGTCAATGCAATGTTGCCGCGCCCGGCCGGAAAACATGGCTTGCCGGATGCGGTTAAAGAGGCGGGTTCAGAACTCACTTTTTCCGCAAGCGACGTTGATCGGGGTGTTCGATATGGTATACCGACACTGTGCGACACAATCATGTGTCTGCTGACGCCGAAACACCGAAGGACCGATGCGGGCCCGATGGCCTGATACGGTGGAGAGTGAGGACAGTGATGTCCATACTGCGGAATTTCCTCAACGAAGTGGATGGCATGATTCTGCGGGACCCGGCTGCGCGGTCCCGGCTTGAGGTTATCCTGTGTTACCCCTCGCTGCATGCCGTGATCGCTTATCGGATCGCGCATTGGCTGTGGCGGCGTAATTGGCGTCTGTTGCCCCGGATGATTTCTCAATTGGCCCGTTGGCTGACGGGGATCGAAATCCACCCGGGCGCGAGGATTGGCAAGAATCTGTTCATCGACCACGCCATGGGCGTGGTGATCGGTGAGACGGCTGAGATTGGCGACAATGTCACCCTGTACCACGATGTCACGCTGGGCGGTGTTTCGCCGGCGGAGGAATCGGAAAAGCAACGGAGCGTGAAACGCCATCCCACGCTGGAGGACGATGTCATCGTGGGGTGCGGCGCACAGATCCTGGGGCCGATCACCGTGGGTAAATGCGCCAGGGTCGGGGCGAATTCCGTCGTGGTGAAAGACGTTGCGTCCAGGACGACCGTGGTGGGCGTTCCGGCGAAGGTCGTCATGGCCCGGACCAAGGGGCAAGAGACGGTCTTCTCTCCATACGGGACGCCGTTGGGCGATATGCCCGACCCGGTGGCCAAGGCGATCGATGGGCTGATGCAGGAGATTTCCGGTCTTCGCGCGGAGCTTCGGGTCATGGAAGACCGGCTTGCCGACGCCGAGTCCCGGAACGCACTTCCCGGCGACGAAAAGCCGGCTGATAAGCCGGGTTTCGGTATAAAAATCTAGTTTTCGTCTGGATTCAGGCCCTGTCGGGCGGCCGGCCGGCGGGTACGCTTCTCACTCCAATTCGTTGAGTTTAAACGGTAATTCGGATCGATCTTGTTCGATTGTTTTATGCCGAACAGTTCGTCGCGGCAATTTCCGCCGATTTTTGCGTTTGGGGACTGGAAATGACCCGGCGGTGGCATAAGTTGCTGCGCAGAAAACGTCAAAAGCCAGACGGCCTTTTACGAAAAAGGACAAATGCCGTGCGACTAAGTACTAAAGGGCGCTATGCCGTTATGGCCCTGGTGGATCTTGCCGCCATGGGTTCGGAAAAGCCGGTGGCGCTGGCCGATATTGCGATGCGCCAGGAGATTTCCCTCTCCTATCTCGAACAGCTTTTCGCCAAGTTGCGCCGCGGCAGTGTGGTCAGAAGCGTGCGCGGCCCCGGCGGCGGCTATATGCTGGCGGTGCCGGCCAATCAGCTCCGTATCGCCGACATCATCATGGCCGTCGACGAGCCGATCCGCGCCACGCGCTGCTCGCCGGGATCGCCGCAGGGCTGCATGAACAACCAGGTGCGCTGCATCACCCATGACCTGTGGGAAGAGCTTAGCAATCAGATTTACCTGTATCTCAGCTCGGTCACCGTCGATGACGTAATCAACGGGCGGGTTCTGGGCACGAGCGGCATTATCTATCGGCAGAGTCAGAACGACCGCATCGCCGCTCAATAGCGCTATTTCACCGAGAATACCGTCGACCGGAAGCCCGGTTGGACATCATGCGAGGGGCCAACGCGTTTGGCCCCTTGGTTATTTGTCCGTTCGGCGTTAGGTATCGGCCCGGAACCGATGGACGATGCAGAAAACCTATCTCGACTATAACGCCAGCGCGCTCTTGAAGCCTGAGGCCCGCGACGCAATCCTCGCTGCTATGGATGACCCCGGCAATCCGTCATCCGTTCATTGGGCGGGACGGGGCGCGCGGAAGATCGTGGAGGATGCCCGCGTCGCGGTGGCGCATCATGTCGGGGTCAAGCCCGACGCCGTCACCTTTACCAGCGGGGCTACCGAGGCGAATAATCTGGCGCTGAAAGGTTTCGGGGCGCCGGATCAACCGGTGCGCCGTATTGTGGGGGCGACCGAACACGAATCCGTTCTGGATGTCGTCCCGGAAGCCGAGATTCTGCCGGTCCGGCCGGACGGGGTGGTGGATATCGCCCGATTGCAACGGATGCTGGCGGACAGGGATTGGCGTCCCTGTCTTGTCTCGGTCATGGCGGTGAACAATGAAACCGGCATCGAGCAGCCGATTTACGAGATTGTGCGCAACGCCCATGCGGCGGGTGCGCGTGTGCATTGCGATGCGGTGCAGGCCATCGGTGCGACCGGCGGTCTGAACATGCGCGAACGCGGGATCGATATCCTTACCCTGTCGAGCCACAAACTCGGCGGGCCGCGCGGCGTCGGTGCAATTGCGGTCGCTCCGGACCTGGAGCTTCACGCCATCCAGCGCGGCGGCGGTCAGGAGAAGGGCTTGCGCTCGGGAACCGAGAATGTCGCCGGTATCGCCGGTTTTGGCGCGGTCTGCCGCGCGGCGCCGGGTTACGCGGAGGCGCTTCAGTCCGCCGCCGCCTTACGCGACCGTCTTGAAGAGGAATTATTGGAACGCAGGCCGGGGACGGTGCTGATCGGGCAGAACAGCCCGCGCGCCGGCCATGTCGCAAACATCGCGCTTCTCGGCGTTCCCGCCGAAACGCAGGTCATGGCGTTGGACCTGGACGGTATCGCCGTCAGCGCGGGCGCCGCCTGTTCCTCCGGCAAGGTCAAAACAAGCCACGTCCTGTCCGCGATGGGATTCGGCGAGGAAATCTCTGGCTGCGCTATTCGCGTCAGTTTCGGCTGGGCCAGCGTGGAAGAGGACCTTGAGCGTTTTCTCACGGCCTATCTGAGAATGGCCGATAGGCTGGCGGTGGATTGAGACTGCGGTTTTGCTTTACAGACAGTCCGCAAATTCGGAAAACCCCTCCCGCAAAATCATGGAATGAAGAGCCCTTTTGAATCATGCCGAAGATCACTTTTGTCGACCGCAGCGGCGCGGAAAAGACCATTGAAGCGAAGAACGGTTTGTCCGTTATGGAAGTGGCGATCGACAACGATGTCGATATCGAAGCGGCGTGCGAGGGATCTCTCGCCTGCGCGACATGCCACATGGTGCTGGATGCCGGCTGGTACGAGAAGCTCGATCCACCTAGTGAGGATGAGGAAGATATGCTCGACCTCGCCTTCGGGCTGACCAAGACGTCCCGCCTGACCTGCCAGATCCGGGTTTCCGACGATCTGGACGGGTTGCGGGTCTCGCTTCCCAAAGAGTGATCCGGGCGAGAACATCTCGACTCGCTAAAAAAGCGCCCTCTGACTTAGAGGTGCCATTGTACCCCATGTAAAAACACTGCTAGGCTCCTCCTGCGGACCCGGTCCGGGGGACGAAAACGCACTGTTTTCACCGGGAAATTCCGTCCGCTCAAACCATCGGGCCAAGCTCTTCCGGCTTGGCGTCTGTCATTTATCTGCGTGTGTTCTGCTGGATAGCGTCGCACGCGGTGGGGAAGGAAAAGTGCCATGTCGGAAGTGGAAAAGCGTGTAAACGACTTTATGGAAGGGTTGAAGAAGCGGAATCCCGGCGAACCTGAATTCCATCAGGCGGTCTATGAGGTCGCGGAATCCCTGATGCCGCATATTATCGAGAACCCGATCTACGAAAAAATGCAGATCCTGGAACGTATGGCCGAGCCCGACCGCGTGATTTCCTTCCGCGTGTGCTGGGAAGACGATGAGGGCAATGTCCGTGTCAACCGCGGCTTCCGGGTTCAGTTCAACAGCGCCATCGGCCCCTACAAGGGCGGCGTGCGCTTCCATCCGACGGTGACGCAGGGCGTTCTGAAGTTCCTGGGTTTCGAACAGCAGTTCAAGAACTCGCTGACCGGTTTGCCGATGGGCGGCGGTAAGGGCGGCGCCAACTTCAACCCGAAGGGCAAGTCGGACAAGGAAGTGATGCGGTTCTGTCAGGCTTTCATGATGGAACTTTTCCGCCACATCGGTCCGGACACCGACGTCCCCGCCGGCGATATCGGCGTTGGCGCACGTGAAATCGGCTATATGTTCGGGATGTACAAACAGCTCACCAACCGGTTCGAGGGGGTTTTGACCGGCAAGGGGCTGGAGTTCGGCGGCTCGCTCATCCGGACCGAGGCGACCGGCTATGGCGCGGTGTACTTCCTGCAAAATATGTTGGACGCCAAGGGCCAGGACATGGACGGCGCGACCGTCTGCATCTCCGGTTCCGGGAACGTTGCGACGCACGCAGCGGAAAAGGCCACGCATCTCGGTGCGAAGGTCGTGACCTTCTCCGACTCCGGCGGGTTCATTCATGACCCGGACGGCTTCGATCAGGAGAAGATCGACTGGGTCAAAGACCTTAAGAATGTGCGCCGGGGCCGGATCTCGGAATATGCGGATCACTTTACCAATGCCAGCTTCCACGAAGGCAAACGGCCCTGGGCGGTGAACTGCGACTTCGCGCTGCCTTGTGCGACGCAGAACGAGATCAATCTGGAGGATGCAAAGGCCTTGGCTGCCAATGGCGTGCGCGGCATTTCCGAAGGTGCGAACATGCCGACGGAAATCGACGCCATGCATCACTTCCAGCATAACGGCGTGATGTTCGCACCGGCCAAGGCGGCGAATGCCGGCGGGGTTGCGGTGTCCGGTCTGGAGATGAGCCAGAACTCCGCCCGGATCTCCTGGAAGGAGGAAGAGCTTCAGGACCTGCTGCGCAACATCATGAAAGGCATTCACGACAGTTGCGAGAAGTACGGCAAGGGCAAAGGCAACGGCGGCGAAACCGACTATGTCGCAGGCGCCAACATCGCCGGCTTCGTGAAGGTCGCGGACGCCATGCTGGCTTTCGGCGTTATCTAAACTTCATCCATCCCGGCCGCCGTGCGCATGGCGCGGCGGCCGGGACGGTCTATATTTTAACAGGCTCAAGGGTACGGTCCTTGAGCCTGTTTTTGTGATGGTTCAAGCAGATCCACCTGATGCGGGAAGACGATGCGGTTTTGTCTGCTGCTGATTTGTCAGTTTCTGGCGTCCGGCGCTGCTTTCGCTCTGGACGCCAGCAGCGAGATCACCCTGCGCCTGGACGGTTTCCGAACCCTTCGCGGTGCAGAGATCGAACGTCTTGTCTCCGGGCGCACGGTGACCTTGATGTATGGCCGCGATGACAGGGAGGTTGTGTATTTCTACCGTTTCAGTGGAACGCGCAGCAGCCTGTCCGGCGGTTTCCGGATCGACAAACAGTGGTATGTCGACGGCGACAGATTGTGCGAAGAATATCTGGGTCCGAATGACTTCGTCTGTGCGGCGGTCTACGAAAAGGACGGAAGCGTTCAGTTCTGCCCGGAAGGGGAGAATCTCTGCTGGTATGTCGTCCGCAAGCTCGAAGACGGCGATGTAAATCGCATATTGGAACACCCTCCCCGCCTGTAGAAACAATCCCTTATCGGTCAGTTTATCGCGATTCCAACCTTGATCGTTTTGGAAATAGGACTATTTTAGTCCTAGCGGGATAGGACCATAACGGTCCTATTTGAAGAAGAGCACGGATAAGATGCTGCGATTGAGCAGAATGACGGATTATGCGGTGGTGGTTTTAAGCCAGATGGCGACCCGCCAGGGCGATGTTATGACCGCTGTCGACATATCCGACATGACCTCTTTACCGCAACCCACGGTGGCGAAGGTGCTTAAGCTTCTGGCCCGGCATGAAGTGGTGGAATCCCGGCGCGGCACCCAAGGCGGGTACGTCCTGGACCGGCCCTCGGACGCGGTGTCGGTGGCGGAGATCATCACGGCCATCGACGGGCCGGTCGCGTTGACGGCCTGTGTCGACGAGTCTGAAGGCAATTGTGCGGTGGAGTCCCTATGCCCGATGCGGGGGCGTTGGGATTTGTTGAACTCCGCCGTTCAGGGTGCTTTCGAAAAAGTCAGCCTGGCGGAAATCTCCGCGGTGCCGACGGTTCCCAATTTCATCGACGGTCCCGCAGCGGGCCGGGTTACCGCTGAAAAGCGGCATTGATTTACGGTACGGACGGAAAGTTATGGCAGCGACAACGGAAACAGTTCAGCAAGTCGAAGAGCTTGGCAGCGACAAGTACAAGTACGGCTTCTCGACGGATATCGAAATGGACCTCGCGCCGAAGGGCGTAAACGAGGACATCGTCCGGATGATCTCCGCCAAGAAGGAGGAGCCGGAATGGCTGCTGGAATGGCGGCTGAAGGCGTTCCGGACCTGGCAGGAGATGCCCGAGCCGACCTGGCAGAAAGTGAAGTTTCCCGAGATCGACTATCAGGACGCCTACTATTATGCGGCGCCGAAGAACATGGATAAGCCCAAGAGCTTGGACGAAGTCGATCCCAAGCTGCTGGAAACTTACGAGAAACTGGGCATTCCGCTGCGCGAACAGGAAGTGCTGGCCGGCGTGCAGGGCGCGCCCAAGGTCGCGGTGGATGCGGTGTTCGACAGCGTCTCGGTCGCCACCACCTTTAAGCGGGAGCTGGAGAAGCACGGGGTGATCTTCTGTTCGATTTCCGAAGCGGTGCAGACGCACCCGGAACTTGTGAAGAAATATCTCGGTTCCGTCGTGCCCTATTCGGATAACAAGCACGCTTGCCTGAACAGCGCCGTCTTCACCGATGGCAGCTTCGTCTACATCCCCAAGGGTGTGCGCTGCCCGATGGAGCTTTCCACCTATTTCCGCATCAATGCGGAGAATACGGGCCAGTTCGAACGCACCCTGATCATCGCCGACGACAATTCCTATGTCAGCTATCTGGAAGGGTGCACCGCGCCGCAACGGGACGAGAACCAATTGCATGCGGCGGTCGTGGAACTGATCGCGCTGGACGATGCCGAGATTAAATACTCTACGGTGCAGAACTGGTATCCGGGCGACGAAGACGGTAAGGGCGGGATATATAATTTCGTGACCAAGCGGGGCGCGTGCCGCGGCCGCAACTCGAAGATCTCCTGGACGCAGGTGGAAACGGGGTCCGCCGTCACCTGGAAATATCCGAGCTGCATTCTGCAGGGCGACAATTCGGTCGGCGAGTTCTATTCGGTCGCCATTACCAACAACGCGCAGCAGGCCGATACCGGCACCAAGATGATCCATATCGGCAAGAACACGACGTCGAAGATCATTTCCAAGGGTATCTCCGCCGGCCGTGCGGATCAGACCTATCGTGGTCTGGTGCGCATCTTGCCGAAGGCGGAAGGCGCGCGGAACTTCACCCAGTGCGACAGCCTGCTGATCGGAAACGACTGCGGCGCGCATACGGTACCCTATATCGAAAGCCGCAACCCGTCGGCCAAGGTAGAGCATGAGGCTACCACCTCCAAAATCAGCGAGGACCAGCTTTTTTACTGTCTGTCGCGCGGCATGACGGCGGAGGACGCGGTCGGCCTTATCGTCAACGGCTTCTGTAAGGAGGTTATGCAAACCTTGCCGATGGAATTCGCGGTGGAAGCGCAGAAACTTATTGGGATCAGCCTGGAAGGCAGCGTCGGCTAGGCAGCCGCGCAAGAGGAGAAAAAGAAATGGCATTGTTGGAAATCCGCGACCTTCAGGCGGAAGTCGATGGGAAGCCGATCCTGAAAGGCATCAACCTGACCGTGGAAGCGGGCGAGGTGCACGCGATCATGGGGCCCAATGGATCGGGCAAGAGTACGCTTTCCTACGTGCTTGCGGGCCGTGACGGGTACGAGGTGACGGGCGGCGAGGTGATTTACGACGGTAAGAACCTGCTCGACCTGGAGCCGGAAGAACGCGCCTGCGAAGGCGTCTTCCTGGCCTTCCAGTATCCGGTGGAAATCCCCGGTGTCGCCGGCACCACCTTCCTGCGCCATGCGGTGAACGCAAAGCGGAAGTATCATGGCGAGGAAGAGTACGACGCCATGGAATTCGTCAAGTTCGTGCGCGGCAAGGCGAAGTCGCTGAACATGCCGGACGACATGCTGAAGCGGCCGGTGAATGTTGGTTTTTCCGGCGGTGAGAAGAAGCGGAACGAAACGCTGCAGATGGCCGTGCTGGAACCGAAACTGGCGATTCTGGACGAAACCGACAGCGGCCTGGACATCGATGCGCTGAAGATTGTGGCCGACGGCGTCAACGCGCTCCGCGGACCGGATCGCGCGATGATGGTCATTACGCACTATCAACGGCTGCTGGACTATGTCGTGCCCGACCGGGTGCATGTGCTGGCCAACGGCAAGATCATCAAGTCCGGCGACAAATCCCTGGCGCTGGAATTGGAAGAAAACGGCTATGCCCACATCTTGGAGGCCGCAGCGTAAATCATGGCACCGGTGATCATGAAAGACGGGGATGACCCGGTCCTCTCCCGCCTTCTGGCAGCGGCGCCGGAAGGCGTGCCGGATGCGGGGCCGCTGGGCCGCCTGCGCGAGGCCGGCAAGCAGGCAATCCTGGATTCAGGCCTGCCGACACCGCGTGTGGAAGCTTGGAAATACACCAACCTCAACGCTTTGCGGAAGGTTGCCTGGGACGGGCCGGGGGAAGCCGCCGCGGGAATCGTGGATGTGGAATCTGCGGTCCCGAATGTCGACGGATATCGTGTCGTATTGTTGAACGGCCGGTTCGACCCGGTGCAGTCGCATCTGTCCGACCTGCCGAAGGGTGTGCGGGTTCAGCCGCTGCCGGAAGCGGCTGCCGACGGCCGTGTGGCGGAGATGCTGGGCGCGCTTGTGCCGGTGGATACCGCGCCCTTGGCGGCGCTCAATGCGGCGCATCTCGACGATGGGGTCATTGTGCGGTTGGACGCTGGCTGCGTGCTGGACAAGCCGCTGCATATCGTTGCGGTGAGCTTCGGGGCGACAGCTCCGGTCGCCAGTCATCCGCGCCTGTTGATCGATCTGGAGGAAAATGCGGAAGCGGTGATCCTGGAGACGCATCTGGGACTCGCCGGTGATGCGACCTTGTCGAACTTGGTGAGCGAGTGCTTCGTCGGCCCGTCGGCGCGGCTGCGTCATTACCGGCTGCAGCAGCAGGCCGCGAACGGCTTCACCTTCACGACCGCCGGGGTCAAATGCAGCGACAAATCGCTCTATGACGGTTTCACCCTCAGCCTCGGCGAGGGGATGACGCGCAACGACGCCCGCCTTGTCCTGGCCGGGGAGCGGATCGAAGGTCACATCAACGGGGCGTATCTGGGGATCGAAGATACCCATATCGAAAACACGACCCTGATCGACCATGTGAAGCCGAACAGCACCAGCCGGGAAGTTTTCAAGGGCGTGCTGACGGACAGGTCGCGCGGCGTGTTCCAGGGCAAGATCCTGGTGCGCCAGGAAGCGCAGAATACCGATGGCCACCAGTTGAATAAATCCCTTCTGCTTTCCGACAAGGCGGAAGCCGACTCCAAGCCGGAGCTGGAGATTTACGCCGACGATGTGCGTTGCAGCCATGGCGCGACAACCGGCGCGTTGGAAGAGGATCAACTCTTCTATCTGCGGGCCCGCGGTATCGGCGATGCGGAGGCGCGCGCCCTGCTGGTGAAGGCCTTCGTTGCAGAGGCGGTGGACGAGATCCGCCACGCGGGAACGCGGGATGCGTTCCACGCCGCTTTGGATGGCCGTTTGGATTTGTTGTTCGAGGAGACCGAAGGATGACCGCCCTCGCAGAAGATCTGCGGCCCGCTTATGACGTGAACGCCGTCCGCGCGGATTTTCCGATCCTCGCCACGGAAGTGCACGGCAAGCCGGTCTGTTTCCTGGACAGCGGCGCTTCCGCGCAGAAACCGCGCCAGGTCATCGATCTGGTGCGTTGGCACTACGAGAACGAATACGCCAATGTGCATCGCGGCGCCTATGCGTTCAGTGAAAACCTGACGGCGGCCTATGAAGGGGCGCGCGAAAAAGTGCGCGCTTTTCTGAATGCGCCGAGCGAGCGCAATGTCATCTTTACTGGCAACACGACCGCGGCGATCAACCTGGTGGCTTATTCCTTCGGCTTGGGGATGCTGAAGGAGGGCGATGAAGTCATCATCTCGGACATGGAACACCATTCCAACATAGTACCGTGGCAACTGTTGCGGGACATGAAGGGTGTTGTGTTGAAAGTCGCGCCGATCTCCGACGATGGCGAGCTATTGATGGACGAATTCAAGTCCCTGCTGACCGAGCGAACCAAGCTTGTCGCCATCACGCATGTCTCCAACGTCCTGGGAACCGTCACGCCGGCCAAACAGATTGTCGAGGCCGCGCATGCCGCGGGCGCGCGCGTGCTGTTCGACGGCAGTCAGGCCGTGATGCATATGCCGGTCGACGTACAGGATCTCGATTGCGACTTCTACGTCTTCACGGGGCATAAGCTCTATGGACCGACGGGCATCGGCGTTCTGTACGGCAAGGAGGACGTGCTGGACGCGATGCCGCCCTTTATGGGCGGGGGAGATATGATTTCCACCGTCGCGTATGAGGGATCGACCTGGGCCGAGCTGCCGGCGAAGTTCGAAGCCGGCACGCCGCCGATCGTTCAGGCGATTGGGTTGGGCGCCGCCGTCGACTATGTATCGGGCGTCGGTCTGCAGGCCATCGGCATGCATGAAGCCGATCTGCTGCAATATGCGACGCAGCGTCTGTCGGCGGTCGAAGGGCTTAAAATCATCGGTACGGCCGCGCACAAGACCGCCGTCGTCTCTTTCACGATGGGCGACGCCCATCCGCACGACATCGCCACCATCATCGACCGGGAAGGCGTGTGCGTGCGCGCCGGCCACCATTGCGCCGAACCCTTGATGCACCGTTTCGGTGTGACGGGGACGACGCGCGCTTCCTTCGGCATGTACAACACCCGTGAAGAGGTCGATGTGCTGGCCGGCGCCTTGGAAAAAGTGAAACGGATCTTCGGCTGAAACGCCGCGTTTGGGGACTTGCGAAACGATCATGAGTGAGACAGCGGAAATGTTCAGCCCTTATCCCGGTTTCGGTATGTTCGGCGGAGACGGCGCGGGGGCGGAAGAAGGGACCCAGGCGCATGCCGGATCGGCTTTGCCCGAAGGGGTGAAGCAAGCCACGCCGGACGACCTGGAGACCGCCCTTCGGACGGTCTACGATCCTGAGATTCCGGTCAATATCTACGACTTGGGATTGATCTATCATTGCGCGATGCAGGACAGCGGCGATGTCGATATCACCATGACCCTGACCGCGCCGGCGTGCCCGGTGGCCGGTGAGATGCCCGGACAGGTCGCTGAAGCGGTGGCCGCCGTCGAAGGGGTCGGGAAGGTTGTGGTTACCTTGACATGGACGCCGCCCTGGACGCCGGAGCAGATGTCCGAGGACGCCAAGATGGCGTTGGATTTCTTCTAGACCGGATGCGGATTTAGACCTTATCGAAAGCGATGGAGTTTTAGGATGTTTGGTGGCGGTGCTCCAATTTTGAGCCTGACGGATGCGGCGGCGGCCCGCGTGAGGACCCTGATGGAGAAGGGCGATGCGGACGTGCTGGGACTGCGCGTGGCGATCTCCAACAAGGGATGCTCCGGTCTGTCCTATGTGGTCGAATACGCCAAGGATCACAAACAGTTTGAAGAAGTGGTCGAGGACAAGGGCGTCAAGGTCTTTGTCGATCCGGCAGCCGTGATGTTCCTGATCGGTTCCGAGATGGACTATGAGGAAAGCAAGTTCTCGTCCGGTTTCACCTTCGCCAATCCGAACGAGACCGCCCGTTGCGGCTGTGGGGAAAGCTTCAGCGTTTCCTAGAGCCATTTATTAGGTAACCGTGATATCGCATCGCGGTTCGACGGCTTCCTCTCTGAAAAACCTCTCCGATCATCTCCGTGTTTTCAAAGAAAATGGCGGACTCGGGCTTCTTGCGGAATCCCGCCTTTAGGATCTAAGCTCTATCCGCTCAAGTGGACACGCAGTGAGCTTAATCGGTGTGTGTCGTCCTTAGTCTCAACACTGGGGGTGACCGCCATGAAGATTTCCCTGTTTATCCATATGGAACGCCTGACGTCGGAAGAAACAACCGACCGCCTGTACAGCGACTTCCTCGACCTTTGCCAAATCGCCGACGACGCGGGTTTTCACGCGATCTGGAGCGGCGAGCATCACGGGATGGATTTCACCATCGCGCCGAACCCCTTTCTAACCCTGACCGACCTGTGTCATCGGACAAAGAACGTCCGGTTGGGTACAGGGACGGTGGTCGCGCCCTTCTGGCATCCGGTAAAGCTGGCGGGTGAGGCGGCGATGACCGACATCGTGACCGGCGGCCGGTTGGATATCGGCATTGCCCGCGGCGCTTACTCCTTTGAGTATGACAGGCTGGGCGGCGGGATGGACGCGTGGACGGCGGGGCAGCATCTGCGCGAGATCGTGCCCGCGATCAAAGGATTGTGGAACGGAAACTACGCCAATGATGGAGAATGCTGGTCGTTCCCGGAAACAACCTCCTGCCCGAAGCCGCAACAGAGCCCCCACCCGCCGATCTGGGTGGCCGCCCGCGACCCGAATTCCTTCGAGTTTGCATTGTCGCATGGTTGCAATGTCCAGGTCACGCCGCTGTGGCAGGGCGATGAGGAGGTTGCGTCGCTGATGGACCGCTACAAGGCGGCCCATAAGGAAGCGGGTGGGAACGGATCGAAAATCATGCTGTTGCGCCATACCTATACGGCCGCCGACGAGGAAGATGTGGAACGGGCGGCGCGGGAAATCAGCCGCTACTACTGTTATTTCGGGGCCTGGTTCAAGAACGAGCGGCCTGTCGATCAGGGATTGATTGCGCCGCTTAGCGAAGAGGAAATCGCCGGAAACCCGATGTTCACGCCTGAAACCATGCGGCGCGATGCGGTGATCGGTACGCCGCAGACGGTCATAGAACGGCTGAAGTTCTGTGAGGATCTCGGCTACGACGAATATGCGATCTGGATCGACTCCGGTATGACGTTCGAGCGGAAGCGCGACTCCCTGCGGAGGTTCGCCGACCAGGTTCTGCCGGTCTTTCACTGATCCATGACGCATCCTGTAACAAGGACTCACTGGCGTCGGGACGGAGACGGCCCGGCGATTGTGCTGCTGCACGGGGTAGGGCTGGATCTGACCATGTGGGACCCGGTCGCCGACCGGCTTGCCGCTGAACGGACCGTCATTCGGCTGGACATGTACGGGCATGGGCAAACGCCGAAAGTGCTGGGAGAGCTTTCTCTACAGGATTTTGCCGAGCAGGTTGCCTGGGTCGCCGGGGCGGCGGAGGTTGACCGGTTCGATCTGGTGGGGTTTTCCATGGGTGCGCTGGTCGCGCAGGCGTTTGTACGCCGTCATGCCGGTCGGGCCGGGCGCTTGGTGCTGATGGGCGGCGTCTACAACCGTTCGCCGTTGGAACGGGACGCGGTCCTGCGCCGATTGCGGACGGCTGAGGAGGAAGGGCCGGCCTCTCTGGTCGAACCGGCGCTGGCGCGCTGGTTCGCGCCGGGTTTCCTCGACCGTTCGCCGGAGGTGGGCGCGGCGGTGCGGAAGCGCTTGATGGCGAACGATCATGAAGGTTTCTTGCAAGCCTACCGCGTCTTTGCGCAGGCTGATCGGGATATCTGCGGACATGAGACGTCGCTGGTGGGGCCGGTTCTGGTCGCCACGGGGGAACTGGACAGCGGTTCTACTCCGGTCATGGCGCAATCGCTCGCGGCTGCCTTGCCGATGGCGCGGGCGCTGATCTGGCTTGGCCTGGCACACCTCGCCCCGCTGCAGGACCCGGACACGGTCACTGATGCCATCCGGCAATTCTGCTCAGTTGACCGGATGGAGTCCTGAAGGGGTTAGCGGAGCCGCGAGCGGCCCGGTATAGTGCAGGGATACTTGTTTCATGGTCGGGGAAGGATGATCCGCATGCCCAGATTATTGTTAGCGTTTATTGCAGCACTGTGTTTTCCGGCTACCGCCATCGCCGCGGACCTTGAAGTCAGTTTCGCGGACAGTGCGTGGGGCGGGGGAAAGATCCCGTCCGGGCAGCATTGCTCCAAGCAGGGCGGCAAGGGGGCGACGCCGGCCTTCGCTCTCGCCAACGTTCCGTCCGGGACCACGGTTTTCCATGTCGAATTCAACGATCGGAATTATCAGCCGCTCAGCTATGACGGCGGTCATGGGATTATCGGCTTCAAGCATGGCGGGGGCGACACGGCGGTGCTGCCCTCTGTACCGGGGGAGACCAAGTCCCTGCCGGACGGCGCCTGGGTGGAGAAGAAGAACCGCGCCCGGGGATCCTTTGCGCGCGATGGGTATCTGCCGCCATGCTCCAACCGCCGGAACCACAAATACTGGGCGATGATCAAAGCCATCGATGCGAATGGCGATGTCTTGAGCGAAGCGAAGATCACCCTGGGCCGTTACTGAGTTTTATCGATGACGCAAATTTTGGATCGCGAGGTGCGGCAGTCGGTCATCGACGCTTGCCTCGCCATGAACGCGCAGGGCTTGAACCAGGGTACCGCAGGCAATGTCAGCGCCCGGAATCGGGACGGTTTTCTGGTCACCGCGTCCGGGGTCGAGTATGCCGACATGCAGCCGGAACATGTTGTGCAGATGGCGTTGGACGGCGCCTGGGACGGGCGATGGAAACCGTCTTCCGAGTGGCGCATGCATCGCGACATCTATGCGAACCGGGCGGAGGCGGGGGCGGTGGTGCACGTTCATTCCGCCTATGCCACCGCTCTCTCCTGCCTGCGCAAGGATATACCGGCCTTTCACTATATGATCGCGGTGGCCGGTGGCGATAGTCTGCGGTGTGCGGACTATGAGACCTTTGGGACTGGGGCGTTGTCACAGGCGATGATGGCCGCGCTGCAGGACCGGCGGGCCTGTCTGTTGGCCAATCACGGGCAGATCTGTTTCGGGGCGACCGTGGCCGACGCCTTGAAGCTGGCGGTCGAGGTTGAGGTGCTGTGCAAGCAGTATCTGCTCGCCACGCTGGCGGGAACGCCCGTGCTTCTCGACAGCGATGAGATGGCCGATGTGCTGACGCGGTTTCAAACCTACGGCAAGCAGGACTAAGGTAATTTGGATTGAACGCAGACCGGGTTAAAGGTTTTAGGACGATCCCGCGCTGTGCCGCTGCAGATGATCGCGGAATACCTGTTCCAGCCTGTCGCTGGTATTCTGGCCGACCAGCACGCCCTGGCGGTCGCCCTTACCGTCGAACAGCAGCAAGGTGACATGATTGACCCTGTGCATGGTCGCGAACCGGCGGCCTTCCGTTCGGGTGATGTCGGCGACCAGATACTGAATATCGCCCCCTTCGAACGCCGTCAGCGCATCCCGCACTTCGCGCTGCAGCGCGGTGCATTTCGGACAACTGGGATCGTGAATCTGAACCACGGACGGAACGCCGTTTCCCAGGCGGGACAGATCGTGTTCCCGGGTGGAGGCCATGACGTCCTGGACCAGATACCAGCCCCCGCCGCCGACAACGGCAACCCCCAGCGCGCCGAGTTGTATGTTCCGTATGAAGTCCCGGCGCGACACGGATGGTTTGGCTGCGGCCGCGGCAGGGGCCGCAACGCCCGGCGCTGCTTTGCTCTTCGACGGTTTTGCTTTGCGCTTCGCACGTTTCATGACTGGCTATCTCCACCGGCGGACGCGATTGTTTGAGAGAGTGCAGAGTCCCACTTCAGGGGGTGTCAGGCCCAGTCACACACGAACACATTTTCGTTATTCGCTGGGGTTGCTCCGGCTCTACGGTCTGGCGGATCTTGTCTGCGCGTCGCGCACCAGGGCCGCGAAGCGGAATGCGCCGTGCACCATCTTGGAGTAGGGAAGCAGGATGAAAAACGCCAGCACGGACCCCAAATGGACGGCCAGCAGAGCCGGGACGAAACCGGTGCCGGTCGCCGCATAGAGCAGAAGCCCGCTGAAGGCGACGAAGCCCAACAGCAGGATAAACCCCATTTCCCCGCCCCAGCGGGTCTTGGATCCAAGGGCCGGATCGGCTTTCAGTTTAAGGGTTGCCAGTCCCGCGCAGCCCACCGTCAGGCTGACGCCGCCCGGGATACCGAACAGCTTGGGAAGGCTGAACAGGCCGTAGGGGGCTTCCAGCCCGAACGCGTAATGCATGACGGTGGCGGCCGAGGTGGACGCGAAACACAGAAGAAAGCCCCACATTACCGCTTGGTGCAGCCAGCGTCTGGTGTTGGTGAAACGGTCTTCGTCCTCGAAATTGCACCCTTGGCCCTGACCGCCGGACAGATTCTTGGCTTGTGCGGCATCCTTGGCGGCGTCGATCACGTCCACCGCTTTGACCGGACCGCCGCCGACATCGCGCCAGTAACGCCGGATGGCGACGGCCAGAACGATGAGCGGCAGAAGAAAGGCGGGTGTGAAGATGGATACCATCATCGTGTGCGACAAGACGGCGTAGAACCCGGAGCCACCCTCTGACGGCAGGGCCTTCGCAGCCCAGAACAACAGGCCCAGTCCGGCTGTCAGCGCTGCGGCGATGGCCACACCGCTGGACTGGAAAAGGCGTGCGGCGGGGACCGGCCAGGTATAGGTCTCCCAACTTTCCGCGCGCACATCGGCCAGGACGCCGGGCAGGTTCAGGTCGAATTCATGCGGGGCGGTGTACTGACAGGCGTAAAAGCAGCCGCGGCAATTGTGGCAGAGATTGGCAAGCTGCGTGATGTCGCCGTCGGCGAAGGCGCGTTGCCGCGTGATGGCCGGAAAGACCGCGCAGTATCCTTCACAGTAACGGCAGGCGTTGCAGATTTCGATTTGTCTGCGGGCTTCGGCGATGGGTTCATGCAACATAATTGGCCGCCTCCTGGCCGGCGATGCGCCCGAAGACGGTGCCGATGGTCATACCGAAGCCGGCCAGATAACCCTGACCGAGAATACTGCCGGCCATGGTCTCGCCGGCGGCCCAGATATTCCGATAGGGGCCTGCCGGACCGAAAGCCCGCGCGGTTTCGTCCACCTTCAGACCGAGATAGGTGAAGGTAACCCCCGGGCGCAGCGTATAGCCGTAGAAGGGCGGCTTTACGATGGGCCGGGCCCAGTTCGTTTTGGCGGGTTCGACGCCCCGGGTGCGCAGGCCGTCTAATTCCGTCGGATGAAAGTCGCCGTTGCCGCAGGCGGCATTGAAGGCGGCCACGGTCGCCTCCAGCTTGGAGCCCGAGATCCCGAGTTTCTCTCCCAGCCCGGCAATTGTATCGGCTTTTTCCGGCGGAAAGACGGAGGGCATGAACAGCGGGATGCTGTCCGCATCGATGATGGAATAGGCGATCTGGCCGGGCTGTGCGGCGACCAGCCGGCCCCAGATGGCATAGCGCTTCGGCCAGACATCCTCTCCCTCGTCATAGAAACGCTGGGCGTTCCGGTTGACGACAATGGAAAAGGGAACGCAATCCAGGCGCGTGACGATCCCGCCGTCAAACTTCGGCGCGCGCCCGTCGATGGCGACCGCGTGGCATTGCGTAGGGTCGCCGACACTCTGCGCACCCTGGTCGAGCATGTCTTTCAGCACCACCCCCATATTGTACGGCGTGCCCCGGATCAGGAAGTTCCGCGCCGCGGGCCCCCAGGCCCGTGCAAGCCATTCGACATCCGACTGAAATCCACCGGAGGCGATGATGCAAGCCTTCGCCTCGATCGTCACCGGGCCGGTTGGTGTTTCGGCGTCGAGACCCGTGAAGTGCTCGTCTTGGATCGCGACGTGAGTCACTTTCGTTTCATAGGCGACGTGAATACCAAGGGCCTCCGCGGTCCGGTAATAGGCATTCACCAACGCTTTCCCGCCCCCCAGGAAAAAAGCATTGGTCCGCGACAGAGACAGAGTGCCTGACAACGAAGGTTGAAACCGCACGCCGTGCTTCTCCATCCAGGGCAGGCATTCCTCCGATCCGCGAATGGTCATTCGGGCCAAGTTCTCGTCGGTTTCTCCCTTGGTCACCCGGATCAGATCGTCGAAATACTCCTCTTCTTCGTAGGAGCCGGTCAGGACTGAGAGCGGCCCCCGATGCATGCATCGGAAGTTGCGGGTGTGCCGGCTGTTGCCGCCGCGATAGGCTTTCGGCGCACCTTCCAGCACGGCGACCCGTGCGCCCGCTTCGGCCGCGGTAATCGCCGCGCACAGGGCCGCGTTGCCGCCGCCGATTACCAGAATGTCCCAGTTGACACCGGAGAGGTTCTCGCTAGCCGGCATCGGCCTCTCCGGGGGTATCGTAAGTGGGTGAGCGAAGACCAATGCCCATGCCCCGCGGGGCATAGGCACTCGATTCTCTGGCCGTGAACTGTTGCATCGTGATCAAAAGGCACCTTCGCAAGCCGGACAACGCCTATAGAGCTGAATTTGTTAAATCGAGGAGAGGCATGCCCGTCTGTCCATTGCAGCGGCAGACTCTAAGTGGGCCGAAGGTCTGCAAGCAAACGATACATTGTCGCCCCAGGGAGTTCTTGCGCCGCGGTGCGTGCCGGTCCCTCGCGGAGGAATTCCAACAAAAGACACGCGCCGATTTTGGCGTCTGGGCCGCGCAATTCTTCTTCCGCACTGGACCAGCGGTTTCCCTGTTCCGCTGTCGTCCAGACGTCCGCCCGCGCCAGGACGCCCGGCTCCCGGAAACGCCTCGCGGTTTCAAGGAATTTCTCCCGGTCTTCGGCATTTGCGCTGCGCACGGTCACGGCATAGACGCCGAAAGCACCGGGCACGGCTGCCTCCCGGGTGCAGACCGTGCGGCTCATGTTCCGGAATGCATTCGACATGATGTCCCGTGTGCGCGGCGTGGGATCCTCCAGGCGGGTGAGGTATTCGGACGATTGAAGAACGCCCGGCGCATCGACTTCGTAATAGGTAAAGAAGCGGGGAGTTTCAGGGTCGACGGTTTCGTACCGCCGACCGATCAAGAAGCCGGGAATGGATAGCCGCTCCGGCAGGTGCTCGGTCTGATACCAATCCTCGTAGCGGATTTCATAATCGGGCGCGCAATCGTTCCATAGCGCCAGGACGCCGGTTCCACGCATTTTCAAGCCGTTCTTTGTCAAACGCCGGTTTCCAGGACGATTTTGCCCTGGACGCCTCCCGCGCGGAGGCGTTCCAACGCCACGGCGAAATCCGCCAGGGGTAACCGGTCGGAGATGTGCGGCGTCAGCTTCCCGTCCGACCATAACCGATAGAGTTCTTTCTGCACGCGACGCACCCAAGCGGGGTCGCGCTCGCGGTAATCGGACCACTGCAGGCCGGATACTTCGATATTTTTGACGAGCAGATAGTTCGCCTTGACTGCGGGTATCGCGCCGGACGCGAATCCGATCACCACCAGCCGCCCGCGCCATGCCAGCGCCCGCAAGGCGGCGGTAAAGGCGTCGCCGCCGACCGGGTCGACCACGATATCGACACCCTTGCCGTCGGTCACGGCGTGAACCTCCGCGCGCAGCCGGTCGCGCAGATCGTCGCCGCCGAGGTCGACAATATGATCGCAACCCGAGGCCCGGGCCACGGCTTCATTGGCCTTCCCAAGCACACCGCCGATGACGCGGCCCGCGCCCAGCGCCTTGGCCAATTGACAGGCAGCCGACCCGATCCCGCCGGACGCGCCCAGCACCAGAACCGTTTCACCCGGCTGAAAACGGGCCCGCTCCATGAGGGCGAAGTGAGACGTTTGATAGACCAGACCCAGTGCCGCGGCCACGTCGAACGGCATGCTGTCAGGCATCGCGTAGCAGGTATCGGCGGCGGTCTTCAGTTTTTCCGCATAGGTGCCGTACTCGACTTGGACGCCGACACGGTCGCCCACTTGAAAACCGGCCACGTCCGGCCCGACCGCCGAAACGATGCCGGCCCCCGCCTTGCCCGGAGAGAAGGGCAGCGGCGGCTTCACCTGATAGTTTCCCTCCATCACCAGGATATCGGGAAAATTCGCCTCCGCCGCCTTTATATCTACCACCACCTCGCCCGGGGCCGGCTGGGGATCGTCGGTTTCCGTCACCCGGGCCTCGGAGATGGGTGCGAATTGCTCTACAAGCACCGCCTTCATGATTTTGCATCCCTTGCTTTCGCGACAGCGGCGCGGCGGGCGGGTGCATAGCCCGGACTGCCGGTCACCTCGAAAAGCGCCGTTGTGATGTCGTAATGCCGGGAAAGACCGCCGGACGTGACCTGTTCAATCGGTCCGACGGCATAACCGAGGCCCAACCGGCAGGTCAGATCCATCGCCTCGGCCGTCGCCAATCCTTCGTCCAGGAAGCGCAGCGCATCGTTATATTTCGGCCGGGTCAGACGGTCGAGAATACGCCCAGCCCGGTCGGCGCACAGCACAACCTCGAAGCCTGCACGCTCGAAAACGTCCCGGGCCGCGTCAATTGCCGCATCCGGTGTGTTTGGCTGGCGCACCAGTTCGATCAGGTTCGATGGCGGCCGATCACCGGTTCGGAAACGGGCGAAACCCAGCACGTTCGATCCCTCCAGCCCGGAATCCTCACCCGTGTGAACGCCGAGGCATTCGGTATCCAATTCGATCAGGATCGCGGCCTTTGCCGGATCGTGCTGGTGCGGGACGCCGAGATAGATCGTGACGCTTGCGCCGGGTGTACCGGCGGCCAGAAAGGGATCGCCGGTGGGGAAGGACCGGCTCTCGCCGGAAGAGATTATTTCGTATCCCATCGGATTATCCTCCGAACATCGCGTTACCTGAATATTCGTAGAAACCGCGCCCGGCCTTCCGGCCCAGATGTCCGGCGGCGACCATGCGGCGCAGCAGGGGTGGGGTGGCGGCGCGCGGATCGTGGGTGATCGGATAAAAAGCCTCGCAAAGGCGGACCTGGGTATCGAGTCCGATCAGATCGATCAGTTCGCAGGGCCCCATCTTGTAACCCAGCCCGGTCTTGATCGCCTTGTCTATGTCGGCCGCCGTGGCGACGCCCGCCTCGACGGCACGGATGACGTCATTGTTGAAAGGTACCAGCAGCGCGTTAAGGATGAAGCCCGGCTTGTCCTGGGTTTCGACCGGCGTTTGCCCGGCGGCGAGCGTCCAATCCCAGGCGGCCTTGAACACGGCGTCGTCGGTATTCAGGCCGGGTGACATCTCGATCAGTTTCATCAACTGCGCCGGCAGGCAGAAATGCATGCCGACCACCCGGTCTTCTCGGCCGCAGCCGGACGCAATCTCCGTGATCGACAGGGTCGACGTGTTTGAGGCGAAAATCGTGTGTTCGGGACATATCGCATTCAAGCGGCCGAAAAGGTCTTGCTTGACCTCCAATTTCTCAAACACGGCTTCAATCACAAGGTCGGCCTGTGCCGCGTCCTCCAGCACTGTCGTGACCTCCAGACGGGAAAGCGCCGCATCCTTTTCCTCTTGCGAGAGTTTTCCGCGCTCGACGGATTTGCTGAAGAAACCGTCGGTCTGCTTCAGCGCGCGGTTCAACCCCTCCTGTGCGACGTCGTAGGCGATGGTCCGGTATCCGGCCCGGGCGGCGACAATCGCAATCCCGGCCCCCATGGTGCCGCCCGCCCCGCAGACGGCGACGGTTTTGATCTCGGTAGTCATTTCTCGATAAAACTCCGTCCGATCAGTTGCCGGTGGATCTGGTTGGTTCCCTCCCAGATTTGGGTAATTTTTGCATCCCGCATCAACCGTTCCGCCCGGTAGTCCGCACAATATCCGTATCCACCGTGGAATTGGACGCAGGCTTCGGTCATCTTCATGGCCAGGTCGGAGGCCCGCATTTTGGCCATGGAGGCCTCCAGCCCATAGTCCGTTTCTCCGTTTTCGATCATGCGCGCGACATAGTCGAGCCAGGCCTCCGTTTGGGCCAGGTCCGCCGCCAAATCAGCGAGTAGAAACTGATTGGCCTGAAACTCGATGATCTTGCGGCGCGATTGGACCCGTTCGTTGATATAGGCGACCGAGTCCCTGAAGGCTGCGCGTGCGATACCCAAGGCATGGGCGGCGACAGACGGCCGGGACTTGTTCAAGGAGCCCAGCAGGATTCTCAACCCGTCCCCGGGGTCGCCGATCAAGTTGGCGCGCGGCACGCGAACGCCGTCGAACGAAAGCGCGCAGGTTGAAGAGGCGCGGTGCCCCATCTTGCGCTCTTTACCGATGACGGAGAAACCGTCCGCACCCTTTTCCAGCACAAGTACGGAGATTGCGTCTTTGGGATCTTCGATCGCCGACCACTTACCGAACAGCAGGATACGGTCCGCGACGTCGCCGTTGGTGATGAAGATCTTCGATCCGTCGATGACGATATCATCACCATCCGGCGTGAAGCGGGTCTTCATGCCGGTGGCGTCCGATCCAGCCGTCGGCTCGGTGATGGCGAGCGCCCCCAGCCCGCCCTCGGCGATTTTGGGCAGCAAGCGGGCGCGCTGTTCGTCCGTGCCGTAGTCGATCAGCGGCTTCATTCCGTGATAACTGGTGGCATAAATGATGCCCGTCGATGCGCAGGCTTCGGAGAGGATCTTTACGATTTCAAGATAGAGCGTCAGGCGCATCGGCGCGCCGCCGAATGCCTCCGGCACGAAGATCGCGTTCAAACCAAGTGCGTTGATCGCTTCCACGCTTTTCCAGGGAAATTCCCCACTTTCATCGGCGAGGGCGGCGTTGGGGGTGATCACGTCATCCGCGACACGGCGCACCTGATCCAATACCAGGCACTCCTCCTCGCTCCAGTCCCGGTTCTTCTCCAGACGGTCGAATATCTGCATTACAGGTTCATCCCTTGTCCGCCGTCGATATAGATTGTCTCGCCGGTCAGGTAGGCGACATCCTCGGCGAACAGACTGCCGACCAGTTTGGCGATTTCGCCTGCGTCCCCCGGGCGTTGCATGGGGACGCGCTTCGCCAGCCACCGTTTGACGTTTTCCTGCGCCAGGAAATCCCGGTTCAGATCCGTCTCTACATAGCCCGGGGCGACATTCATCACCGCGATGCCGTGGGGCGCCCACTCCGCCGCCAGGCACCGCGTCATTGCGGCCACAGCGGCCTTCGAAACGCAATAGGAGAGGTTTTCCGGCACGCCCAGCTTGTCGAAAAAGGATCCGATATTGACGATACGTCCTTTGCTTTTCCGAAGATGCGGAAAAACTTCCCGCGAGGCGATCATCACGGCGGTGGCGTTCAGGGTCATCACTTTCAGATAGCTGGCGGTTTCCAGTGTGTCCGAAGGACTGCCTTCATGCAGGCCGGCATTATTGATCAGACCGACCACGGGCCCGTCGTCGGCAATGCGGGCAAACAGACTGCGGACAGCCGCTTCGTCCGTGACGTCGCATCGATGACCCGTTCCGGCCGGCGCGCCGCCGGAGCGGGACAGGCAGACCGGATGAAACCCCCGTTTGGAGAGGTCTTGGGCGATGGCGGCGCCGATCCCCTTGCTGGCGCCGGTGACGATGATCTGCTTGTCAGGCATCTTTGAAATCCGGTTTGCGCTTCTCTTCGAAGGCGGCCATGCCTTCTTCGGCGTCGGCGGTACGATATGCGAGCGTCGAGAGGTCGGCCTCCACCTTCAGCCCTTCCGTAAGGGAGATGCCTGTGGCGCGCCTGACCGCATCGCGCGCGAATTGCAGCGCGGGCAGGCTGAAGCGGGTGACGCGGCGGGTGAAGGTCACGCCTTCTTCCAGCAGATCGCCATCGACAACGCCGTGCACCAGACCGACTCTCTCGGCTTCCTCGGCGTCGACCGTGCGGCCTGTCATGATCATTTCAAGGGCGCGGGCCTCCCCGATCAGGCGCGGCAGTCGTTGGGTGCCGCCATATCCCGGAATCAGGCCCAGCTTGATTTCCGGCAGGCCGACTTTTGCGTTCGGACTGGCCAGGCGGAATGTGCAGGCAAGCGCCAGTTCCAAACCGCCGCCGAAGGCATAACCGTTGATCAGGGCGACTGATGGGATGGGGGCCGTATCCAACTTGGAAAATACGGCCTGTCCCAGTTCCGATCCTTGCCGTTGATCCGTAAGCGGCCGGTTGCGGAGTTCCTTGATATCCGCGCCCGCGCAGAAGGCCTTGTCGCCCGCGCCGGTAAACAGGATGGCGCGCGCGTCCGTGACGGTAGCTGCATCGATGGCGTCGCCAATCTCCCCGATGATCCGGAAGGACAGCGCGTTCAACGCCTCCGGTCTGTTGAGGGTGATCAGGGCGAATTCCTCGTAACTGGTCAGGTCGACGGCCACTATGCTGTCTCCTTCGGTGCTGCATATCGGATCGGCTCGGGCGTGAAGACGCCGCGTTTGTGCATTTCTATCAGCTCCCGCTTCAGGATCTTGCCGCTGGCGGTCAGCGGAAAGGACGGCAGGGTCAGGAACCATTCCGGCATGTCATATTTGGACACGCCTTCCGCAGCTAGGTGGTCCAGGGCTTCGTTGCCGTTCACAGACCCTTTTATGGCAAGGCACACTTTCTCGCCCAGCCTGTCATCCGGGATGGGGAAGGCGGCGGCCATGTCGATGGCGGGGTGCCGAAGGGCCGCGGCTTCGATCTGTGAGGGGTAGATATTGTGACCGCCGCGAATGATCAGATCCTTCAAGCGGCCTTCGATCCGCAGATTCCCGTTATCATCCAGAGAGCCGAGGTCGCCGGACAGGAACCAACCCGCGCGGTTGAAGCTGCCGGCGGTCGCCGCCTGATTGTCATAGTAACCCAGCATCAGATTTGCGCCGCGGCCGCCGATCTGGCCGGTCTCTCCGGGGCCGGCCTCCGCGTCCGGGTCATCGGCCTTGAAAACCCTGACCGTGTAGCCGGGGCCGCCGCGCCCGCAGGTATTTATCCAGACCGACGGGTCGTCGCCCGGATGTGTGTATTGATGGGAGGAGTTCTCGGTCATTCCATAGACATTCTGGGGTTTGATGCCCTGATTGACGAAGGCTTCCGCGACGACCGGTGGGATCGGGGAACCGGCCATGTAAAAAATCTCCACCGATCCTATGCGAGGCAGGTTCCGGCGTTTCTGTTCCGCCAGAATGTCCATGGCATGGGTCGGGACGCCCATGACGTAGGTCGCGCCGGTTTCCGAGATCCAATCCAACCGCGAAGCACCCGCCGGCGCATCGTCCAGGATCAATTGGCATCCGGCGGTCAGCCACTGGCCGACGGCAACCCAGGCGATGTGATGGGAGAGGGGGCTTAGGGTGAGCAAACGCGCCTCGGATCCGATGGACCAATCGCGCACCATATCGCGTGCATTGGAAAGAAGCGTGTTGCTGGAATGCATAACGCATTTCGGTGCACCGGTTGTGCCGGAGGTGAAGGCGAGATAGGCGATGCTGTCCGGGTCGTCGTGCGGTGGTGTGTCGGGAGCCGCACCTCCGTCCGGAAAGTCGGGGGTGCTCCATACAGCCTTCAGGAAGCACAGGTCCGTCAGATGATCGGCGAGAACCGTCTCGCCGCGGTCGGCGCCCCAGCCGTCCTCGGTAATCAACACCCGTGTCTCCAAGCGTGTCAGAAGCGTCGCGACTTCCGCGCAGGTATAGCTTCTATGGAGCGAAGGATTGCAGACCGCCCCCAATCTGGCGCACGCCAGGAAAGCGATAACCGCCGACGATTTGTTGGAGAGCCAAAGGGACACCCGGTCGCCAGCCCCGACTCCGACCGCTTCCAGCGCGGCGGCGCATGCATCGGCGCGTTCCGTCAGGGCGCGCCAGGACAGGGTTTCCCTCCCATCGCGGAGCGCGATGTCGTCCGGCCTTTCCCCACACCATCCGGCCAGGAGCGAATAGAAGGTATCCCCGGTCCAGCGCCCTTCCTTGTAATAGGCCGCCGCGGTCCGTGGATGGTGCAGGGTCAGGATGCCGGTCATGGAGTATTACCGTCCGAACTTCGCGGGGTCCGGGGCGCGGCGTTCGGCGAAGGCCGCACCCAATTCCTTGGATTCCGCGGTGTCGAGATATTGCCGCAGGAGTAGGTCGTGCGCGACGCGGGCCAGGCCGCCGACGCCGCCGTGACGCGCATTGAACGCCCCTTTGATGGAGGCCAGGGCGAAAGCGCCCCGGTCTGCGGCTTCCAATGCGAACGCGCGGGTCTTTTCCGCCAGTTGATCATCCGGAACGACGCGGTTGATCAATCCCATATCCAGCGCCTCCGCCGCGCTGATCTTCGGGTTGCAGTACCACATCTCCTTGGCTTTTTTCTTCCCCACCAGATCTTCCAGATACCAGGTGCCGTACCCGGCGTCGAAAGATCCCATCATCGGTCCGACTTGCCTGAAGACGGCGCTTTCCTTGGCGATGGTCATGTCGCAAACCACCTGCAGCACATTGCCGCCGCCGACCGCGTAGCCGTTCACGCTGGCGATGACCGGCTTCTGCAAACGGTCGATCGCTTCGTACATTTCAAGGGTCGGCAGCACGCCTGCATAGAGTTTTGTTTCCTCCATGCCGTCCTTGCGTCCACCGATACAGAAGAACTTATCCCCCGCCCCGGTAATCACGAGGACGCGGGTTCTCGTTTCCCGTCTGATCTCGTTGATGCAATCGCGGATCTCGTGGCACATTGTCTCGGTGAACATGTTCCCGTCGTCAGGCCGGTTCAGTGTGATTGTTCCCACCGGGCCGTCTTCTTCATACAGGATCGTTTCGTAACCCATTCGTTTAGTCCGTCGGTTCGCTGTTGGTGTTCAGAACATCGTGCGTATGCGCGCCGAGACGGGGGGCGGCGGCGCGCGGTGCGGCCGCCTGTCCGTCGATATGAATTCCCAGACCGATATGCGGTGTCAGGCGTTCGCCATCGTCGAGCGCGGCGATCAACCCCCGGTCTTGAAAGGCCGGGTCCGCGGCCATCTCATCGATCCTGTTGATCGGGCCGGCGGGCACGCGGGCCTCGGCGAAAAGCGTCAGCCAGGTGTCCCGGTCTTTGCCCGTCAGAATTTCCTGGATATCGGCGACGATGGCGGCGCGGCGCTCCCTGCGCTCGGCATTGCTGGCGAATTCCGGGCGCGCGGCGTAATCGGGTTGCCCGACCGCTTGCCAGAAACGCCGCCAGATTCCATCCGATCCAAGGCCCAGTGTAATCGGGTGGTCCGATGTCTCGAAGGCCTGATAGATGGCGATGACGCTGTCGGTCCCGCCAGAGCGGCGCGGCGTTTCCCCGGATCCCAGGTAAGAGGATATGCGGCAAGTCAGAAAGCGGGTCATGCTTTCCGCCAGTGCAACATCGATCACATGCCCTTGGCCCGTCCGTTGGCGGTCGATCAAGGCGGCCATGGTCGCCATGGCGGCATCTTGGCCGGCCAGCATGTCGGCAGCCGGCGCGCCGACTTTCTGCGGCGGGCTTTCTTGCGCCCCGGTCAGATCCATGACCCCGGAATGGCCTTCGGCGATCAGATCGTAGCAGGTCAGGTCCCGGCGTTCGCCGGAAAGCCCGAACCCTGTAATGGCGGTGAAGATAATGTCGGGCCGGATGGTCCGGAACGCATCTGCGGTCAGGCCCAGTTTGGTTTGAACGGACGGCGGTTGGTTCGTCACCACGACATCGGCGGAAGCCGCCAACTCGAACAGTGCGTCTCGTCCCTCTTGATCGGTAAGGTCAAGCACCACGCTTTTCTTGTTTCTGTTCACCGATAGGAACCAAAGGCCCTCACCCTCCAGAAAGGGAGGTCCCCAGTGCCGGGCGTCGTCGCCGCCGGGTTTTTCGATCTTGATGATATCCGCCCCGAAGTCGGAAAGCAGCATGGTGGCGTAAGGCCCCGCGATGGAGGTGGTCAGATCCAGCACCGTTACGCCGTCGAGCATCCGGAAGCCGGTTCCCGTCTGTAACCGCTTTACGGAGCCGAGCGGTATCCCTGCTGTTGCGGCGGTGGCGTTCATGGTCCTCCCAAAGTCCGCTCTTTTGCTCTGGCGGACGGTCAATGAGTATGGTGTTGTATTTTTATAAAAGTCAATGTATTTAATAAGAATACAAACTGGAGCATTCTACTCATGGCGGTGCGGCCCCTTTCAACCGGTATCAAATGTCTGGAGCTCTTGGAGGTGCTGTCCGAACAGAGCGGCGCCGTGCGGCTGGCGGATGTTACTAGATTGATCGGGGAGTCGCGGGCGACGACGTATCAGCGGCTTGCGACCCTGGTCGCGGCGGGTTGGGCGGAAACCACGGAAGAGGGCCGTTATCGCCTGACGCCCCGTGCTCTTAGGATCGGCGGTGCGGCGCTGGAACAGGCGGGGTTGGGGGAACGGGCGCTGCCGGTCCTGAACCGGCTGACGGAGCGCACGCGGGAAACCAGCTCGCTCATCTTAAGCGAGGGGCATCGTATCGTGATCGCCCAGCGCGTTGAGGCCCGCGGCCTTCTGCGCGCGGACCTGCGGGTTGGGGCGGAGCTCTCCTTCAAGGAGAGTGCGTCCGGTATGGTCTGGGCGGCGTTCGGTCCCGACTCTCTGCGCGATCTGCTGAAGACAAGCGGGGTCCGAACCGCGTCCGAGGCCCGTCTTCGCTCGGTTCGAGAGGATGGTTATGCGGTTTCCGGCGGCGGGGAAACGCTGCAAGGAATCTCGGTGGTGGCGGTGCCGGTCCTGGACCCCAATGGCCGGTGCGCCGCTAGCATGTCTCTGGCCGGCCCGGAACAGTGGTTCAAAGTCGACGCCGTCCTGCGGCCATTGAAATCCGCTGCCGCCGAACTGGGCGCGACGCTGTAGTTCTCTTCGTCGATTTTTCAGGTGTCCGTGGGCTTTTGTCAGTTCGTCCGGGAGCGGCTTGACCGCACGGACTGGCTTTCATGTAGATCACGATTCTTTAATGCTGCTCGCAAAGTTAATAGGAAAAACCTATCCAAAAATACCCTCAATTCGATTGGAAGAATCTCAGGCGGACAATATCTGCATAGCGGTCGTTTTGAGGGAGGTCGTACGTGAGGCGCTTTAAGAATATTCTTGTCGTTTGCGATGAGCAGAGCGCTTACGAACACGCTTTCGAACGTGTCCTTTGGCTCGCCACGGTAAACAAGGCAAGAGTTACGTTGATCGACGTGATCGATGCCGCGCCGGGCGACCTCTCGCGTCTGTTGCGGTCCTTGCCCGGCGGGCGGGCGCGCGACATCGAGTCCAAGGTTGTCGACGTCCACCGTACCCGGTTGGAGGAACTGGCGGCGCCGCTTCGCGAACGGGATGTCCAGGTCGACACGCTCGTCCGTCAGGGCACGGACTTCATCGAAATCATCCAGACCGTTCTGTCGAACGACCATGACCTGGTGATAAAGGGCGCGCAAAGGTCGTCCAACGGCCCGTTCTTTCGCGGTGCTGATATGCATTTGATGCGCAAATGCCCGTGTCCGGTATGGGTGCTGAATTCCCGTAGCGAGCATCGCTCCCGCCGTATTCTGGCAGCGGTCGATCCTGACCCGGACGATCCGGTGCGCAACGGCCTGAACCGGACGATTTTGCAACTGGCGACCTCGCTCGCCATGCAGGACGAGTCGGACCTGGATGTCATCAGCGTCTGGCGCGTGAAAGAGGAATCCACGCTTCGCCACAGCAGTTTCATCAAAATGCCGCCTGCGGAGGTTGACGCCCTGGTCGAAGAGGAGGAGCGCCAAAGCGGCTGGCGCTTGCAGGAATTGGTGGGTGAGTTTCGCCGGATCACGGAGAAGATGCGCGTCCTTCATATCAAAGGCGTCGCCTCCGACATCATTACCAAACATGTTGTGGAAGAGGATATCGACACGATTGTCATGGGCACGATCGGGCGCACCGGCGTGGCCGGTTTCTTCATCGGCAATACGGCGGAGACGATCCTCAGCAGGGTCGGCTGTTCGGTGTTAACGGTTAAACCGCAAGGGTTCATTTCCCCCGTCTCGCTGGAGGCCGCACCCGCGGGCGCGGCGCACTGATGGCCGGGCGTGATTCTTCCGAGCCCGGCACCGTAAACGGTAACGGGCCGCTCGGCTTTGCGCCGGCGATATTCTCCGCGGCCCTGTTCGCCTTCTTCCTGACTTTGACGCCGGACATTGCCGCGGGGCAGGCGGTTCGCTGGTCGGCCGATTGGGTGCCCGCGCTGGGTATCTCCCTGTCTTTCCTGGTCGATGGGCTCAGCCTGACATTCGCATTGCTGATCAGCGGCATTGGTGCGCTGGTCATGCTTTATTCGAACACATACCTGGCCGGGCATCCCCATTATCACCGCTTCGCGCTGTTCCTGACCTCGTTCATGCTGTCGATGCTGGGGCTGGTGCTTGCGGACAATCTGATCGCGCTGTTCGTATTCTGGGAGTTGACGACCGTTACCTCCTATCTGCTGATCGGTTTCTCTCATGAAGCGGAGAAGAGCCGGCGGTCGGCCCTACAGGCCCTATTCATAACCGGCGCGGGCGCGCTCGCCTTTCTGGCGGGGTTGATCCTGCTCGGGCTGACGGCGGGCAGTTTCGAACTGTCGGTGATCCTGGCGCAGGGAGACGCGCTTCGGGAACACGCGCTTTATATCCCGATCCTGATTCTCCTGCTGGCCGGGGCCTTCACCAAATCCGCGCAAGTACCGTTTCACTTCTGGCTGCCGAACGCCATGGCCGCGCCGACGCCGGTCAGCGCGTTCCTGCATTCCGCCACAATGGTGAAAGCGGGCGTCTATTTCCTGGCCCGGATGCATCCGGCAATGTCGGGGACGGATGCCTGGATGTGGTCGCTGACCATCCTGGGCGCCGTTACGGCGCTGCTGGCCAGCATTCTGGCCCTGCGTCAGACCGACCTTAAACAGGCGCTGGCCTA
>JANQIT010000039.1 GCA_028282025.1 Hwanghaeella sp. | reverse complement strand
GCATACGGCGGCCAAGGTGCTTGCCCTTGGGGACGGGCGTTTCAAGGGGACTGGACCGATGTGGGGCGGGGCGAATTTCCAGCTTGGGAACATGGCGCTGTTGGACTGTGGAGGCGTGCATGTGGCGATCGCGTCGCGTCCGATGCAGGCTGGCGATCAATCCATGTTCCGGCATTTGGGCGCGGAACCGGCCGACTATACGGTTGTGGTGGTTAAAAGTTCGGTACACTTCCGGGCCGATTTCCAACCCATTGCGCACGATGTCTGGGTCGCCGCGGCGCCCGGGCCGGTCTATGCGGATCCCGGCGCACTGACTTTTGAGAATTTGCGCCCGGATGTCCGCACCCGGCCGCAGGCGTAGGGTCTTTCCGGATTCTACAGCGGCGGGGCGGCAATGGAGCTGCCCCACCGCTACCTTTTGCAGGGCCGGACGGGGAGGATTTTATCTTCCGGGGATAAGCTTGCTCCCCGAATCTCACGCGGTCAGGGGTTTCTTAGTGCCAGGGGGGCGTCCCTGGAGATTGCTGCACCCTGCAGTATTTGCGCGATGTCAAAATCTCGCGAGAGACTGAATGTGTAGCCGCAGGGCGAAATGTTAACTCACATTGTTGTTGTGACATAAAACCCGTTCGTCAGGATGAGCTGTTGAACATTGTCAACATAGGTTGAATTCACGCCAGAGTGCCCTGGGTTACTGACACCCGCGAATGTTGTATGCGCATCGTAGAGGCAATAACAAATTCGTTATCAAGGGGTATGGAGTATGAGGCGCGCGGTTTTAGGCGTTACGGCGGCTGTGATCGTTGCATTGGGGGCGTCCGGCAGCGCACTTGCAACGACAGTCGAAACTTTTCATTTCTGGGGCCATAGTTATCCCAGCGGCACCAAGACTTTTACGTCGGACATCACCGGGTCCGAGTTGACGGTCAACGCCTTCCAGATTCAGAAACAGAAGGTGTGGGACCACAGCAACGGGTACTGGACCTATAACTACGAAAATGTTCTCGACGCTGCGTTTGTCACGCAACCCGGATGGGGGATCGGGGTTGCGGATTACGACGACTGGAACCCGAAAGTCGACGCCAAAGGGCCGGTCGACTATCTGGTCCTGAATCTTCCGAACGCGTCGTGGCAGCCGGTATCCATCAAGTTCTCTTACCTGAACACGTATTATGAGGATTATCTCATTTACGGGTCGAACATGCTGGATACCAGTTCCTACGGCTCCTTTCTCGCCTCACTGACCTTGCTGGAGGATTCGACCCAGTATCCGACGGCCGCGAACCCGCTGTTTTTCGACGCCAATGTTGGGACGTTCCAGCATATCATTATTGCGGCGGCGACATCGGCGAACAGCTATTCCTACAAGTGCAAGCACGGGTATCACTACAAGAAATGCTACAAGCATTATAATTACGACGATTTCCTGGTGAAGAAGTTCCAGGGCACCGTTGTTCCCGTACCGCCGGCTCTGCCGCTGCTGGCGACCGGCCTGATCGCGCTTGGAGTGTTGCGCCAACGCCGCAAAGGATAGTCCAAGTCCCGTAGTCCAATCCCCGTCTCCGAAGCGGCCCATCAGTGCGGGCCGCTTGTCGGGATTCCATACCCTGATACACTGATTGCAACCGGACCGTTCAAAAGCCGGATCGTGCATGAGCATGCAGTGTGGGAGGGATACTATGGTAAAACGGTATTTGTGCGCCTTGTGGCTGATCTGCTGGGCCGGTGCGCCGGCTTTCGGCCAAGGGCTGACGGAAGCTGAGGTCGCGAAAGCCATCGAAGGGGTGGACAAGACCGCCATCGTCGCCAACGAGACGCATACGCGGAACTGGCCGACATACGGGCTCGATTTCGCGGAAACGCGATTCAGCAGGCTTTCACAGATAAATACAGGCAATGTCGGTAAGCTCGGCCTTTCATGGTCATACGACCTGAAATCCCGCAGAGGAGTTGAGGCAACACCCATCGTCGTCGACGGCGTTATGTATGTGACGGGTTCCTGGAGCATCGTGCACGCGCTGGACGCCCGCAGCGGCGAGCCGCTTTGGGTCTATGATCCGAAGGTCCCCAAGGACTACGCCTACAAGGGATGCTGCGATGTGGTGAACAGGGGCGTCGCGGTGCACCAGGGAAAAGTCTACGTGGGCACCTATGACGGCAGACTGGTCGCCCTTGACGCAACGAGCGGCGCTGTCGCCTGGGAGGTCGATACCATCATCGACCGCGCCAAGTCCTACACGATCACCGGCGCGCCGCGCGTCTACAACGGCAAGGTGATGATCGGGAACGGCGGTGCGGAATACGGCGTGCGCGGCTACATCACCGCCTATGACGCGGCCACCGGCGATCAGGTCTGGCGTTGGTTCTCCGTCCCCGGCGACCCGTCGCAACCGTTCGAGGATATTTCGATGGAGCGTGCGGCGGGGACGTGGGACCCGTCCGGCAAGTACTGGGAAGCCGGCGGCGGCGGCACAATCTGGGACGCGATGGCGTTCGACCCGGACCTTAACCTTATGTATGTCGGCACTGGTAACGGCAGCCCGTGGAACCGGGCCCACCGCAGTCCCGGCGGCGGCGACAATCTCTATCTTGCATCGCTGGTCGCGCTGAACCCGGATACCGGCGACTATGTCTGCCACTATCAGCAAACACCCGGCGATAACTGGGACTACACCTCCACCCAGCACATCATTCTGGCGGACCTGCCGATTGAAGGGCGTTCCCGCAAGGTTATGCTGCACGCGCCCAAGAACGGCTTCTTCTATGTCGTCGACCGGACGGATTGCCGGTTCCTGTCTGCGGAGAAATTCGTGAAGGTCACCTGGGCGGAAGGGTATGACGCCAATGGCCGGCCTATTGAAGCGCCGGGCGCGCGGTCGCAGGACAAGGCATGGGAAACCATCCCCAGCGCCTATGGGGCGCACAATTGGCATCCCATGTCCTACAGCCCGCAAACGGGCTTGGTCTACATCCCGGCGCAGGGCGTGCCGCTGGCGCAACAGCATGACCCGGACTGGGCGCTGGACGCGCATCTTGCCGGACGGCCGCACAGCAACCTGGGTTGGAATCTGGGGTTCATGTTCAACACCATTCCGCCGGAGGAGAAACCCTTCGGTCAGTTGTTGGCCTGGGATCCGGTAAAGCAAGAGGCCGCCTGGAGCCAGGAATACGCCTCGCCCTGGAACGGGGGGACCCTGGCGACCGCCGGCAATTTGGTTTTCCAGGGAACCGCGGACGGACGCTTCATCGCTTTTGACGCAACCACCGGCGCGACATTGTGGCAGACGCCGGTCGGGTCCGGCGTGGTCGCCGCACCCGCGACCTTCGAGCTGGACGGCAAACAGTATGTCACCATCCTGGCCGGCTGGGGCGGGGTCTACGGCATCAGCCAGCGCGCGACCGACCGGTTGGGCCCTGGACGCGTTTATACGTTTGAAGTGGGGGGCGATGCCGCAATGCCTCCGTTCGTGACCTATGACCGGACGGAACTGGTGGCGGGCGTCCCCTACAATCCCGATCACGTTGCAGAAGGGGCGGGGCTGTATGTGTCCAACTGCCTGTTCTGTCATGGGGTTCCGGCCGTTAATAACGGCGGGAACGTTCCCAACCTGGGATATTCGGACCCGGTCACGATCGGGAGTTTGGCCGCCATCGTCCGCAGCGGCGCCCTTGTTTCCAAAGGCATGCCGAGTTTCTCGGACCGTCTGACGGAAGAAGATGTCGCGAAGATCGCGGCCTTCATTCAGGGAACGGCGGACGCGGTCCGCAAGCAGTAGGAGCGGCGTCGGAAAGCAGTCCAGCTGGCACGGCTTTCGGCGACTCTGCGAAGGGTCGCCGGTGCCATGGTGCCGTTACGTCTATTGCGACCGGCCGCCCAGATCAGGGTCACCCAACAAGCGGTCTATGGCGGCGTTCAGAACGTCCGTTTCCGCGGCCTTAACCAGCGAGACGCACAGATTGGCGCCGGCGGGTGGAAAGGCGGAGCGCCGGCGAAGCAGGGAAAGAGCGTTTCCGCGCCCGGTGGCGATATCGCGGATAACCAGCGGGCTGAGTGCGCCGACCGTCCGCAGAACCGTGAATTCCGCCATCGGATTGAGCGCCCCCATCAATTTGGGCCCCACGATCTGGGGGGCGGCCCGCGCCGGATCCAGGCGGGCCAGAATGCGTTCGGTGCAGCGGATCAGAAACGGCAGAACGGGGTCGCCGCGGCGGATCACAAGGACGGCGTTATGCAGGTTCTTTCGCGGTTTCAGACGGCCGTTCGGATCTTCTTCGATCCGGGTTTCTTCGCCCAGCGCGAAGGTATCGTCGATATCGATAGAGAGAAGGTCCGGCGCGAACAGTAACGTGTCGGCATCCAACCAGACGACACGTTCGTAGGTTTCCAGCGCCGTTCGGGCCGCATAGAGACGGGCAAGGTCCGTCAGGACGGGGAGGCGGTGCGCGAACTTCTCCCGCATGGATGGGGCGATAGGATCGAAGAATTCATCTCCGAACAACGTGTATGCGTGGTCTTGCTGTTCCGCCCAACGCCGCACGGTGGCTGTGCAACGCCCGATCCACCCGTCCAGCGCGTCCGGCCGGTGGCTTTGAAAAACAAGCGTGCCGTCAGGCAATCTCGCACCAGACGGGCGTATGATCGCTGGGCTTTTCCTTGCCGCGTGGGGTCTTGTCGATCTCGCACGCCGCCAGCCGGTCCGCCGCTTGCGGCGACAGAAGCAGATGGTCGATGCGCACGCCTTCGTCCTTCTGCCAGCGCCCCTGAACATAGTCCCAATAGGAGTATTGGTGGGCGGCATTCGGGTGCAGGGCTTTCCACGCCTCGGTCAGGCCCAGATTCAGCATGGCGCGGAAGCGGGCGCGGCTTTCCGGTTTGCACAGGGCGTCATCGGCCCATTTCGCCGGGTCGTAGACGTCATCGTCGCCGGGAACCAGATTATAGTCGCCGCCCAGCACCAGGGGCTGTTCGGTCGGCAGCAGCGTATCGCGGATGTGCGCGACAAGCCGGTCCATCCAGGCGAGTTTGTAGGGAAACTTGGGCCCGTCGACCGGATTTCCGTTCGGCAGATATATGGAGGCGACACGGATACCCCGTATGGTGCCTTCGATATAACGGGCCTGCTCGTCTTCCGGATCGCCGGGCAGGCCGCGAAATACATCCTCTATCGGATGTTTGGAAAGGATTGCCACGCCGTTGTAGGTCTTCTGACCGTGCACCGCCGCTTCATAACCCAGGCTGGAAATCTCCAACGCGGGAAAGTCGGCGTCCTGGCATTTGAGCTCCTGCAGCAGCGCGACGTCGGGCTGCGCCTCTTCCAGCCATTCGAGTACACGGGGCAAGCGCGCCTTGATGGAATTCACATTGAAAGTCGCTATCTTCATGGCCGCCAATTTAGAGCATGTCACATTTACTTGGAACCACTGAGACGGTCTTTGCAGCCTTTCGGTTAGGAAGGCGTTGCGCCGCGATGCTGGAAGCAGCGCAGGCGACGGCTGACGCGGTCCGAAAGGCTGCAAAGACCGCCTTCGGTCGCTTTGCCGGTCAGCCGGAGGGCGTCGCCGGCCCTTGCCGATGCGCCGTATCGCCTGCAGACCGGCTCCTACCCGGCTGATCGGCAAAGCGATCTCAGTTGATTCTAAGTAAAGGTGGCACGCTCTGGTGTCACGGACTTGGAAAAGCACAGGCTTTTTTGGGCGGGCGAGAACGGGTTCTCAGGGGGACGGGCGGTGAAATTCTTCGTGAAGGCCCTTGCGCCGTCCCTGCTTGAAAGACAGAAACTCGCCGCATGACGAAAGCTGAGGAAAACCTGTTCGATTGCGAGCCGGAGGGGCTGGAGGGGATAAACGCCTTCTATGCTGCGGAACTTCTGCCCAAACTGAGAACGCTTGAGGCCCGGCGGAAGAAAACCCGTGGGACGGCGAAGGAAGGGTTCGCGCGAATCCTAGTGCCGGTCTGGCTTCTCAGCATCATCGTTCTGGTTGTGTGGGGGAGTTATCTTCTGCTTGTGCCGCTTGTCCTGCTGACCGGATTTGCCGTCTATTATGCACACCGTGAGATGACCGGATTGAAACGGCGGCACAAGGAACTTGTCGTTGGTGGGCTCGCCGGGTTCCTGGGGTTCTATTTCAAGGAAAAGGGGTTACCGAATCTGGTGCCCTACTATCAGCGCCTGGGATTGCTTCCCGAACCGACCGAGATTCACTGCGAAGACGGGATTGTGGGGCTGTCGAACGGGGTCGAGTTCCAGATGACCGAAATACGATTTCAGGGACAACCGGACTGGATATCGGGCAAGAAGACGAAGGGGCCCATCCACACGAAACTGGTCACCCTGCGGGTCGCGCATCCGTTTGCGAACAAGATCACGCTTGTTTCCGGACGTTCAGGCGACCTTTGGCGTACTGTGGCGGCGATGCCGGGCACCCCCGCTTCAATAGGTGTCGGCCCGGCTTTCAGGAACGCCTTTCACATCTTCGCGGATGGGGCGATTGGGGAAGCGGCCCCCTTACCGGCGGAAAGTCTGGATCGGTTGATCGCTTTGTCCGAAGGGTACGCGGACGTTCGCGCCTGTCTGCAGGACAGAGCCATGCACATCGCTTTCCGCTCGGGAAGCGGCTTCGACGCGGTGACCGCCGACTCGGATTTTACGGACAAAGACCGGATCTACGACACGCTGGCGGAGTTCCACGCCATCAAGAGCCTTGTCGACAGCTTGGGGCTGGGGGAAATGACCTGACGGCTGTCGCTTAAACGGCGAAGGAGGTGCCGCAGCCGCAGGAAGAGGAGGCGTTCGGGTTGTTGATGGTGAAGAAAGATCCGACTAACTCGTCCTTATAGTCGACTTCCGATCCCGCCAGAAGGTTCATCGACGCATCGTCCGTGACAACCGTGACCCCGTCCTTTTCAAAGGTCAGATCGTCGGGTGTTACTTTGTCGTCGAAAGAGAAACCGTACTGGTAGCCGGAGCAGCCGCCGCCGGAGACGGTGATCCGCAGCATGAGCTCCCGCTCGCCTTCCTGTTCTATCATCCAGGCAAGCCGTTTCACCGCGGCGTCGGAGATTCCCAACACCCGCTCTCCGACGCTTATGTCAAAGGCAAAGGGATCGCTGCTCATCGTCTGCTTTCCAATCAGGACCGTCCTGGTCCCTTATGTATGGAGTTCTGATTGCGTGTCAATCACACACGGGGAAAGGGTATGTTGCACCGTTTCTCGCAACGGGCTAGCTAACCCCGTATGAGAGACGCTCACCCCATAACCCGCGCGGCTTACGCCACCCTGTGGGAATATAGCCGCGGCCGGCTGCATCCGGAACCGCCCTCCGCGACCCGCACGCCGTTTCAGCGGGACCGGGACCGGATCATTCATTGCGCGGCCTTTCGCCGGTTGATGCACAAGACCCAGGTGTTCGTCGCACCGGAGGTCGATCACGTCAGGACCCGCCTGACGCACAGCCTGGAGGTCTCGCAGATCGCGCGTTCCATGGCCCGGACGCTGGGACTGGACGAGGACCTGACGGAAGTTCTGGCGCTCTCCCACGATCTTGGGCATCCGCCCTTCGGCCATTCCGGCGAGGACGCTCTGAACGAGGCGATGCAGCCTTTTGGCGGCTATGATCATAACGACCAGTCGCTGCGCATCGTCGTGCGGCTGGAGAAGCGCTACCCTGATTTCGCCGGTCTGAACCTCACCTGGGAAACGCTGGAAGGCTTGGTCAAGCATAACGGCCCGCTGATCGGCGACGGCCCCAAAGCGTTCGCCAGCGAAGCGGAACTGCCGGCGACCGTCCGGCGCTATAACCGCAAGCACGATCTGGAACTGACCCGGCATGCGGGGCTGGAGGCGCAACTGGCCGCCATCGCCGACGATGTCGCCTATAATCATCACGATATGGACGACGGCCTCCGCTCCGGCCTGTTCTCGATTGCGGAAGTGTCGGACGCCGTACCCCATGTCGGGCAGGCGTTCGCGGCTGTGCGGGCTGCGCATGGCGATTTGGACGAGGCCGTCTTGATCGCGGAAGGCGTGCGCAGCCTGATCGGCGACATGGTGCATGACGTGTTGGCCGAGACGCGGGCGCGGCTGCAGTCGATGAACCTGGAGACGGTTGACGACGTCCGGGGCGCAGGCCGGACCACGGTTGCCTTTTCCGCCGCCATGGCGGAGAAGGAGCGCGCCCTGAAGAGCTTTCTGTATCGCCGGATGTACCGCAACGAACGGGTTAACGAAGCCCGGGCGGCGGGCAAGGCGACTGTAAGGGGGCTCTTCAAGGCGTTCATGGACGAGCCGGACATGATGCCGCCGGGCTGGTTCGGCGAGACGGAAAATCAGAACGACGGCGAACGCGCCAGGATCGTGGCCGACTATATCGCGGGCATGACGGACCGATACGCTCGTCGGGAGTGGAAACGCATCGGCGGCATTCTTGAGTAAGGTTTGAAAAATGAGTGTTTTCAAGGAACTCCAGGCCGACTTGGCGTCGGCACTGAATGGGTTGAAGTCTTCAGGTGTGCTGAGTTCGGATGCGGATTTGAGTCGCGCCGCCGTGGAGCCGCCCCGCGACCCATCGCATGGAGATGCTGCAACCAACGCTGCGATGGTGCTGGCCAAGCAGGCGGGCATGAAGCCGCGGGACCTTGCGGAAAAGATTGCAGAGGGTCTGTTGGCTTCGCCGCGCATCGGGGCGGCGGAGATCGCCGGACCCGGCTTCATCAATATGCGGGTCGATAACAGCGTCTGGCGGGCGGAGGTAAAGGCCATCCTGGAAGCCGGCGTGTCCTATGGTGCAAGTACTGTCGGCGCCGGTGAGAAGGTGAATGTGGAATATGTCTCCGCCAACCCGACGGGGCCGCTTCACGTCGGGCATGCGCGCGGCACGGTGGTCGGCGACGCGCTGGCCTCCTTGCTTGCAAAGGCCGGGTACGATGTGACGCGGGAATTCTACATCAACGATGCGGGCGCCCAGGTCGACAAGCTGGGACAGTCCGCCTACCTGCGCTACCGCGAAGCGCATGGCGAGGATATCGGCGAGATTCCAGAGGGCATGTATCCCGGCGAATATCTGAAGGCCGTCGGGGAACAATTGAAAGAGACGCATGGCGATGCCCTGTTGAACGCGCCGGAAGAAGAATGGCTGCCGGTGGCGCGGCAGACCGCGGTCGACGCCATGATGGCGTCGATGCGGGAGGATCTCGCCCAGATCGGCGTGAATCAGGATGTCTTTACCTCCGAACGCGCCCTGGTGGAGGCGAACAAGGTCGAGGAAGTGCTTTCGACCCTGGAAGGCCGGGAATTGATCTATACGGGCGTTCTGGAACCGCCGAAGGGCAAAAAGCCGGAGGATTGGGAACCGCGTCCGCAGCAGCTTTTCAAGGCGACCGAATATGGCGACGACGTAGACCGGCCGCTGAAAAAGTCCGACGGAAGCTGGACTTATTTCGCATCCGACATCGCCAATCATCTGGACAAGTACCAGCGCGGCTTCAACGCGCAGATCGACGTCTGGGGCGCCGATCACGGCGGTTATGTGAAGCGCATGAAGGCCGCGGTGAAAGCGGTCACCGCGGGCGAAGCGGAACTGGACGTCAAGCTCTGTCAGATCGTGCGCATCATGGACAGGGGAGAGCCCGTGCGCATGTCCAAGCGGGCGGGCAACTTCGTGACCCTGCGTGGCCTGGTGGACGAGGTCGGCAAGGATGTCGTTCGTTTCTTCCTGCTGACCCGCAAGAACGATGCGCAACTCGATTTCGACCTGACCGCCGTGACCGAACAGTCGCGCGACAATCCGGTCTTCTACGTTCACTACGCGCATGCCCGGTGTCATTCCGTGCTGAAAATGGCGCGGGACGCCTTCCCGGGTGCGGACTTCAGCGACACCGCCGTATCCGGTGCGGATCTGAACCGCCTGTCGGAGGAGGGCGAATTGGCGCTTATGCGGCAGCTTGCCGAATGGCCCCGTGTGATTGAGGCCGCCGCCCAGGCGCACGAGCCGCACCGGTTGGCTTACTATCTCTACGATCTGGCCGCGTCCTTCCACGCGCTCTGGACCAAGGGGCGGGAAGATACGCTGCTCAGGTTCGTTGTGCCCGGGGACGAATCGCTTACCATAGCCAGAATGGCATTGGTAGGCGCCGTGCGGACCGTGATTGCGTCTGGTTTGGACGTCTTCGGCGTGGAGCCGCGCTCGGAGTTGAACTGATCTAAGTCCCGCCGCCGCCAAGCCTCTAAACACTCTGGCATTATGGGGTAGGGCGCGTGGTTTCTGAATTGGACCGGTTGGAGCGGGAACTCTCCGAATTGGATGACGGCGGTCACGAGGGTGACGGCGGCAAGCGGCTGGGCGCGGCCCCGTTGGCGGTTGCCGGCCTCGCGGTCTTGGCCCTGGGCGGCCTTGTCTTCTATGCCTATAACGAGGGCATCCGCGAGGGAACCGAGGTTGCCGCCCCGATCGTAACGCCGGAAGGCCCGGCTAAGGTAAAGCCGGAAGATCCGGGCGGTCTGGCCGTACCGCACCAGGACAAGACGGTCTATAGCGTGGTGCAGGGAAGCGACGACGTCCGCCCGGAAAAGGTGGAAACCCTGTTGCCCCCGCCTGAAGAACCCCTTGCGCCGCCACAGGCGGAACCGGCCGTGGAACGATCCGCCCCGCCGGCGGGGGACTCGGAAACCATCCTGGCGCAGAAGCCGGCAGTCCCGACGATACAGCCGCCGCCGCTGCCCGAAGGGACCCTGACCGCCCCGGAAGGGCCGGTGGTTCTTAGCCAGGAGACCGCCGAGCAGGTCGCCGCGGCCCAGGCCGAAACCAAAACCGACTCTGGAACCGCCAAGACGGCTGAAGTCCAGGAAGCTGAAAAGCCCAAGGCCGTTCAACCCAAGACGGCGACTGCGGAGAAAAAGCCGGCGCCGGCCCAGAACAAAGCGGAGCCTGTACAGCTTGCAGCCGCGCCCGCGGCGCTGCCGAATGCCACGGCGGCGCTGACCTCGGCCTGGCGCGTGCAGGTCGGCGCGGTTCGTTCCGAAGCGGCGGCTGAGAAGGAATGGGCGCGTCTTCAAGGACGGAACAAAGATCTGCTAGGAAATCTTAACCTTCAAATCCAAAGCGTTGAAGTAAAAGGGAAAGGGATGTTCTACCGTATTCGCGGCGGGCCCCTGGACACCAAAGCGGCGGCGGACGGTTTGTGCACCAAGCTGAAGGCCAAGAAAGTCGCGTGCCTGACGATAAAGCCCGACGCCTGACGGTCCGGCTTGCTCCGCCCCGTGCGGAGGGGTAAGTCCGGTCGGGATGACCAGTGACACGCCAGCCGACGAGTCTTTCGAAACGGCATCGCCCGACTATCTGCCGTCGGACGATTCGCTTGTGCTTGCGCTGGACGGTTTCGAGGGCCCCATTGATCTGCTGCTGACGTTGAGCCGTGAGCATAAGATCGATATCACGAAAATCTCGATTCTGGCCCTGGCGGAACAGTATCTCGCCTTCATCAACCGGGCGCGGGAACTGAAGCTGGAGATCGCAGCCGATTACCTGGTGATGGCGGCCTGGCTCGCCTATCTGAAATCGCGGTTGCTGTTGCCGGTTCAGGGGGAAAACGAAGAGGGCGAGGACCCCGCCGAAATGGCGGCGCGCCTGGCGTTCCAACTGCAACGTCTGGAAGCGATGCAGAATGTCGCCCAGAAACTGTTGGAGCGGCCGCGTCTGGGCCAGTACTTCTTTGGCCGCGGCATGCCGGAGAAGATCAAGGTTGAGACCATAACCACCTACAACGCCTCGCTTTTCGATCTGCTGCGCGCCTACGGCAATATCCGGCAGCGGGCGCAGGCTTCTACCCTGAAAATCAACGCAACCTCGCTCTATTCGATGGATCAGGCGGTGCAACGGCTGCGCGGTATTCTGGGTAAGATTCCCGACTGGGTGACGTTGGAGGCGTATCTGCCGCCGGACCTGGGTGACCCGCTGGTGCGGCGCTCGGCAAAAGCGGCGACCTTCGCGGCGACGCTGGAACTGGTCCGTGAAGGGATCCTGGACGTCCAGCAGAGCGCCGTCTTCGCTCCGATCATGATCCGCAAGGCCCCCGTGCGCCGGATCGCAGAAGGCGCCGCCGCCCTGTCGGTCGTCGATGACGATGACGGCGAAGAGGGTGAGGAGGAGGACGACCTCCTCGACGATGAATTTCTGGATGACGATCTGCTCGATGACGATACCTAACCACCAGGGTTTTCAAACGTAATGGACCGTTTTCAACAATTGCGGCTGCTGGAAGCGATTTTGTTCGCCAGCGCGGAACCCGTGACGGAAAAGCACCTGACCGGGCGCATGCCGGAAGATGCGGACCTGACGGGACTGCTGACCGAACTGCAGGAAATGTACGCCAACCGCGGCGTCACTCTGAACCGGGTGGGGGACGCCTGGGTCTTTCGCACCGCGGAGGATCTGGGCGAACATATGCGGGTCGAGCGTGAGGTGCCGAAGAAGCTTTCCCGCGCCGCCATCGAAACCATGGCGATTATTGCCTATCACCAGCCGGTCACCCGGGCTGAGATCGAAGAAATCCGCGGCGTCGCGGTCAGCCGTGGAACGCTTGATCTGCTGCTGGAAGCTAACTGGATCAAGCCCAGGGGCCGCAAACGCGTGCCCGGGCGGCCGGTTACCTGGGGGACGACCGCGACATTCCTGGACCATTTCGGGCTGGAAGATTTGAAGGCCTTGCCGGGCGTGCAGGAATTGAAAGCCGCCGGCCTGCTGGACAACCGTCCCGGCCTGGGGGCGATTTCCATGCGCGACAGCGAATCCGAACTGGCCGATTCAGAGGGGCTGGAGGAAGAGGAAATTGTCCTGTTCGGCGAGGACGGCGATTATGAGGCCGTCGAAACAGACGAAGCCGTGGCGTTGGAGGACTGATTTTTGCAGTCCGTTCGGGTTCCGCCGCTGCAGGTATGCTCCTCGACTCCTTGCGATTAATACGCATCTTCAATAGATTAGCACTCGTTCCGGACGTTTGTCCGGCCCGTTGAAGGATAACCGCTGAATGCCGTTCGATACCGACGCCCCCTCCGTTTCCGCGCTGGAATTTCGCAATGTTACCCATAGCTACGGCGCTGTCGTGGCGGTCTCAGATCTGGTCCTGTCGGTGTCGGCGGGCGAAACGGTATGCCTGCTGGGGCCGTCGGGCTGTGGAAAGACGACGGCGTTGCGGATCGCTGCGGGGCTGGAAACGCCATCGTCCGGCGAACTTTGGATGGGCGGCCGCTGCTTGTTCGGACCGTCCGTCCACGTACCGCCGGAGCAACGGGGCGTCGGACTGGTGTTTCAGGACTATGCCCTGTTTCCGCATCTCTCGGTATTGGACAACGTGATTTTCGGATTGGAAGCGGAGAAACCGGCCGCCCGCAAGGGGCTGGCGATGGACGCTTTGTCCCTGGTGGGGATGGCCGACTATGCGGACGTCTATCCCCACACGCTGTCCGGCGGCCAGCAACAACGCGTAGCGTTGGCCCGCGCCTTGGCGCCCAAACCGTCGGTCGTGTTGCTGGATGAGCCGTTTTCCGGTCTGGATGCGCGCCTGCGCGATGAAGTCCGGGACAAAACCTTCCACGCGCTGAGGCAAAGCGGGGCGGCTGCGCTAATGGTGACGCATGACGCGGAAGAGGCCATGTACATGGCCGACCGGATTGCGGTCATGCGCGACGGTTTGCTGGTTCAACTAGGCGTTCCGAAAGAGCTGTACCAAAAACCGTCCGACAAGTTCGTCGCCGCCTTCTTTGGAGAGGTGAATTCCTTCCCCGGTATTGCTGAAAAGGGCGTCGTCGAAACCCCGATGGGACATATCCCGGCGCCGGGTTTCGCGGACGGACAGCCGGTGGATGTCGTGGTGCGGCCGGAAGCGTTGCGCCTGTCGCCGGCCCAGGATGGCGTCTTCGGTCCAGGCTATGCCAAAGTCCTGAGTTCCCGGCTGTTAGGGCGCTCCAGTCTGGTGCATTTATGCACCTGCAAGACAACCGGGGAAGAACTGCATCTACACGCCCGCGTCCACGGGGCCTATATGCCGTCGGATGAAAGCTTGCAGGCGATCGTGCTTGATGAAAGTCAGGCCTTTGTTTTTCCGGGGGAAGCCGCTACATAGGCATCCATTGCCGGGCCGGCTGCGATTTCCCTGTCGTGATCGGTGCAAGATAAGTAAAGTCGCGCCGAACGGATGCGCGTATAGTCGAGGACAGAGGAATGGGTGCATTTAGTATCTGGCATTGGTTGATCGTTCTGGTGGTCGTGCTGGTCCTGTTTGGCGGCCGCGGCAAGATCTCTCAATTGATGGGGGATTTCGGCAAGGGCTTGAACGCGTTCAAAAAGAACGTGAAAGACGAAGCAGCCAAGGACGAGACGGCCGACGACGCCAAGCAGCTGAAATCGGAAGCTGCGGATACGGCTGCCGCCGATACGAAGGACAAGGCCGCCAACGGCTGATCCGTCGTTTTCCGGGGGCGTAACGCCCCGGAGCCTTGAACCGTTTCCCGATTTGGCCTGCGGGTGGAGACCCTTAGATGCTCGACCTTGGTTGGAGTGAACTGCTGATGATCGCGATGATCACCGTGATCGTCGTCGGTCCGCGCGAACTGCCAAGGGTGCTGCGCACGGTCACGCAGGGCATGAAGAAGCTGCGCAGCATCGCTGGGGAATTCCAATCCGGCATTGAGGATATGGCGCGGGAAGCGGACCTTCAGGACCTGAAGAAGAATCTCGAAAAAGGAAATCTGGAGAACACCATCGCCGACACCGTCGATCCGACGGGCGAGATGAAATCGGCGTTGGATGAGACCAAGCGCGACCTGGACAGCCAGAAGTCCGCGCTGAACGACGCCTCCAAATCGGTTGAAAGCTCCGCGGCGGAAGCCATGAAGCCTGATGAGAAGCCAACGTCCGGCGGTCCGCTGCCCGGGACGGCCGGTCCGGGGATTCAGGCCAAGCCGGCGGAACCGGCGTCGCCGCCGCCTGCCGTGGACGCTGCACCCGCAGCGGAATCCGTTCCAACGGCGGAGGCTGCGCCCAAGGAAACCGATAAGAAGGCGGCGGGCGGCGAAGCATGAGTACCGCGGAGCGTAACGAAGACGATATCGACGCCTCAAAAGCGCCGTTGATGGATCACCTGATCGAACTGCGCCAGCGCCTGATGTATTCGGCGGGCGCTCTGGTCATCGGCTTTTTCATCTGTTTCGCCTTCGCCGATAACATCTTCAACTTCCTGATCGCCCCCCTGGCCGATATCTGGGAAGGGGAGACCGGGCGGCGCTTTATCTTCACCGCCTTGCACGAGAAGTTCTTCACAGAGATCAAGATCGCCTTTTTCGCGGCCTTTTGCGTGACCTTTCCGCTGATCGCCAGCCAAGTTTACATGTTCGTGGCCCCCGGGCTCTACAAGCACGAGAAAATGGCGTTCCTGCCGTTCCTGATCGCCACGCCGATCCTGTTCTTTTCGGGCGCCGCCTTCGTCTATTACGTCGTGCTGCCGGTCGCGTGGGAGTTTTTCATCGGTTTCGAACAGGTTGCCTCCGACAGTTCGGTCGCCATTCAGTTAGAACCCAAAGTGAACGAGTATCTCTCGCTCGTTATGCGGCTGATTTTCGCCTTCGGGATCAGCTTCGAACTGCCCGTGGTGATTACGCTTTTGGCCCGCGCGGGCCTGGCGACGCCCGATGGACTTCGGGCGAAACGGCGATACGCCATCGTCATAGCCTTTGTCGCCGCCGCCATCCTGACCCCGCCGGACCCGCTAAGCCAGATCGGCCTCGCAATCCCGATCATCCTGCTTTACGAGGTTTCCATCTGGTGCGCCCGCATCGTCGAAAAGCAAAAGGACGAACGGGAAGCGCTGCTGAACAAGGAAGCCGGCGTCGAGGACTGACCCATTGCGTCTTTCCTGCGATTTCTGAGACAGCCGCCGGTGGACCGCGCCGAGTGAGTCGCCTATAAACGCGCCGCGCCGTCTTGCGCGGCCTTTATCCAAAAAAACGACTGGAACGGCTCGGCTATGCACGACCTGAAATACATACGCGACAATCCGGAAGACTTCGATGCGGCCATGGCGGTGCGGGGGCTCGGCCCGCAGGCCTCCGCTATTCTGTCCCTGGATGAGAGCCGCCGTTCCGCCCAGACCCGGCTGCAGGACCTGCTGGCTCGCCGGAACGAGGTCAGCCGCGCCGTCGGCGCGAAGAAGAAGGCGGGCGAGGATGCGGACGACCTGATCAAGGAAGTCGCCGATTTGAAGTCGACCATCGCGGACCTTGAGGCGGAAGAACGGCAGAATGCCGCCGATCTGACGGGCCTTCTGGAATCGCTCCCCAACATGCCGATGGCTGACGTACCTGTCGGTGCCGACGAGGATGCGAACAAGGAAGTGCGCCGCTGGGGCAATCCGCGCAACTTTGCTTTCGCGCCGAAGGAGCATTTCGACATCGGCGAAGCGTCGGGCCTGATGGATTTCGAGACGGCGGCGCGCCTTTCCGGCGCGCGGTTCGTGGTGTTGAAGGGACAGCTTGCACGCCTGGAACGGGCGCTGGCCAACTTCATGCTGGACCGCCAGACGCTGGAGAACGGCTTTACCGAGGTCGTGCCGCCCTTCTTGGTGCGGGATGAGGCCATGTACGGCACGGCGCAATTGCCCAAGTTTGCTGAGGACTCCTTCCGAACAGAGGAAGGTTATTGGCTGATCCCCACCTCTGAAGTGCCGCTGACAAACCTTGCCGGCGACAGCGTGCTGGAAGCGAAAGATCTGCCGTTGCGTTACACCGCCTGGACGCCGTGCTTCCGCTCGGAAGCGGGGGCCGCCGGGCGCGACACTCGTGGCATGATCCGCCAACACCAGTTCTCCAAGGTGGAGATGGTCTGCATCACGCATCCCGACGAGTCGGAAGCCGAACTGGAACGGATGACCGGCTGCGCGGAAGGGATTCTTCAGGCGCTCGATCTGCCGTACCGGGTGATGCTGCTTTCCAGCGGCGATATGGGGTTCGGCGCGCGCAAGACCTACGATCTGGAGGTTTGGCTACCGGGGCAGGAACGCTACAGGGAAATCTCAAGCTGCTCCAACTGTTGGGACTTCCAGGCCCGCCGCATGAAGGGGCGGTTCAAGACGCCGGGCGAAAAGGGGACGCGCTTCGTCCATACCTTGAACGGATCTGGCCTGGCGGTCGGCCGCACGCTGATCGCGGTTCTGGAGAACTATCAGAATGAAGACGGCAGCGTGACCGTGCCTGAAGCGCTGCGCCCCTATATGGGCGGGACCGAAACCATCGCCGTGGAGACCGCCGCATGATCGACGGCCGTAGGACCGTGGATCTCGCCTCGGCGCGGGTGCTGCTCAGCAATGACGACGGCATCCATGCCGAGGGGTTGGGTGTTTTGGAACGTGCGGTCAGTCCGCTGGTGGGGGAGGTCCGGGTGGTCGCGCCGGAGCGCGGGCGCAGCGGCGCCTCCCACATGGTCAGTTACGCGGATGCGATTCAGTTGCGCCGCGCCGGGGCGGGCCACCGCTATATGACGGACGGGACGCCGGCGGATGCGGCGATCTTCGGCTTGCAGCAAGTTTTTGAAGACGCGCCGCCGGATCTTGTCCTCAGCGGGGTGAACCACGGACTGAATCTGGGTGACGACCTGTTTTCCAGCGGCACCGTCGGCGTTGCGGTGGAGGCGTGTCTGCAGCATGTGCCTGCTATCGCACTCAGCGCTTACAAAGGGCAGCAGGGTATTTCCTGGGACACGGTGGAAAGCTGCATACCGGATGTTCTGCGCCGTATTGCCGGGTTCGGCTGGCCGCGCGACGTGTTTTACAACGTGAATATCCCGAATCTGCCCTACGCTGATATTCGAGGTATCGTGGCCGTTCCGCAGGGCCGCATGGATCATGCGGCGAGTTTTGTCCTGCGCGCCGATCAGGACCCCAGGCGGGCCAGCGTGTATCGGTTGCGCCATAACGGTGGACAGGGCGTCCGCGAAGGCGAGAGCGACTACAGCGCGATGCGGGAAGGGTATGTTACGGTGACGCCTGTCCGCGTGGAGATCACCGACCGGGGGGTCTTGGACGAGATGAAGGAGGCATTCGCCTGATGCAGGCACAGGCGGCGAATTCCGATCCTTTTCAGGAGGACAGGGCGAAACTGGCGCTGACCCTGCGGCGTGCCGGTGTCAAGAACCAGGACGTTCTGAAGGCCATTGAGAAAACACCGCGCGACCTGTTCGTGCCGGAGAATTTCAAACGCCATGCCTATGACGATACAGCCCTGCCCATCGATCTGGGGCAAACCATCAGCCAGCCGCTGATCGTCGCCATGATGACCGATGCGCTGGAACTGCATTCCCGCGCGCGCGTCCTGGAAGTAGGGACAGGGTCCGGCTATCAGGCGACGGTGCTGAGTTACCTGTGCCGCCGAGTCTATACGGTTGAGCGTATCAAGGATCTGTTGAGCGCGGCGGAACGGCGCTTTCGCCAGTTGGACCGGCACAATATCACCACCAAGCACGGGGATGGGTACAAGGGCTGGCCGGAGCAGGCGCCGTTCGAATGCATTATGGTGACGGCCGCGGCCCCGGATGTGCCAAGGGCGCTGATCGAACAGTTGGCGCCCGGCGGTCGGCTTGTCGTGCCTGTGGGCGGCGGCGTGGTCGGTCAGGAACTCATCAAGATCGTGAAGCATGAAGACGGCAGCACGTCTTCGTCCGATCTGTGCGGCGTGCGTTTTGTACCGCTGCTTGAAGGGACGCTTTAGAAGGCGTGGGCCGGCAAAAGCGCATAGCAGAATGGGCTCCGCTGTCGGTGCTTGTCTGCGGTGTGTTCCTGCTAGCGGCATGCGGCGACCGGGGCGGTCCGCGGATTCGGGTTTTCGATTCCACGCAATCTCCACCGCAGAACACGCCTGCGTCTCGGCCCGCACCGGCGGTGGCGGCGGTACAGGACGGAACGGTCCATACCGTACGCAGCGGGGAAACGCTGTACGCCATCGCGCGCGCCTACCGCGTGGGAACACGTGCGCTCATTTCCCTGAACGGTCTTCAGCCGCCCTACATCCTTTATGCGGATCAAAAGCTTAGGATTCCGGCCGCGCGAACGCATACGGTGCGTTCCGGCGAGACCGTGTATGGCATTTCCCGCCAATACGGCGTGGATATGAGCCGTCTGGTACAGGTGAACCGCATCAGGCCGCCTTTCACCATCCGGGTCGGCCAGAAACTTGAAATCCCGGGTCGCGTGGTTCAGGCAGCCAGTGTCGCTGCACGACCTGTCACGGCTCCACCGGCCCCGCCACGGCCTGCCGCCGCCCCGAACCCACCGGCGTCAGCCTCTTTGTCGGATGCGGAACGCGCCCGGCTGGCGGACGAACCGCTCGATGCGCCGGCCCCGGCGCGCGCCGACGCCGCCCCGGAACCGTCGTTCCCAAAGGCGGTTGCGGATGCTGGGCCGCGTGCGCCGCGCCGGGGGCAAGCTGCGCATGTGGCGTCAGCCGGCCGCGCGGAGCCGTTCCGCGTTACGGCGGAAGGCTTTCCCAGACCGACGCGCCGCCCGCCGGGATTGCGGCCCCCCGTGCGCCTGTCGGCCGCGCAGATCCCGAAACCGGCGCCGCGCGCGAATGACGCCTTTCTCTGGCCGGTTCAGGGTCGGGTGATTTCACGATTCGGTCCGAAACCGGGCGGTCTGCACAATGACGGGCTGAATATCGCCGCCCCACGCGGAACGCCGATTCGGGCGGCGGAGAACGGGGTCGTGGTCTATGCGGGATCGGAGCTGGCCGGTTTCGGCAATATGGTGCTGCTGAAACACGCAGACGGCTATGTCACGGCCTATGCCCACGCCGCCGACGTTCTGGTTCGGCGCGGCGACCGGGTGCGCCGCGGGCAGGCCATCGCGCGGGTCGGCAGCAGCGGCAATGTCGACCGTCCCCAACTGCATTTCGAAATCCGCAAGGGCCGGCGCGCGATCAATCCCAGCGCGCGGCTGGCGGGGTAGGGAAGGGGCAGGGGATCAGTCCAGGCGCTTGCCCAGGCTACCCGCCAGGTCCTGAACGAATTGCCAGGCGACGCGGCCGGACCGGGCGCCACGGGTGACCGTCCATTCCACGGCGCGCGGTTTCCATTCGTCCTCCGCGATTCCCAGGTCGTGCGCCTCCACATATCCGCGGATCATGTCGAAATAGGTCTGCTGATCGCAGTTGTGGAATCCCAGCCACAGGCCGAAACGGTCGCTGAGGGAGACCTTTTCCTCCACCGCTTCCGATGGATTGATCGCGGTGGAGCGTTCGTTTTCAATCATGTCGCGGGGCATCAGATGCCGTCGGTTCGACGTGGCGTAGAAGACCACATTGTCGGGCCGGCCCTCGATTCCGCCTTCCAGGACCGCTTTCAGGGACTTGTAGGCGGCGTCTTCGCCGTCGAACGAAAGGTCATCGCAGAACAGGATCCAGCGCCGTTCCGCGCCGCGCAGCCGCTCCAGCAGGGCTGGCAGGGTGGGGATGTCTTCCCGGTGGATCTCCACAAGGCCCAAAGTGCCCGGGTTCTCTGCATTGGCGGCGGCGTGCACCGCTTTCACCAGCGAGCTTTTGCCGGCCCCGCGGGAGCCCCAGAGTAGGGCGTTGTTCGCCGGGAATCCGTTCGCGAACCGACGGGTGTTTTCCAGCAACTGTTCGCGCTGCAGCTCGATGCCGCGCAGCAGCATGATGTCAACGCGGCTGACCTTCGGAACGGGGGCGAGCCGCGACCCGTCCGCATGCCAGACGAAGGCGTCGGCGGCGGCGAGATCCTGCTCCTCCACGCTCGGTGGGTTGGCCCGGTCCAGCGCATCGGCGATCCGTTCCAGAAGGCGGGTGAGGTCGGGTTCTGAGATTGGTTTTGTCATGGCGCGGGACACTAGGACCGCGCCTGGGTGGCGTCAATTGCGGCGCACGGAAAAGGACTTGGGATTTTCGGCGGAATCCCTATCTGTGCAACGTTGCAAAAGCGTCCTGCGGCGGTATAGTCCCGGCTTCTCGCAGGCGGGCGGTATGGCTGCCGCGCCACATTAATTTCCGGACAGGTCCAGCAAGCCGTTCAAGACCGCTGACGCGACGTGTCCGTTGAGGGAGGTTGTATGTTTATTTCGCCGGCTTTCGCACAGGACGCCGCCCCGGGGGGCGCCGATCTGCTGACATCCTTTCTGCCGCTTATCCTGATCGTTGCGATCTTCTACTTCCTGCTGATCCGTCCGCAGCAGAAAAAACAGAAGGAACATCAGGCCAAGATCAACGCGGTACGCCGCAATGACCATGTTCTGACGGGCGGCGGCATCTACGGCCGTGTCACGAAAGTGCTGGAAGACGGCAAGATCCAGGTCGAGATCGCCGAAGGCGTGCGCGTTAAAACCGCGACATCCACGCTGATGGACGTGATCGCCAAGCCGGAACCGGCGAACGCCGCCAAGTCATCCAAGGGCAAGGGTGACAAGGAAGAGGCCGAAGAAAAGGAATAAGGCGGTCTTGCCGGCCGCTCCGCAGGGGCGGCCTTCCCCGAATACAGTGATCCGATAACGAGAGAGCCGCCCGAGCATGCTCCAGTTCCCCACTTGGAAGAAAGCCCTGATCGGGATTATCTGCGCCCTTGGCATCATCTATGCCGCGCCGAATTTCTTTCCGCAAAACACGTTTGAGGGCCTGCCCGATTTCGCGCCGGGCAAAACTCTGAATCTTGGCCTGGACTTGCAGGGCGGCGTTCACTTGCTGCTGAAGGTCGACACCGACGCAGTGGTGGCCGAACGGTTGGAGTCCACCGTCGATTCCGTGCGGCGCACATTGCGGTCGGAGAGGATCGGTTACACGGGTCTCGGTTCCTCGAACAACGCCGTGACTTTCGCCCTACGCGACGGCTCGCAGGCGACGCAGGCGGCGGCTCAATTGAGCCAGATCGATACCACTTTGTCGGTGTCGCAGGGGGAAGGTGGACGTTTTTCGGTCACCCTCGACGAAGCCACCCTGGAACAGGCGCGGAACAGCGCGGTCGAGCAATCGGTGGAGATCATCCGCCGACGGATCGATGAGCTGGGCACGACTGAACCGATTATCCAACGCCAGGGCATCGACCGCATCGTGGTTCAGGCCCCGGGCGTGGACGATCCGGAGGCGTTGAAGAAGATCATCGGTCAGACCGCCAAGATGACCTTCCACCTGTTGGACGAACGCGTCTCTCCGGGACAGGTTCCGGCCACCGCGCCCCCTGGCACGCAGATCCTGCCGTCCAATGAAGAAGAGGGCATAAGATACCTTGTTGAACGCCGCGTCAGGGTAAGCGGCGAACGTCTGGTGGATGCACAACCGAGCTTTCAGGATAACCAGCCCGTTGTTTCCTTCCGTTTCGACTCGCTGGGCGCACGGCAATTCGGCGATACGACCACAGATCACGCGGGCCGCTATCTGGCGATCGTTCTGGATGGCGAGGTGATCAGCGCGCCGGTCATCCGGGAGCCGATCATCGGTGGAAGCGGGGTCATCTCGGGCGCTTTCACAGTCCAGGCCGTCAACGAACTTTCCCTGCTGCTGAGAGCCGGGGCGCTGCCGGCCCCGATCAGCTATCTTGAAGAGCGGACGGTCGGACCGGGGTTGGGGCAGGACTCGGTCGACGCGGGCAAGATCGCCAGCATTGTCGGTTTGATCGCGGTGATGGTGTTCATGACCCTGACCTATGGACGGTTCGGCGCAATGGCCGACATCGCCTTGATCTTCAATATCGGGCTGATCATTGCGATCCTGTCCGGACTTCAGGCGACGCTGACCTTGCCGGGGATCGCCGGGATCGTGTTGACCATCGGCATGGCGGTCGATGCGAACGTGCTGATTTTCGAACGTATCCGCGAAGAGGTGGCGGGCGGCCGCTCGCCGATGTCCGCGGTGGATGCCGGCTACAAGCGGGCCTTGACCACCATCGTGGACGCCAACGTCACGACCCTGATCGCCGCGGTCCTTCTGTTCGCGTTCGGGTCCGGGCCGATCAAGGGGTTCGCGGTGACGCTGTCGGTCGGAATCGTTACCTCGATGTTCACCGCCATCATGGTGACCCGGTTCTTCGTGGTCTCCTGGCTGCGCAGCAAGCGTCCCGACGCTTTGCCGATTTAAGTAGGGAAGGGATTTGACGATGCTGTTGCGCATGGTGCCCAAGAAGACCGCGATCGATTTCATCGGCGCGCACAAATTGGCGGTCGGCCTTTCCGTGCTTCTGGTTGCCGGGTCGTTGGCCCTGTTTGGGCTGCGGGGCCTCAATCTGGGGATCGACTTTCTGGGCGGTATTCTGCTTGAGGTGAAAACCGACGGGCAGACGGAGATCGGCGAGTTCCGCAGCACGCTGGACGGGCTTGGCCTGGGTGAAGTGTCGATCCAGGAATTCGGCGCGCCCGACGATTTGCTGATCCGTATTCAACGCCAGGAAGGCGGCGACAACGCCCAACAGGAAGCGGTCTCCAAGGTCACGGCGGCGTTGGGCGATAAGGTTGCGGAGTATCGGCGGAACGAGGTTGTGGGGCCGACAGTGGGCGCGGAACTGCAGGAAGCCGCGCTATACGCCATTCTGGCGGCGATAGGGGCGATCCTGATCTATATCTGGTTCCGGTTCGAGTGGCAGTACGGAATCGGCGCCGTGGTCGCCCTGACCCACGACGTCCTGACCACAATCGGTCTGTTCGCCTTATTGCAATTGGAATTCAATCTGGCGACGGTGGCGGCGATCCTGACCATCGCGGGCTATTCGATCAACGATACCGTCGTCGTCTATGACCGGGTGCGGGAGAATATCCGGCGCTACAAGAAGATGCCGTTCGCCGACCTGTTCAACATGTCCATCAATCAGACCCTGTCGCGCACGGTGATGACCAGCGTGACCACTCTGATCGCATTGCTGGCTCTGTTTTTCTTCGGTGGAGAGGTTATCCGCGACTTCATCATCGCCATGATCTGGGGCGTGATCATTGGGACCTATTCTTCGATCTTCGTGGCGGTGCCGCTGTTGCTCTACATGCGCCCGCGCCGGGGCGACGAGGATGAAGCCCCGCATCAGGAGCAGCCGGTCTCCGAAAAAGCGTAAGCCAGCCCGTGGATATCACGCCGCTCATTCCCGAAGATCTGAAGGTTATCGATTCCTACGGTCCCGGGCGTTTCATGATCGGTGGAGAGGCGTTCGAAGGCGGCGTGCTTGTCTTTCCCAATCGGGTTTTGGCCTGGCCCGTCTCCGGTTTTACAGCCCTGACGCCCGACGATTTCGCGGCGGTCGGTGCGGCCGAGCCCAAGGTCGAAGTCTTGCTGCTGGGAACTGGCGCGCGCACGGAGTTTCTGCGCCCCAGTGTGAAATCGGACATCAAAGCGGTCGCCGGGCTCAGCCCGGAAGGCATGGATACGGGCGCGGCCTGCCGAACCTATAACATCCTGCTTTCGGAAGGCCGGCGCGTTGCGGCAGCATTGATCCCCTTGTAGGGGAATGCGGGTGGAGATGCCGGCTCTAATGCTCGTCGGCGATGTAATGGGCGAGATTCCCGCAGAGTTTCTGTAATTCGCGTGCGGCCTGCCCGCCGAGATGCTCCCGCCGGCGTATCCTCTGCGTCGCTGTCTCGGAAATCGCGGTCACCAGCGGTTTCAGGTTCGCTCTGCCGGAGTCTTCCAGGCTGGTGGCGAGTTTCTGGACGGTGACCAGAATATCGCTTTCCGAGCGGTTCAGCCTTTCTTCCGCGCCCAGTTCTCCACCTTCCTCGATCAGTTCCACAAGATGGGCCTGACGTTCGACCAGGAAGGCGTTGAAGGTCAGCAGCGCCTTGCTCAGCGCTTCCCGGTGCGCTTCCGGATCGAAAATGCCTTCGCTTTTTTCCTGCAATACATTCGGAACATTGACCCGGCGGGTGAAGGTTTCCTCGCGCAACGCGCGGCGGCGCTCCGGGCCGACATAGTGCGTGGTAACCACGAAGGAACGCTTTGACTTGAACAGATGACGCAGCCGTTTTTGCATGATGTCGTTGCTGAAGGGACGGACCAGGAAAGCGTCGCAACCGCACGAAACGATGCGCTCCACGCCATTGCCCGACGGCGCCGGGCCGGTCATCAGGTAGAAACCAAACGGATCTTCGTTGCCCAGATTCTGGCGGGCGGTGCGGATGCTTGCGGTTATGTTGGCGAGGTTGCGGGAGGTGTCGAACAGGACCAGATCGTACAAAACATTGGCCATCGCCTGCTGCGCGGCTTCCTGTTCCGATGTCGTGTCGACCTTCTGAAAGCCGGCGGACCGAAGCCCGGAAGCCAAAAACGACCGGAGCGCCGGATGGTACTCCAGCACAAAGGCTGACAATGCAACGGGCGTTCTACCCGAACGTGGAGTTCTCTCCATATCACAACAGATGCATTCTGCATCTGTCCTCTCATACGGCCGCGTGCTGGATCGCCTTCTGCGAATCACTTCTGCACTTAGCCAGAAACCTGCCAGTATGTGAATTCAGTAAAAGGAAGTTGTTAACGAAAATCAATACTTATTTTTACTTTGTGGATTTGTTGTTGTTTTTGAGTCGTTTGGGGTGAGGCAAGGATTCAAAGTATTAAGCGCTTACATATGCAGTTTCCCAATATCTTGCATAGTAGCCCGTTACCGTCAGGCCGCCATTTCGGGATTTTCCAGCCGCTTTATGGCCGCCTTCATCAGTTTGTCCCGCTCATCCTGCAAGGTATTGGACAGTAGTTGCATATGGTCTGGATCCTCCACACGCATCCGCGCCGCCAGATCTAGGATGCGGTCGCACATGAACGCAATCTCCGACATGTCGCTATCCCGTTGCAGTTCCCGGCGAACGAGTTCGGCGCTGCGCAGAATTTCCGTCTCAATGCGCCGCTGAGACATCGGTTGGGCAAACGATTGGCCTTCAAGGATACGCACGAACCAGAGGATCGACTCTGTGAGATGGACGGTTCGCAGCACCAGCCGGTGCACCGCCTCCTGTTCTTCGTGAAATGCCGGCCGCCATTCCTGGGAAAGTTTTAGTTTGGCGCGGTTCGGAACTGGCAGAATGACCGCCTGGGCGCTCCCGCTGCGGCTGCAGGACCGGCGGTCCGGTCCGATATAGTGCGGCGACACAACGAACTTCCGGTCCGCCTGCAGGATTCGACTGATCTTTTCGCGCGCTTCATCGGAATGAAGAGGCTTGGAGATAAAGGCGTCGCACCCTGACATCGCAAGAGACTGGACCTGTGGTTCGGTTAGCGCTTCTCCCGTCATCACGAACAGAGAGAACGGATTTGCCAAGGGGTCGAAACGCCGGATTTCCTGCACTTTCTTGGCGAAACCTTCGGGGTTTTTTGAAACATCGACGACCAGGAGGTCGTGCAGCGCACCGTCGGCGATGTCCGGTTCCCGCCCCAGTTCCGGGGAAACATCGATAAACTGGAAGCCCATCCTATGCAGCGAGTCGCGCAGAAACGCGCAGATCGTCGGATCGGGTTCGTAAATCAATGCGGTAGGGCCGTCTATGGCAGGCTCGTCATTCGGCATGGACAGCATTCGGTGTAATCGCAAGCTCGTGGGAATGGGGACTGTTGGATTGAGGTGAAGGATAGAAAGCGCATGGTTTATGAAGCGTTAACAACCGCAACCAATATGTGCGCCAGGCGCGAACAGGGCGCCGCGTCCGGAAAGGGCGCGGACCTCGTCCTTCTTCCGGTTTCTTTGCGATGCGGGTTGGTCTGACGCCCTGTGTCTGTCTGGGCTGTAGACCGGCCGCGCGGCGCTCAGGATGACGCAGTGCGAACGGGTGACAGCGGCAAATGCGCCTTGCGCTATCTTTTGGACCTGTTTCGGCGAAATGCCGGTTGCATGCCGTCGCAAATCCAGCATGGATGGCGGCGAAATAGGGGATGGTTAAGGAAGGGCGGAATTCATGGCGGACAGCGATCTGGCCTACTGTCTCGATCTGACCAGACGGTCCGGGTCGAACCTGTGGCTGGTGGGGCGGACGTTACCCAAGGCGCGGCGGGCGATGTTCGTCAGTGCTTACGCATCGATGCGTGTGGTTGACGATTTTGTAGACGACGAGTTCGCCGTACAGCCACCGGACCGCCGCGCGGCGATGAGACCCGCGGCCCATGACCGCGTCGATCGATGGCGTCGGGCGGTTGAAAGCGCCCTGGATGGTAAGCCGGACGCCGGGGACCCCGACGCCCTGGACCCGGCGATCTCGCGGGCGCTGACGGACCGGTTCCATAGTTCGGATATCGGAGGAGGGCCCTGGACGGCGCTGGCCGACGCCATGCATCGCGATGTGGACGAGACGCCATTTACAACCTGGGCCGATTTCGATGCTTACTGCGAGGGAGCGACGGTGGCCCCGGCCAGTATTTTTCTCTATGTCCTCGCCGCGGATATAACACCGGGCGGGCCTGTCCGGTCGGGCTTGCCGGCGCCGGCTGCTGATTGTGCGCGGGATATGGCGGTGTTTTGTTACTTGGTTCATATCGCGCGGGATCTGCTTAAGGATGCCGCGCAGGGCGCCAATCTCATCACGCTGCCCGATACGGTGTTGGCCGCGCATGGGTTGAGCCGGGAGGAACTTGCACGCGGTGCGGCCGAACGGAATCCGGCGGCTCTGACGGATCTGATCGTCGATCTGACCGCCTGCGCCACCCCGTACAGGGAACGCGGAGAGGTCTGGCGCGAACGTCTGACGCCAAACCTTGGCGCGCGCGAAGCGATGACCCTGCGCGCTTTGCTGACCGTCTACGGCGCCCTGCACGACGGTCTGCTCAAAGATCCCTCCCGTGCGCTCTCACAGGATCCAAAGGTGCGTGAAAGCATGCGCCGCGAGGCGCTCGGAGCGGCGGAGATTTCCGTGTGACCGGGACGGACCCGACACAGCTGCAAGGGCCTGCGGACCTTTCGCATTGTGCGGATCTGGTCCGAACAGCGGACAAGGACCGCTTCCTCAGCGCAATGACCGCAAGGCCGGAGGTACGGGAGTCTCTGTTCGCGCTCTACGCCTTCAACCACGAAATCGCCAAGATATCGGAAGTGGTTTCCGAGCCCATGCTCGGACAAATCCGGCTGCAATGGTGGCGGGATGCGATAGAGGAATGCTTCAGCGGAACGCCGCGGCGGCATCAGGTCGTGCGCGCCCTGGCGGACGCTATCAGAGCCGGAGATCTGCCGCGAGAGCCGTTTGATGCCGCGATAGATGCGCGTGAAGCGGATTTGGAGCCGTCGGCATTTCAGTCCCTGGACCGGCTGACGGATTATGCCCGGGAGACATCGGGATCGATTTCCAGACTTGCCGCCAACGCAACCGGCGCGACGGATGAGCTGGATCTGTCTGCCGCCGAGCGGATCGGAACCGCCTGGGCGTTGCTGGGCCTGATGCGGGCCTTGCCCTTTCTGTTTCGCCGCCGCCGGTGCCCGATACCGCTTCCACTCTTGAATGAGGCGGGACTTTCCCTGACCGATCTGTATGAAGGGCGGCCTGCGCCCGCGCTGCCAGAAGCGGTACGCGCGGTTTGCAGGCGCGCCGACGCGGAACTCGATCAAGCCCGGAACCGCAGGGGCTATGCGCGGCGCGGGATTTATGGGGCCCTCTCCTTGGGGGTCTTGGCCGATGCCTATCTTCGTCAGTTGCGGCGGTGCGGGTACAACCCGTTTGACGCCCGGATGGCCCAACCGCCCGCCTGGGGGACATGGTCCTTGATGATCCGTGCCTTGGGCGAACGGTTCTGAGGGGAAGAAAACTGGACCGAACGGCGCCGGAACAAGATACCGCGTTTGCAGATTTTCTCTTCTAGGGTGTCGCGGTATTGAGTTATGCAGAGGTCCGACCAAGCGGCTGAAAAGGTTAATGAGATTCGGCTGTGATTGCGAATTTTTACTAAAATCCAATCATTTAATATGGTGTCCTTGAGTGTACTTCTGAGAGTTCCAGTGCTATATTAGAGGGGAGAGATTGGGAGAACCCGATTTAGTAGGAGAGAAGAATGTCCGACGTTTCCTTGACGGAGGCGCAACGTGCGTCTTTGACGTCACTTGAACGCACCAACAGCGTTTTTAATCGATCCAGTGAAAATCTGACCACAGGCCGCAGCGTTAACGGCGTTAACGACGACCCGGTCGCGTTTTTCGTCGCCCGGCAATTGAGCGCCGAGAGCGCGGCCTTTGCGCAGCGGCGGGAAGACATCGATCAGGGTATCAGCACCCTGCGCGTGACCACCGATACGCTGGACACGGTGGAACAGTTTTCGCGGCAGTTGCAGGGCTTGGCCGAAGCGGCGCGCGGTATCACCGATCAGGGGCAGTTGGAGGCCCTGTCGCGGCAAGCGCAGGAAATCGGCCGGCAGATCGGCAATGTGGTGGGGGACGCCTCCTTCGGCGGCGTAAACCTCCTGTCCTCTACGAACAACGAACTGAATGTTCCCCTAAGCGGTAATGAAGGCTCGGAGCTGGCCGTGCAGGGGATCGACGTTCTCGACGGCGGCGGCTTCGCATCCGGGTCGTTCGACGGTGCCGGAGAGATCCAGCTCGCCCAGCTCGGCTTGACCGGTGGCGGCTTCGAAAGCGCTGGGGCGGGCGACCTCGACGCCTTTATCGCAAATATTCAATCCGGCATCGACCAGCTGCGCGGCCAGGCCCAGACTTTCGGCTCTAACGCGGCCATCCTTCAAGAGCGGGCGACGTTCAACGAGAACATCGCCAATGAGCTTCAGGCAGGTGCGGATAATTTGACCCTGGCGGACCTGAACGAGGAAGCGGCGAACCTTGTCGCGGCCAGGACCCGCAACCAGATCGGCGTCCAGACGCTAGGGATTTCCGGCGGACAGCAGGAATCCATCCTGCAGATCCTGGAAGGGGTCTCCTAAAGCCGGTTCCGGTTACGTGGAAAGAATCGATATCGCGCACTATGGTGTTGCGGAAATGAGGCCGGGAATTCGCCCCGGCCTCTTTTCTTGTGGGGGCGGCCTCAAGCTGCGGCGTGCTGAGGCGAAAGCCAAACCTCCAGGTCCTGCATCGCCCGGCGGCTGATCGCCAGCTTCCTGTCGCGCCCTTTGATCTTTTTTTTGCCGGGCGGGGGCTCGGGCGGTGGAAAGAGCCCGAAATTAACGTTCATCGGCTGAAAGGTGTCCGCATCCGCGCCGCCTGTGATGTGATTGAGAAGCGCCCCCAGGGCCGTCGTCGCGGGCGGTTTCCGAATGGTCGCGCCGGACCGCTCCGCCGCGGCGAACCGTCCCGCCAGAAGCCCGACGGCCGCGCTTTCCACATATCCTTCCACCCCGGTGACCTGTCCCGCGAAACGCAGACGGGGCATCGACTTCATGCGCAGCACCCCGTCCAGCAGGCGCGGCGAATTGATAAAAGTGTTCCGATGGATGCCGCCAAGGCGTGCGAACTCAGCCTTCTCCAGGCCCGGGATCATGCGAAACACATCGCCTTGCGCCCCGTATTTAAGCTTGGTCTGAAACCCGACCATGTTCCAAAGCGTGCCCAACGCGTTGTCCTGGCGCAGTTGGACGACCGCATGGGGCCGCGATCCGTCATGGGCGTTCGTCAGGCCCACCGGCTTCATGGGACCGTAACGCAGGGTTTCGCGCCCCCGTTCCGCCATCACTTCTACCGGCAGGCATGCCTCGAAATAGGGGGTGTCTTTTTCCCACTCGTGGAACTGCGTCTTGTCCCCGGCGATCAGCGCATCAAGAAACGCGTTGTACTGATCTTCGGTCATCGGACAGTTGATATAATCCTTGCCGTCGCCCTTGTCGTAACGCGACTGAAACCAGACTTTGTCGAAGTCGATGCTGTCGCGGTGAACGATTGGGGCGATGGCGTCGAAGAACGCCAGTTCTTCCTCGCCGCCGAGCGCTCTCACGGCCTCGCTCAGGGCGGGAGACGTCAGGGGGCCGGTCGCGACGATCACACTATCCCAGGCTTCCGGCGGCAGGCCGTCGATTTCCTCGCGCCGGATGGTGACCAGGGGATGCGTCTCCAATGCATCGGTGACACGTTGGCTGAAAGCGTCCCTGTCGACAGCCAACGCCCCGCCTGCGGGCAGTTTGGCGGCATCGCCGCAGCGCAGGATCAGGGAACCGCAACGGCGCATCTCCTCGTGCAGCAATCCAACCGCGTTATATTCCGCGTCGTCCGACCGAAACGAGTTCGAACAGACCAGTTCCGCGAGTCCCTCTGTATGATGTGCATCCGTTTTGCGGACCGGACGCATTTCGTGCAACACGACAGGGATACCGGCTGATGCCAGTTGCCAGGTTGCTTCCGAGCCGGCCAATCCGCCGCCGATGACATGTACGGGCTCCACCCAGATCTCTCCTGCCGGTCGATTTTTCTGGCGTGACATAGCGCGATGAATGGCTAGGCTTCAAGTCTCTGCGGCATAGATGCGGCCTGTCGGTTCGTGTGGTTGCTTTTCAAGTCGCATCTTATCATCATCAGGTAATAGACGGGCCGGTGTCGTCGGACATGGGCCTGCAATTTATTTCGAGTGAATCTGGAGAAGCGTCCCCGTGTCAGAAACGGCCGTGCAAAACCCGCAGGAGCGGACGCCGGAACAGGCGGATGCGGATTTCGTCAAAGACAGTCTGCATTTGCTCGGCATGGAAATCCTGCCTTTGCAGATGCCCGGGCTGAAGCGCGCACGGCTGGTGAAAAACAATCAGCTCGACACGATGGTGGAGCTGTTCAAGGACGAGGACGCGGGTAGCGGTCAGATTTTGACGGAGGAACTGCCCGGCTTCTTCCCGGAAGGCGGACCGGCCTTTAACGCGGACTTACGGCTTCTGAAGAAATTCGACTTGGTGCCCAGCTTCGACGTCTATTCCATTCGAATCGCCTTGCGCGAGATGAATATCGCGGTGGAGAACCAGGAGGCCCTGAAACTCTCCGAAACGAAACGGGCCGAGTTGACCGAGCGGATGAAGACCTTCACCCATCCGCTGATCATGCATGTCTACGGTGTCGAGGCAGATACCAATGTGGGCGATGTTTCCGATATCCTCGGCATGTTCAAGGATCCCGACCCGAAGGTCGCGCTGGAAAAGCTGCGCATGATGGCCGACAGTCTGAAGGTCGAGTTGATGGATATCCCGAAATTTCTGGAAGACTACGGCGATATCTTTCTGTCGTTGGCCTATTTCCGGGCGATTCTGGACAAGACGGTGCCGATTATCGACGAGTTCCTGGAATGGCTAAAGGATCTGCGCGGTACTTTCGTGGTCAAACAGGATCGTGCGCAGGAGGCCATGTTGAAGAAGATCGATACGGATCTGACCGACATCACGACCTCGATCACCGGCCGGTTTGAGAGCTTCGACCGGAAGACCAACGATTTCTGGACGGACATCAGCGCCGAACGGTTTCACGAGGTGCGGGAATTGATCACCGCGCACCATACCACCGTCGGCGGCGTTCTGTGCGGTCTGACGCTGAAAATGGAACTATGGAAGAAGAAGTTCAAAAACCCCTCTGTGGGCGGTCCGCAGCAGCGTCTGGAATTCACCCGCGGCGAGGTGCTGCCGGGTCTGGATTGGATTAAGGAACTGGAGAAGCGGGGCGCGGCGACCTGATCGCCGGAAAACACCCGTGACGAGTCAGCGCCAAATCCCATCCTTTGTGCGTAGACAGGCCGGGCGGCTTGCGATACGGACATTGCTAATCCCTGTTTGACCAATCGAAGGCTGTAAAAATGAGTGTTCAGCACGCTCGGGCGCCTGCCGTTGAGACGGTAGAAGCTCCCGCGAAGCGCGGATTCGAGTTCCTCAACGTGCCCGGCCCAACCAACATTCCAGGCCGCATCCTGAATGCGATGCACCGTCCGGCGCTGGATTTCTCCGGCCCTGAATTCATCGCACTGTCGAAACAGATTTTCGAGGATCTGAAACCTGTCTTCAAAACCGAAGGCAATGTCTTCATCTATGCCGCCAACGGCCATGGCGCGTGGGAAGCGGCGCTTTCCAACACGTTAAGTCCCGGCGACAGCATTCTGGTTCCCGAAACCGGCAATTTCTCTGCGTCCTGGGCCGATATGGCCGAAGCTTTGGAGCTCAGGGTCGTGACAGTGCCCAGCGATTGGCGGCGCGCCATCGACCCGAACGCGGTGGAAGACGCGCTGCGGAAAGATACCGGCCACGCCATCAAGGCCGTCCTCATGGTGCACACGGATACGGCGACCGGAATCACCAGCGATATTCAGGCGCTGCGCGGTGCCATCGATGCCGCCGGTCATCCGGCGCTGTTCATGGTCGACGCCATTGCTTCCCTGGCGACGGTCGATCTTCGCATGGACGAATGGAATGTCGATGTCGCCATCGCGGCAAGCCAGAAGGGCATGATGTTGCCGCCGGGGGCCGCGTTCGTTGCTGCGGGCGAACGGGCGCTGAAAGCTCATGCCGCTTCCAGCATGCCGAAGCGCTATTGGGACTGGGGCGACCGGATGGCGAAGGAGCATTACCGGAAATTCTGCGGAACTGCGCCGGAACATCTGATTTTCGGCCTCCGTGAAGCGATTGATATGTTGAATGAGGAGACCCTCGACGGGGCTTTTGCCCGCCATGCCCGGTTGGCCGAGGCCGTCCGGCGCTGTGTCGAGTGCTGGTGCGCGGCCGGCGCGCTGCAATTCAACGCGGTCAATCCCCTCGAACGCGCCAACGCGGTCACGACAATCCTGCTGCCGCCGGATGTCGACACCGAAACGGTGCGCGCCATGTGCCGTGACCATTATCGTGTTTCGGTTGGCGGAGGATTGGGAAAATTGATGGGCAAGGCGTTCCGTATCGGTCATATGGGCGACATGAACGAGCCGATGATCCTGGGTTGTTTGGGCGCGGTCGAAGCCGCCTTGAAACGTCTCGGTATGCCGCTGGGCGAAGGGGGAATCGGTGCGGCGGTGGATTGGCTGTCGCATCCTGCTGAAGCGCGCTGACACAATCGCCGATATTCCGAAGAGGCGGCGCATGGCGACCGAGCCTGTATCCATCTTGGCGGTAGCCGATGCGTTCCCGCCCTACAGGCTGGAGCAACAGGATGTCGTCGAACTGTGTCGCGATGTATTCGCCGGCCGACCAGAACTGTTCGAACGGCTTGTCGATGCGTATCGCAACGCGGGCATAGACCATCGGTCTTCCTGCGTTCCTCTCGACTGGTACCGGGAGCCGCACGGCTGGCCGGAACGCACCGATCTCTATCGGAGCAACGCTCTCGATCTATTAGCGGAAGCGGCTGAGACCGCCCTAAGCGCCGCCGGTCTGCGGCCCGCCGAGGTCGATTCCGTCGTCGTCGTTTCCACAACAGGGGTTTCGACGCCCAGCCTGGATGCGCACTTGCTCAACCGGCTGGGCTTCAAGGATACCATAAACAGGTTGCCCATTTTCGGACTTGGATGCGCAGGCGGCGTGAACGGCCTGGCGCGGGCCTCGGATATGGCGCGGGCGCGTCCCGGTGAAACCGTGCTGTTGCTGGTTGTGGAGCTTTGCGCGCTGACCTTCAGACCGCAGGAGGCGACAAAGGCGAATGTGATCGCCAGCGCCTTGTTCGGGGACGGCGCCGCGGCGCTGATCCTGCGCACGGGCGGGAAGGGAGGCGCGGACGCTCGGGCCCGCGTGATCGACACCGGCGAACATACCTGGCCCGACAGTCTGGGCGTTATGGGCTGGCGCGTGGAAGAGGACGGATTGGGGGTCATCTTCTCCCGCGACATCCCGACCCTGGTTGAAGGCAGGTTGCGCGGGGCGCTCGGTGATTTCTTGGACAGGCACGGTATCGGCCTGTCCGATTTGCAGGGCGTCGTCGCGCATCCCGGCGGCAAGAAGGTGCTGGAAAGCTATGAAAAGGCCCTGGGGTTGCCGTCTTCGGCCTTCGCGCACGCCCGTGACGTATTGCGGGAACAGGGGAACATGTCCGCGGTTACGGTGCTATCGGTGTTGCGCAGGACCCTTCAGGACGATCCCGCTCCGGGACGATACGCCATGACGGCTCTCGGCCCGGGCTTCACAGCGGGCTTTGCGCTATTGGATATTGTGTAATGACGCCTGCGCTCGCGGTCGTCCTGCTGGTTGTTTTGCAACGGCTTGCCGAACTTGTCATCGCCAGGCGGAACACGGTTCGCCTATTGGCGGAAGGGGGGCGGGAACATGCGCCGGGACACTATCCGGCTATCGTGATCCTGCATACGCTGTGGCTGGCGGTGCTTGTCTGGTTGGCGCTGCAGGACCCTCCCGTGAACGGGCCGCTGCTTGTCGTCTTTCTGCTGCTGCAGGCCGCGCGCCTTTGGGTTTTGCGGACCATGGGGCGCTATTGGACCACGCGCATCATCACCGTGCCGGATGCACCGCTGATCACGGGCGGGCCGTTCCGTTTCGTGAAACATCCCAACTATTTGGTGGTGTTTCTTGAGATCATTGTTCTGCCGCTCGCTTTCGGGTCCTGGATCGCGGCGGGCGTTTTCGGTCTTGCGAATGCCGCGGTCCTGTTCTGGCGCATCCGTGCGGAGGAACAAGCGTTGTCTCCTCGCCGTAAGGCGGGCTAACCGTCGAAAAGGTTGCGTCCCGCGTCCGTCAGTTTGCAAACCAGCCAGTCCGGCTTCAGCGGGTTGTTGAACCAGGGCTCCGCCCAACCCCGGTCGATACAGGACCGGATGGTGCGTTCGCTATAGCGTTGCCCTTGAAGATCGAACAGCGGCAGTTTACCGCCCGGCTGTTCCAGCCCGCGCTGCAGATAAGCGACTTGCGTCTTGCTGGGTTTGGACGCCGACCGCACCGGCGGCGCCTTCACTTCGCGGAGCCGCCGGACGACTCTTGTGCGGTCATTCATTGTGGCGATGGCCCCTTTGGTTACCCCGCGCGTATCGTAATGCAATCGGCGCAATCGGAACAAGAGGGAGCGGGTGGATGGCGATAAACTAACCGGCCTTTCGCTGCACCCGATCCTCCAGGATCTTGAAGCGGCTAAGAAAACGGTTCTTGGCCTCGTCAGTCGGAAGGGGGGCGGCGTCGAACCTGTCGAAACCGGGCGGCGGAGGGCCGAAAAGCTTGCGGGCTTCTTCCACGGAGAAACCGGCGACCTGCGTTGCTTCGATATAAGCCGACGCATGGTCCGCCTTCTTGATGGCCTGTTCCAAGCCTGGCGGGTTTTCCGCCGGCAGAGAGAACCGCAGATGGATCGCCCGCATCAGGCGCTTTTCAACCTGTTTGTAATCATCGCCGATCACGGCCTTGAAAGGACTGATCATATCGCCCACCACATATTCCGGCGCGTCGTGCAGCAGGGCCGCAAGCAATTCAGCGTCTGTGGAGTGGGGGCGCATCAGCCGGAACAGATCTTCCACAAGAACGGAATGTTGTGCGACAGAAAATGGGTAATCACCCAGCGTCTGTCCGTTCCAGCGCGCGACCCGGGCCAAGCCGTGGGCGATATCGTCTATTTCGACATCCAACGGCGAAGGGTCCAACAGGTCCAACCGGCGTCCGCTCAGCATCCTTTGCCAGGCGCGCGGGGCCGGTGCGCGACGGTGAGCGCCCTGCGATCCGCTCATGGGGCCGCCACCGGCATAGGCGGTCGGCGAACGCCGATCACCGGGCCTTCGCCTTTTTGTTCGATATGCGCCGCTGTCTGGGCGAAAGCGCGTTCGGCCACGCACATATCGGATGCATTTGCATGCAGAAACGATTCCGGCGCAATCCAGATCCCTACATGTCCCTTCCAGAATACCAGATCGCCGCGCTTAAGGACGCTTTCATCACCGGCATAAGGCACGTTGTCTCCAAATCCGTCCCGCTGCATGTCGGAATCGCGCGGACAAGGAATGCCGCAGGCCATCCAGGCCAGTTGGACAAGCGCGCTGCAATCGAGGCCAAGGCTGCTGCGCCCGCCCCAGAGATAGGGCGTATGCAGATACAGCCGCGCCGTTTCCACCGGGTCCGTGTCGGGCTTTTCCAAAGACCGGATATGCGCCGCATAGACGAACCCACCGGATTCCAGCTCGTAATAGTCCCCGGAACGTCCGCCGATCCGAAGCAAGGAGCCGTGGTGCAATACCTTTACTGGCGGCACTTTCAAATCGGGTCGGGAAAACAGGAAGGTTCGCAGGGTGGCGACCCGGTGTGTCGCGGGCGTCGGGGATTCGGTGGCCGTCAGGCCGTCATTGGGTGCATAGCCGACATAGCCGTCACGCGCCGCCTTGATCCAGGACCATCCGTCGCGCCGGTCGAAAACGGTGACGTCTTCGCCGAACAGCAGCTCCGTATCCAGGGAGGCGCCCGGCCGTGGGGCCCCGCGCAGGGGCAGCACGGGCGCCGTCACGCGAAACGGTTCGCCGTCAGCGAAGGCCGCTGCATCGACCTGTCCGCGCAGGCCGGACTCGGCCAGGTCCGCGCGGTAGGCATGTAATCGCCGGTCAAGGGACATCATGTGGTCTCACCTGCGCCGCGGCCGCGTCCAACGTTCCGCCCTGGATACGGCTGACTTTTAGGAACGGTTTTAGTCGAACAGGGCGTCGATTTCCGCCTGGCTGATGGCCTGTTCGCCCTCAAGCGCCGGGCCGTTCAGCAACGCTTCGTCGCCGCTCGGCCCCTCGGTCTCGTCCGCCGCCACGCGCGCCATTTCCTGAACCTCGTCACGGCCCCAGATTTCCAGCATATTGTCGACACGCGATTCCACGAACTGCATCGAACGGACGATCTTGGTCACCCGCTGGCCCGTGATGTCCTGAAAGGTGCAGGCCTGCATGGTGTTGACCGAGACCTGTTCCAACTCCTCGCAGATCGCGGGAAGCTCCGAGACATCCTTGACGTCGCGCAATTTGCCGCTGATGTCGTCGATCCCTTCCATCCCTTCGAGAATGATGTTCGTGGCATCCTCGGTCGCGGAGATGATCGCGTCCAATTGTTCGGAAATCGTCTGAAAGCGGGTCTTGTCGCCATCCGCGTCGGGCTGAATCATCTGGGCGATTTCTTCGCGAAACCGCTGAATGTATTGAAACAGGCCCAGGACCTCGGAACGCAGACGCTCTTCGTCGACTTCCGCCAAAGATTTCGTCATCAATCGACCTTTCTTGAGCTTCGGCGTTTCTATTAACTTATCCGAATGCTTTAAAGGTGATAATGGTAAAGGTATCCCTAACGCCTGGCAAAGTCTGGATGCTCTCGTTGACGAAACGGCCGATATCCGCGTCGTCTGCAAGGTAACATTTCATCATCAGATCGTAGTGACCGGAGGTCGAATAGACTTCCGAGACATGATCGACGTCGATCGCCTCGTCGGCGACGCGGTACGCCTGACCCAAATCGCATTTTACTTGAATAAAGATCGTCTGCATCGGCACGGCCCAACTGAATCGCTACTGTCGGGTTCAGTGTCTCATTGCACGGCGACCCGTCAAGAGGCAGTTCGCCGTGCGTCGCCCGTCAACGCAGAAGGAAAGCGGGTACGTGCTCGCTTTGACCGTAAGGCACGGTCATTTCTTCCATTTCGCCGATTCCGAAATCGCGGCGGCCCCGCCGGTCCCGGCGTTTGCTCTTTTCCTGCCCTTGCCGGTCCTGACTTTGCCGCGGCGCGTCGGCGGCTTCGGCTTTTTCCGCCGGTCCGGATGCGGGTTTCTCAGAGCTTTCGCCCTGAATTTCCGGAATCTCCTTGCCAACCAGCTTCTTCACAGCGTGCCACAGCTTGTCGTCATCTTCGGTCACAAAGGTAAAGGCCTTGCCGTTACGGCCCGCGCGGCCGGTCCGGCCGATGCGGTGGACGTAATCCTCGGCATTGTTCGGAACGTCGATGTTGAAGACATGACTGACCGACGCGATATCCAGGCCACGCGCCGCCACGTCGGAGCAGATCAGCAGCGAGACATCCCCGGTGCGGAATTTCTCCAACCATTCCATGCGCTTGTACTGATCCATATCGCCGTGCAGCGCGCCGACCGGATAGCCGCTTTTTTGCAGGCTGGCGAACAGATCCGCCACTTCGCGTTTGCGGTTGCAGAAGATCAAGGCGTTCTTCAGTTGGTCGCCTTCCTGCTTGATCAAATCGCGCAGCGCTTTGCGCTTGGAACGCGGGCGCACGCGCATGAATGCCTGTTCGACCGTCTCGGCGGTGGAGGAGGGGGGATCGACCGCCATCTCCTTCGGGTTCATCAGGAATTTGTCGGCCAGTTTCTTGATTTCCGGCGGCATCGTCGCCGAGAACATCAGGGTCTGCCGGATCGTCGGCATCAGGCTGACGATGCGCTCGACATCGGGAATGAAACCCATGTCGAGCATCCGGTCGGCTTCGTCGATCACCAGAACCTTGGTGTCCGTCAGGATAACCTTGCCCCGTTCGCAATGGTCCAGCAGCCGGCCAGGCGTGGCGATCAGCACATCGACCCCGCGGTCCAGCAGCTTCTCCTGTTCGGTGAAGGAGACGCCGCCGATCAACAGCGCCATGCTCAGCTTGTGATACTTGCCGTATGTATCGAAATTCTCGGCAACCTGGGCGGCGAGTTCGCGCGTCGGCTCCAGAATGACCGTGCGTGGCATGCGCGCCCGGGCGCGGCCCTGCGCCAGGATGTCGATCATCGGCAGCGTGAAAGAAGCGGTCTTGCCCGTTCCCGTCTGTGCGCAGCCGAGGATATCGCGTCCCATGAGGACGACGGGAATGGCTTTTTCTTGAATCGGAGTGGGCTTTTCGTACCCGGCGTCGGCCACGGCGCGAAGCACGTCGTCACCCAGGCCCAAATCGGCAAACGTTGTTGTCATCTTGTCCTTAAAATCGGGAATAGCACCCTAAACATCGGGAAGATGAGTGGGCTCATGTTCCCCTTTTTACGCGGGCCGTCCAGCCCGCCTGAAATCACCGCAGAACATAGGAATATTTGGAAATTTGTCAATTCTCGGGCGGTTGTGAGCGCGATCCGTGTTTTCAACCCAATGGCGGGAATGGCAGGATGACGGATAATCAGGGAGGATCGCATGCTACTGTCGGCGGATCGCAGCCAACTTCTGGTGGTGGATATTCAAGAACGGCTTATGCCGGCGATGGCCAACCCGGAAACGGTGATCGACAAGACGAACCTGTTGATTTCCGCGGCGCGGCGGCTGGCGGTTCCCGTTACCGCTTCAGCACAATATCCGAAGGGATTGGGGCCTGTCGTGCCCGAAATCGCCACGCATCTGTCCGAGGATGAGGTCTTCGACAAACTTGCCTTCAGTTGCGCCGCCGACGCCGCTTTGGCTGTGCGGGTCCAAGGGGGGCAGCGCCCGCAGTTAGTTGTTTGCGGCGTCGAATCGCATGTCTGTGTCCTGCAGACGGCGTTGGAATTCAGCGGGTTGGGCATGGAAGTCAGTGTCGTCATGGATGCCTGCAGCAGCCGGAACCCCGACAATTGGGCGTTGGCCGGGCACCGTTTTCGTCAAAACGGGGTCCAGACGGTGAGCGCCGAAATGGTCTGTTTCGAATGGCTGGGACAAGCAGGAACCGACGCGTTCCGGGAACTCTCCCGGCTGATCAAGTAACCGAGTAATCGAGGCGGAGAGTATCTCAATGGATCTTGTTTTCGTTCCGGGTCATCTGTGCGACGAACGCATGTGGCGTCATCAGACCCGCCATCTCGCCGATGTGGCCGACATCGCCATTGCGGACACGATGTCGGATGCAAGCATTGTGGACATTGCGGCCCGCCTTCTCGCAAATGCACCGCCGCGCTTCGCCTTGGCCGGTCTGTCGATGGGCGGGATGATCTGCATGGAGGTGATGCGGCAAGCCCCCGAACGGGTCGAACGGCTGGCCTTGCTGGACACCAATGCCATGGCCGATTCACCGGAGCGGGCGGCGGTGCGCCGGAAAATGGCGGATCAGGCGGAACAGGGCGAAACTTCCAGACTGGTCGACGAATTCCTGGATCTGTTGATCCCGCCGGAGCGCCGTCAGGAACGCGACCTTGTCGAAGCCATTCGGAGCATGATGGAAGACGTCGCGGGGAAAGCCCTGACGCAGCAGATCGCAATTTTGTTGGACCGGCCGGACAGCAGGCCGGATATGCCGAATTACGATCTGCCGGTGCTGCTGATCTGTGGACGGGAAGACAAGCTGACGCCCTTGGAATGGCATGAGGAAATGGCCGACCTGATCCCGGGCGCGCGCTTGGCGGTGATCGAGGAGTGCGCCCACATGTCGACCATGGAGCGCCCCCATGCGGTCACCGCCTTGCTGCGCGACTGGCTGCTCTACCGCTAGTCCCGGTATTCAGCCGGTCTTTACCCGGTTGTCCGTTTCTTCTTTCCACGGTTCTCGTTGAAAGGGTCCTGGCGCGGGATCAGGCGCTTGGTCGCCAGGGCCAGCATCTGCTGGAACTTGGGATCGCTGATCCCATCGGCCCCGTCGACCTCGGCTCGGATCGAACTCATGAACTCGTCGCGTTTGCAATAGACCATCAGCATCCGCACCGTGCCGTCGTCGCGGGCCTGCGTCGTTGGCGTGGAACCGCCGCAATAGCGGGAACCGGAATCCGAGGTTTCGGTATGGAAGGCGACCACGATGCGCGTCTGGTCCGGTGTTTCCGGCCCCGCGGCGCTGGTGAAGTTGATATAGGTCGCCTCGTTCTTGCCGCGCATCGACCGTGCGATGTTCTGGGCGGCCGTGCTGCGGTCCTCATTGTAGGGGGTGTTCACGACATTGACGAGCATCTCCCTGTCGCCATTGAAGAATTGCAGATCCCCATGGCTATAGCGCGGCGAAAACCTGTCGCCATAGACCTTGTAGGGCCCGCCGACGGTTGCGGTGTTCGCACATCCCGCAAGCAGCAGGCCGGCAATCGCGGCGGAAAGGCCAATTTTCATTCGTAGCATAGAGAGTATCTCCTTGGTTTTTCCATGGTCGCGCCCGGCTGACCGGACCGGACGCTTTCCCCGGCAGTTCCCCGAAACTTCCTGCGATACGGTGTGGCGATGCAAAGCGGATGCCGGGTTACGGCGTCCGCCGGTTGTCAGACGAACAGCCTTCGTCCATCCGCGGCCACATCCAATGCGATTTGAATCGCGTGAACATCAGGTAGACCTCACAATCAGGCGGGCGGACCGCTGGGTCCGTCCTAACCGTGTTCCTCGCCACTATCACTGTAGCCGTATTTGGGTCTTGCGTCGCGTGACGGTGGACACAAACGGATCAAATTCTTGTGGATATTCGCGTGATTTACCCCGGCGTCCCCTTCTGGGACCGCCCGGTCAGATGTCGATTTCTTCGACGAAACGGGCGTTTTCCTGGATGAAAGCAAACCGCAGCTCCGGCTTCTTACCCATCAGCGTGTCGACGGTCCGGGCGGTCCGTCGGGCTTCATCCAGGTTCTCTTCGTGGGCGCGGTTCGGCAGGTCGACCTGGATCAGGGTTCGCTTACCCGGGTCCATGGTGGTGTCCCGCAATTGCTGCGGCGGCATCTCGCCCAGCCCCTTGAAGCGGCTGATCTCCACTTTGGCATTGGCCTTGAATTCGGATTTCAGCTTGGCGTCCTTGTCCGCGTCGTCGCGCGCATAGACCGTCTTGCCGCCCTGGCTGAGGCGATAGAGGGGCGGCACGGCCAGGAACAGCCGCCCGGCTTCGACCAGTGGGCCCATTTCACGATAGAAATAGGTCATCAGCAAAGACGCAATATGCGCGCCGTCCACATCCGCGTCCGTCATGATGATCACGCGGTCATAACGAAGCTTGGTCAGGTTGCAGTCGCTGCGCGTCCCGCAGCCGAGCGCCTGGCCCAAATCCTTCAATTCCTGGTTCGCCTGCAGCTTGTCCGCACTGGCGCTGGCCACGTTCAGGATCTTACCGCGCAAGGGAAGGATCGCCTGGGTCTTTCGGTTGCGCGCCTGTTTCGCGGACCCGCCGGCGGAATCCCCCTCCACCAGGAAGATTTCCGTCTCTTCCGGGCCGGAGGAGGTGCAGTCCGCGAGTTTCCCGGGCAGCCGCAGCCGACGCGTCGGCGATTTGCGTTGCAGTTCCTTCTGCTGACGCCGCTTCAGCCGGTCGTCCACGCGCTCCAGGATGCGTTCCATCAGATCGTTGGCGGACGCCGGGTCTTCTGCGAGCCAATGGTCGAACCGGTCCTTGATTGCGGTCTCGACCAATTTGGCGGCCTCGGGCGACGCCAGTTTTTCCTTCGTCTGGCCCTGGAATTGCGGATCGGGGATGAAGACCGACAGCAACGCGCTGGCCTCGCCGAGCATATCGTCGGAGGTGATCTGCGCCGCTTTCTTGTTGCCGACCAACTCTCCGTATGCCCGCATGGATTTCGCCAGCGCGCCCCGCATCGCGGTCTCATGACTGCCGCCCTGGGAGGTTGGCACCGTGTTGCAGTAGGAACTGACGAACCCGTCTCCATCGACCGCCCAATGCACCGCCCATTCCGCGCGGCCGATACCGTCCTGCGCCTTCATCTCGCCGGTGAAGGGACGGGGCGTAACGGTTGCTCTGCCGTTCAAGCTGGCTGTCAGGTAATCCCGCAAACCGCCTGGAAAATGAAGACGATCCTTCTCCGGCGTCTCCTCTTCCAATCTGCCTTTCAGCAGCGCGGGATCGCACTGCCAGCGGATCTCGACCCCTTTGAACAGATAGGCTTTCGACCGCGCCATCCGGTAGAGGCGATGCGGTTCGAATTTGCTTTGAGTGCCGAAGATTTCGGTATCGGGCACGAAGGTAACGGTTGTGCCGCGGCGATTGTTCACCTCGCCGACAACCTGCAATTTCGATGTCGCATGACCTTGCGAGAAAGTCTGCCGGTAGAGCTTTCGGTCCCGCGCCACTTCGACCGTCATGTCGGAGGCCAGCGCATTGACCACCGAGATCCCCACCCCATGCAGACCGCCGGAGGTCGCATAGGCTTTACCGGAAAATTTGCCGCCCGAATGAAGGGTGGTGAGAATCACTTCCAACGCCGACTTGTTCTTGTATTTGGGATGCGGATCGACCGGGATTCCGCGCCCGTTGTCGCGGATCGTGACGGCCCCCTCGACGCCAAGTTCCAGCTCGATCCGGCTAGCGTGCCCGGCCACGGCCTCGTCCATGGCGTTGTCGAGCACCTCGGCCACCAGATGATGCAGGGCGCGTTCGTCGGTGCCGCCGATATACATGCCGGGCCGCCGGCGCACCGGTTCGAGGCCCTCGAGAACCTCGATATCCTTTGCCGAATAGCCGTCTTTGCTGCTATGCGTACTGTCGCTGTGGAAGAGATCGTCCATGGCCGCACTATAGGGAAGGGCGCGGGGCGCAACAAGCGTATCAAGTGGGTGTCAGGGTATTTTCCCACAAGATATTGTGGGTAACTCGAATTCGAACGGAGTCCTAATCCGGGGGGTGTCATGAGCGAAACCGAAGCGGAAGAACCGCGGGGCCAATTGGTGATCCGGACCCTGGCGATGCCGGCCGACACGAACCCTGCCGGGGATATTTTCGGCGGATGGCTGCTGGCTCAGATGGACATCGCGGGCGGTGTGCTGGCGCGTGACAAGGGCAGCGGCCGGGTCGCGACCATCGCCGTCAACAGCATGGTTTTTCACAAGCCCGTTTTCGTCGGCGACGTGGTGTGTTGCTACGCGGAAGTCGTCAAGATCGGAAACACGTCCATCACGGTTCACATTCAGGCGTGGGCGCTGCGTGACGCCGCGGGCGAAAGGGTGAAAGTAACCGAGGGGGATTTCACCTATGTGGCCATCGACGACAACCGTCAGCCCCGGCCGGTTGTAAGGTAGGCGGTATGCGGAAAACCAAAGCTGCGGCCCTGCTTCTTGCGGCTTCACTAATTCCTGCGCCGACGCAGGCCGGTGAGGCGGACGTAATCGACGTCCGCGTCGTCAAATCGGTCGATAGCTTCCGGTTCGACGTTACCCTGCGGCACGATGACGAAGGGTGGGATCACTATGCGAACGCCTGGGAAGTTGTCGCCCCCGACGGCACGGTCCTGGGTGTGCGGACCTTGTTCCACCCGCATGTCGAAGAACAACCATTCACACGATCCTTGTCGGGCGTCCGGATCCCCCCGGATGTTTCAGAGGTTACCATCAGGGCGCAGGACAGTGTGCATGGTTTAGGCGGCAAGGAAATTATCGTTAAACTGCCACGGTAGATCGTCGCGCTAAACTCTTCGAACCAATAAGATATCTAAAACAGAACTGATCTATGGGAGGATCGAATGGGACGGATCAATCGGCGTCGGACCTTGGGGCTGATGGGGGCGGCGGTTGCGGCGGCGGGTTTGCCGGCGCCGGCTTTGGCCGCCAACCGGAAAGTCACCGTCGGCGCGCTCCGCTTTACCAGCCATTCCGGCAGCTTCATCGCTTTTGAGCGGGGGTACTTCGCGCAAGCCGGCCTGGATGTCGAATTCAAGTTCTTTCAGGCCGCGCAGCCCATGGCGGTGGCCATTGCCTCCGGCGACGTCGATTATGCCGTCACCGCCGTATCGGGGGGATTGATTTCCTTGGCGCAGAAAGGCGCGATCAAAGTCATCGGCGGCGCCCTGTCGGAAGAGCCCGGCATCGACGGTCAGAAGATTCTGGCGTCGGACGCCGCTTTCAAGGCTGGGCTTACGGATCCCGCGGCTTTCAACGGGCATGCTTTCGGCATTACGACGGCAGGTTCCTCCTTCCATTACATGGGCGCCAAGATCGCCGCAGCGGAAGGCGCGTCGCTGCGCTATAAACCGTTGCAGAAGGTGGGGCCCATCATCGGCGCGCTGAAGTCGGGCCAGATCGACGCCTGGTCGATCGTACCGCATATCGCCAAACCGCTGTCTAAGTCAGGAGCGGTCCATATCATCGGGAATGTTGCCGACTATCTGCCGAATTATCAGGTGACCACGGTCTTTACATCGGCAAAGAACGCGTCCGGCGAGCGCGCCATGACGGAGAATTTCCTGGAAGGGTTCGGACGCGGAGTCGCCGACTATAACGCTGCGATGATCGCCCGGTCGGGCGGTGAAGTGGGCGTAAACACGATGGTCGAACTGATCCATAAATACGTTTACACGGATCGCCCGCGCGAGAAGGCAGCCCCTTCCATCATCAACGGCTCGATGCGCTTGAACGAGGGCGCGGCGTTGAATGTCGCATCCATCGGCGATCAGCTTGCGTGGTTCCAGTCGGAAGGGCTGGTGGACAAGGATATCTCCCTGGAGACGCTGCTCGACACCAGTTATGTCGAGACCATAGGCGGTTGACCGCGACGTTTGCCGATCTTTACGCGGGCTGAGCACGGGAGCGGCTGAATGGACCTTCGCCTCGACCATGTCGCGCACCGCTATGGAGAGGTCGACGTCCTCACGGATATCTCGCTGGAGTTCAAATCCGGTCAGATCGTCTGCATCGTCGGCCCGTCAGGATGCGGGAAGTCCACTTTGCTGCGCCTGATCGGTGGGTTGGAACGTCCGGCGTGCGGCGACGTCCTGCAAGTGGGGGAGGCGCCGGCGGGGTGCCTCAATCCTTTGACCTATGTTTTTCAAGACTTTGCGCTTCTGCCCTGGCGCAGCGTGGCGGGGAACATCTCCCTGGTTTTGGAGGATCACGGTATCCGCGGGGCCCGGGCGGATGAAATCATCAGCGACGTGCTTGCGCGGACGCGCCTCAGCGATTTTCGAGACGCTCTTCCGAAGCAACTCTCCGGCGGTATGAAACAGCGGGTGGCGATTGCCCGGGCGCTGGCCGTCAACCCGGCTGTAATGCTGATGGACGAACCGCTTTCCGCGCTGGACAGCCAGACCCGGGAACTGCTGATCGACGATCTTGTGGCGCTGTGGACACGCACGCCATTCACCGGGATCTATGTCACCCACAATCTGGCTGAAGCGGTGCGTCTGGGCCACAAGGTCGTGGTCATGTCCCGCAGGCCGGGGCGCATCCGCGAAACCGTGGAGATCGACCGGCCGCTTGTGGAACGCACCTATGCGGATCCTGAGTTGGAGAAGCACCAAAGCGACCTGTGGGCGATGATGCGGGAAGAAGCTGAAGCAGCGGATCAGGAGCTACTGGATGCCTGATCGGGGCCCGCATGCCGATAGCGTCGGCGGAAAGCGTGTCGTCTTCCGGGGCGGCGGGTTCGCCCCTCGGGCGCGCCGCGGAATCGGTTTCCTTGTGTTTCTGGTGCTGATCGGATTTGCCGAATGGGGCACGCGGCAAGGCTGGATTTCGGCGCTGACGCTGCCGATTCCTTCTGCGGTTCTGGCGACGCTCAAGGAAATCTATGATTCTGGTTTATTGTTTAAACACCTGTTTCCCTCTCTGACGCGGCTGATCGTCGGGGCGGCCATCGGGGCCGGCCTGGGGATTGGGGTTGGAATCCTGATCGGCCTTTTCTCGTATGTCCGGGCGGGGATGATCCCGTTGGTGGCGGCGATCTTTCCGGTTCCAAAGATCGCGCTGCTGCCGTTATTCGTCATCTGGTTCGGAATCGACGAAGGGTCGAAATACGCCCTTATCGCCTTCGGCACCTTTACGCCGACGGTCGTGGCGACCTATGGCGCGGTCGATAATGTGGACCGGACGCTGATCCGTATGGGACAGAGTTTCGGCCTGACCTGGTTCAGCATCGTGCGGAAAATCGTCCTGCCGGGGGCCATGCCGGGCATCCTGTCGGGCTTGCGGATCAGCCTAGCCATCGCCATCATTCTGTTGGTGGCGGCGGAAATGCTCGGCGCGGAGTACGGGATCGGCGCGTATATCCTGGAGGCCGGCTCGCTCTACGATCTTGAGCGGCTTTTCGCCGGGGTCATTATCCTGTCCGTACTCGGCGTGTTGGTCAGTGCGCTTCTCGGCCTTGCAGAAAAGCGGCTGCTGCGCTGGCGTACCTGAGCCTATCCCGGTCTGCGTACGACAAACGCCTCGTCCAGGAACCACAATCCGCCATTGCGGCGCAGGACATCCGCCGTGACCTCCAGATAGTCGCTGCGGGTCATCGCATCGGTCAGTTTCTGGTCATCCACCTGGGCGACATAGACCGCGGCGTTCCAGGCGGCCAGCAGGGTGGAGGTTCCGATATTTTCCCCAAGTTCGCTCGGCATCGCGTGCAGATCGAACCGGAACAGGGATCCGTCGCCGACATTCTCCTCATAGCGCAGGTCCGGCGCGCTTTCCGCCATCATCTCCTTCATGGTGTTCACCAGCAGGTGCGCTGGCGTGACGAACGGCTTCTCATCGGGCCACAGGCCGTGCACGATTTCCATACCCGGATCGCGCCCGGTCGATTGAATCACGATCATCCGGCCATTGGGCGCGAGTGACCGGGCGAGGGGACCCAAGACCTTTTCCACCTTAAACTCGGCGGGTTGGCGCGCGCGGTAGGGCTGGGAGGCGATAACCAGATCGTAGGCCGGTTCGACATCTTCGAAGAATTTAGGGTCCGGCCGCGGAATCACTTGATCCAGGACGAAGCGGTGATCCTCCCGGTAGATCACCATCACCGACGGTTTCGCGTAAAGCGGATTGCCGGTTACCGGGCTGCTCTTGGTCTGCCAGATATCGGCCAACTGGGTCTGCGCCGCCTTTAGCTGCTCGTCGAAATCATGGCTGGTTTTGCCCTTCAGAACGACCTCCACCCAGTTGAAATCTTTTAATTTCTCCGGGTTTCGCGGGCGCAGATGCGGGGCTTCGCTATAGTACAGGTTGGTGGCGACGAAGACCGTGGCCGGATGTTCCTGCATACGATCGGCGATTTTGTCCATCGACAGGCGGACATCCTCCAAGCTGATTTCCTTGGCGACAACCTGGAAAGGAATGGTCGGGAACCGGCAGTGCATTTCCCGCATCACCAGGGTCAGGACGCTGGCGTCCCCCATGCCCGCGTCGAACACGCGCAGCGCCGGCGGCTTCGGCGTCAGATGCCGCAACTCCTTGCCGACCCGGTCCGCGACCGCCCATTTCTCGCTACAGGTGGTGACGAACAGCAGGTATTTCTCCCGGTTATCGAAGAAACGGAAAGCCCGTGTCTTCTCCTCCAACCGTCCGGCGCCATCGGTTATCGGTTGAATCTTTTGCTCGGAAGTCATGTGCACACCCCATGGAATCGTTGCCATACTGGCGGGATTTCGTCAGCTTTCGCTATCCTTACCTCAAGCCCGTTGTAACGGGGAATCAAATTCGGAGGAGTAATGAGAGCATCGGACTTCGTGCGCCAGGAACGCCTGTGGGACCGTTTGATGGCGATGGCGGAACTGGGCGCAACGGAAAAAGGCGGTGTGAACCGCCAGGCCCTGACCTTGGAAGACGGCCGGGCCCGTCGGCTGCTTGCCGATTGGGCGACCGCTCGGGGATTTCGAGTCTATCAGGACGCGATCGGCAATCTGTTCGTACGGCGGCCGGGCCGGGATGACGGATTGCCGCCTGTCACCACCGGCTCTCATCTGGATACCCAGCCTACCGGCGGGCGGTTTGACGGCGTGTACGGCGTTCTGGCGGGGTTCGAGGTGCTGGAGGCGCTTGAAGACGGCGGCATCGCCACGACACACCCCGTTGAGGTGGTGGCCTGGACCAACGAGGAGGGCGCGCGGTTCGCCCCGACGGCCATGGGATCGGGCGTCTATGTCGGCAAATTGCCGCTGGGCTCCGCGCTCGACACGGTGGATGTCGACGGCGTGACGGTTGCCGACGCGCTTGCCGCCGTCACCGCCATGACGCCCGACGCGGAGGAGCGGCCCCTGGGGTCGCCGGTCGCCGCCTATATAGAAGCCCATATCGAACAGGGGCCGGTCCTGGTGACGGCTGGCGAGACAATCGGTGCGGTGACCTCCATCCAAAGCCAGAACTGCTATCAGATAGAAATCCATGGGGAGGAGGCCCATGCCGGCACGACGCCGCGGGCCAACCGCTCGGATGCGGTCCTGGCGGCGGTGGAAGCGATTGCAAAGCTGGAGCAGGCGGCGCTGGACGACGCGGACGCCATGCGGTTCACCGTCGGCCGGTTCATCGCCGAACCCGGGTCGCCCAATACGGTGCCCAGCCACGTCAGCTTTACCATCGATCTTCGGCACCCGGACAATGCCGAAATCAACCGCATGGCGCGGGAGATCGAGGAGACGATACCGGAATGCGCTGAAAAACGGCGCTGCCGCGCGGAAGTGACTTGCACCTCGGCCGTCCCCGTTACGCCGTTTGCCGAGGAATTGGTGGACAAAGTCGACCGGGTGCGCCGCGATCTGGGCCTTCCCGGGCGTAAGATGCCGTCGGGGGCGGGACACGACGCGATGTACATCGCGCCGATGGCGCCCAGCGGGATGATCTTCGTGCCCTGTGTCGACGGCATCAGCCACAATGAAGCGGAGGACGCTTTGCCGGAAGACGTCGCGGCGGGCGCCTGTGTTCTGGCGGATTGTCTGGCCGATCTCGCTAAAGGATAGGTGTAGAAAACTGAATGTGAAAAGAAGGGCCTGATCTTCTCTTTAGATGGAGATTTCGAAGAAGTCTTCGTCCCTAAGGCCCGTTATGGCTTCTTCCGAACATTCGGCCAAAGTCTTATCGGCCGCAAGTTCACGAAATAGGGTCATCGCGGCGTCGTCGCTGAGAAGGGAGGGAATGATCCTGGGCATGCGGAACAGGCGTCGGCACAGGTCGGGTGTGAACGCTTCTGCGCCGACGAACGCCAGATGACAGTCGCAGAATTCCCGTTCGTCGATTTCGCTGATACCATAGAAAGTAACATCCGCATGCCGCGGGTCGTTGACGATCCGGGCATAGGTCTGAGAGACGGCCTCGCGGCTGCCTTCCAGGACCTGCATGAAATGATGGGGTGTTTGCACCAGCAGTCCGGTCAGGTTCAGGCGGGCGTTGTTGTCGCGCGCAACGGCGAGGATATCCTCAATATCCGTGCACCGGAACCGATCCGTTGGCCTGCTGAAATATGCGAACCGAATGTCTTTCATGATGGCGTTTTATGGTTGCGTGTCTCAGTTCATATAATATCGAAAAGCGTTTTTTCCAGATAGAAACTCGATCCGAAAACTCCAATTCCCGTCGCGGTTCGGGTCTGTGACGCCGCTGTTGCCAGCCAGTCGCGCTCGCGATCTCCACACCGCTAGTAAGCTAAAACTACGCGTAATTGGTGAAGAATTCGTTACCCCTTCACGCGGGATGGACAAAAGCAAAGGGGCCGGCGAAAAGCCGGCCCCAGCGCCAATCGTGCGACTGCGTGGTGCAGATTACGACGAATAGTACATTTCGAACTCGACCGGATGGGTCGTGTGCTCCAGGCGGAACACCTCTTCCCATTTCAGCTCAAGGTAACCGTCGATCATGTCGTCGGTCATCACGCCGCCGGCTTTCAGGAACTCGCGGTCCGCGTCCAGGCTTTCCAGCGCTTCACGCAGCGATCCGCAAACCGTCGGCACGCCTTCCAACTCTTCCGGCGGCAGGTCGTACAGATCCTTGTCCATCGGGTCGCCCGGATGGATCTTGTTCTGAATACCGTCAAGGCCGGCCATCAGCATGGCGGAGTAAGCCAGGTACGGGTTCGCAGTCGCGTCCGGGAAGCGAACTTCGACGCGCTTGCCGTTCGGGCTGGCGACATACGGGATACGACAGGAAGCCGACCGGTTCCGCGAGGAATAGGCCAGCAGCACCGGCGCTTCGAAGCCCGGGATCAACCGCTTGTAACTGTTGGTCGACGGGTTGGTGAAGGCGTTGATGGCTTTCGCGTGTTTGATGATGCCGCCGATATAATAGAGGCATGTCTCGCTCAAATCCGCATAGCCGGAGCCGGCGAACATGTTCTTGCCGTCTTTCCAGATCGACTGGTGCACATGCATGCCCGAACCGTTGTCGCCGACAATCGGCTTCGGCATGAAGGTCGCGCTCTTACCCCAGGAATCGGCGACCATGTGAACGACATACTTGTACTTCTGCATGTTGTCCGCGGTTGTCAGCAAGGTGTCGAACTTCAGACCCAGCTCATGCTGCGACGGCGCCACCTCGTGGTGGTGCTTCTCCATCTCGATGCCCATTTCGTCCATGACGGTGACCATTTCGGCCCGCATGTCCTGACCGCTATCGACCGGCGCAACCGGGAAGTAGCCGCCTTTCGGCGCCGGGCGGTGACCGATATTGCCGTCTTCGAAATCGGCGAAGGAGTTGTAGGGACCTTCTTCGGAATCGACTTTATAGGCCATGAATTCCTGGCTGGTGGACCATTTGGCGTCGTCAAACACGAAGAACTCCGCTTCGGGACCGAAGTAAGCGGTGTCGCCAATACCCAGCGATTCCATGTAGGCGCGCGCCTTGCGGGCCACCGAGCGGGGATCGCGGTCATAGGGCTGCCCGGTCGAAGGCTCGTAGATGTCGCAGAACAGAACCAGGGTGGGCTGGGCCGTGAAGGGGTCCATCACCGCGCTGCTCAGGTCCGGCTTCAAAATCATGTCGGATTCATTGATCGCCTTCCAACCGGCGATGGAGGATCCGTCGAACATGATTCCGTCGGCCAGCATGTCTTCATCGACAGTGGTGACGTACTGGGCGGTGTGCTGCCACTTGCCGCGCGGATCGGTGAAGCGGAAATCGACGTATTTGACGTCGTTGTCCTCGATCATTTTCAGGACGGTTTTCGCGTCTGACATGTCCTATTCTTCCTCTTTCTCTAAGACTAACCAGATTGTTGTGAATACAGCCGCCCGGCCTGTTGCGCCTGACCTTTTTCAGGCGTCGCCGGGTAGTGTTTAGATCGCATCCGGACCGCGTTCTCCGGTCCTGATGCGGATGACTTCCTCGATACTGCTGACAAAGATCTTCCCGTCGCCGATCCGTCCGGTCTGGGCGGCGGCCTGAATGGCCTCGACGGCCCTCTCTGCGAGCGCATCGTCGAGCACGATCTCCAGCCGGACCTTCGGCAGGAAATCCACGACATATTCCGCCCCGCGATATAGTTCGGTATGCCCCTTTTGGCGTCCGAACCCTTTCGCTTCGGTGACGGTTATGCCTTGGATTCCAATTTCATGCAGCGCTTCCTTCACTTCATCAAGCTTGAACGGCTTGATGATCGCTTCGATTTTCTTCATCGGAAACCCGTTCCCCAAAACTAGCGGCGAAGGCAAGACCCCGCCGCGCTATCGGTTGATTAGCCCAGCAGACAGTGTGGGCATGTACCAGGACATTGCATTGGGCATGCCAGTTTGGTCCCCAGTTTTTCTTATTTCATTTCAGTGTGTTACGAGGATATTCAGGTTAAGGGCGGTCCATGAATGAACAAAAAACCGGCATTTGCCTGAAAATTAGTCAATCTAGGTGCTCTGCGAAGCGAGCGCGTCCCCGATCCGCCCGATCGCGCTTAGGATATTCTCCTCTGAGTTGGCGTAGGAGACCCGTAAATAGCCTTCTCCATACTCGCCGAAACTTGTCCCGGCGATGGTCGCCACACCGGCTTTCTCCAGCAACAGATCCTGTAGTGCCGCGGCGCTCCGGCCGGTTCCGGTGATGTTGGGGAAGGCGTAGAAGGCGCCGGCCGGCTCAATGCACGAAAATCCGTCCAGTCCATTCAAGGCCGCCTGCACCGATTTACGGCGTTTGTCGAAGGCTGCGACCATGGCATGGACCGGCTCCTTCGGACCTTGCAGGGCGGCGATACCGGCGAATTGGGTCGGCGCGTTGACGCAGGAATGGCAATTGATCGCAAGGCGTGTCGCCACCGGGGCCAGGGCCTCCGGCCAGACCGCATATCCAAGACGCCAGCCGGTCATCGCATAGGTCTTGGACCAGCCGTCCAGCATGATCGCCCGGTCCTTGAGGGCGGGATAGGTCAGGATGCTGCGGTGTTCCCGGCCGTCATAGAGCATCTCGCTATAGATCTCGTCGGACATGATGGCGACATCGGGGAATGCCTCCAGACCTTTCGCCAGCTTGTCCATCTCCGCCGCCGGGGTGACGCCGCCGGTCGGATTGGCGGGACTGTTGATGATGATCAACCGGGTGCGGGGTGTGATCCGCTCCAGGACCTGGTCGGCGGAGAAGGCGAAACCGTTCTTCTCCAGAAGCGGAATGGGAACGGCTTTCGCGCCGGAATAGTCGATCACCGAGCGGTAGATCGGAAACCCGGGATCGGGATACATGATTTCCGCGCCGGGTTCGCCGAACATCAGGACGGCGAAGAACATGGTGACCTTGCCGCCCGGGACCACGACGACACTCTCCGGATTGACTTCAGCGCCATGGCGCTTGTGCAGGTCCGCCGCGACCGCTTCGCGTAGCGGTAGAATGCCGTTGGCCGGTGTATAGCCGTGCTGACCGTCGCGCAGCGCCTTCACCGCGGCGTCGACGATGTGATCGGGGGTTGGAAAGTCGGGCTG
>JANQIT010000032.1 GCA_028282025.1 Hwanghaeella sp. | reverse complement strand
GGTCGAGGAATGGTGGATCGGCGAGGCGTTCGAACCAGACCGCGCGGCGTGCCTTGACCGCGCCAGGTTGGAACCGCGGTTCAGTTCCCGACCTTGATCAGCCGGCCGCGAACCTGCCGGACCTGTTCGCCATCCATGAGCCGTTCGAAGACCAGGGTCATGCCGGCGCCCGAGACCGTGCGGACATATTTCTGAACCTGCCAGGTTCCATCCAGGTTGATCTGCATCCGGTAGGTGAACAGCGCGTTGCCGTCGATACGGCTCCACCAGACCGGTTCGCCGCGCAGCGGGTCGCCCGGCTCCGTGGCGCGGTAGACGCCCGGCTGGTCGGTCGGTGTGAAGACGAGATTGGCTTCCTTCTTCTTGACCTTCGGGTTGTTGGGGTCGCCGCCCTCGCGGGTTATCGTCGTCCAGCTCAGGCTGAATCCGCCGCCCGCCGCCGGGCCGATCCTGATATCCAGATCGCGTACCGAAACGGCGAAATAGATGCTGTCGGCATTTTCGGAAATGCCCGACCCTTCGAAATGTCCATAGAACCGTTCGATCCCCTGGGCCGCCGCCGGCGCACCGGCAACAAGAACCAGAAAAAACAGTCCGACCGCCGCACGCAGCATCTCTCGTCTCCTTCGTTCAGCCGACGCATCCCAGGGAAGGTTGGGCGGGAATTACGGCCATTTAGCTTCCGGCGGCAGGGACATCAGGATCGCGTCCGGGTTGCCGCCCGTCATCAAACCGAAGCGGGTCCCCCGGTCATAGACCAGATTGAACTCGGCATAAAGGCCGCGATAGACCAGTTGGGTTTCGCGGTCGTCGTCCGTCCAGGCTTCGTCCATGCGGCGGGCGACCAGCTTCGGATAGATCTCCAGAAAGGCCCGTCCGACATCCTGGGTGAAGGACAGATCGGCGTTCCAGTCGCCCGTATCCAGATAATCGTAGAAGATCCCGCCGACGCCACGCGCCCGGTTCCGGTGCGGAACATAGAAATAGTCGTCGCACCAATCCTTGAACATGGCGTGGTACTGCGGGTCGTGCGCGTCGCAGGCTTCGCGGAAGGCGGCGTGGAAGTCGGCGGTGTCGTCGTCCCGTGGGATCGGCGGGTTAAGGTCGCTGCCGCCGCCGAACCAGCTATTCCGGGTGGCGATGAAGCGCGTGTTCATGTGAACGGCGGGCGCCTTCGGCGACCGCATGTGGGCGACCAGGGAAATGCCGCTGGCCCAGAATCGCGGATCTTCCTCGGCGCCCGGGATCTCTTTTGCGAATCGTTCGGAAAAGGTCCCGTGGACTGTGGAAATGTTCACCCCGACTTTTTCGAACACGCGTCCCTTCATGACTGACATGGTTCCGCCGCCGCCGGGCGTTCCGTCATCGTTCTTCCGCTCCCACGCGGTTTCCTTGAAACGTCCCGCGGGGCCTGAATCGGCCAGCCGGCCGCCTTGGTCCTCCAGCGTTTCGAACGCATCGCGGATGTCGTTCCGCAGCGTTCGGAACCAGGATTCGGCAGTGGTCTTGCGGGCGTCCATTTCCGCGTCGGAGACGGGCGTATCCGGAGCGTCCGGTTTCCGCAGCGCGCGCATCTGCGCCCGGCGTTCCAACTTGTCCATACCAGTCATTCGGGAAATCCGTTCGTTTGTCGCAGCGCTTCGCCCAATACAATCGCCGCCGCATTGACGACATTCAAGGACCGAGTTTCCGGCCGCATGGGAATTCGGAGCCGCAGGTCCGCCCGGCCGTGCACCTCCGGCGGGACGCCGGCGCTCTCCCGGCCCAGCAGCAGAACGTCCCCCGGCCTGTACGCCACGGTGTCGAACCGTTCGCTCGCCTTGGTCGTCAACAGCAGCAGCCGGCCGGACAGCGCGCTGCGGAAATCGTCCCAGCCGGCGTGGCGGACCATGTCGACATGGTCGACATAATCCATCCCAGCCCGGCGCATCCGGGAGTGCGACCAGACGAATCCGCACGGTTCGATAATGTCGACCGGAACGCCGAAACAGGCGGCCAGCCGCAGGGCGGCGCCGGCGTTTTGCGGGATGTCGGGTTGATAAAGCGCAAGGCGCATCGCGGTTTGACACAGTGTTGGTGCAGCTATGTTCGTTCCTTAGAATGGACATGCGGCGGAATCAATGTATCGGACGGGGCCGGCGGTTCGGAAAGACCGGGTTGCGAACCGCTTTCAGTAGCGCTGTATCGAGCCGCGCGCTAAACTGCCGCACGCGCTCGTGCGCCGCGCCCGGGCAGTTTGACGGACGGATACGCGCGCGTTACATGAGGGCCGCCCGCAACAGGTTCTGTTGCAGGTTGATGATGCTGTGCGGGGGGGACGTATTTCACGCTGGCATCAGTGGGATTTTGAAAGAGGGATACGAACGCAATGGCTGAAACGACCCAGTCGGGGCAGACCGCGGACGAGGGCGAAACCCGCCGCGATTTTCTGGGCATGCTGACGACGGCTACCGCCGCCGTCGGCGGCGTCGCCTTTTTGTGGCCGATCATCGACAGCATGAACCCGTCGGCGGACGTGCTCGCTCTGTCCTCGATCGAGGTGGATCTGAGCGCCATCGAGGTCGGGCAGTCGATCACGGTGACGTGGCGGAGCAAGCCTGTCTTCATCCGCCGGCGCACGGAAGAAGAAATCGCCGAGGCGAAGCAGGTCGAACTCGCCGATCTTATCGACCCGCAGGCGGATGACGAGCGGGTTCAGAACGACGAATTCCTGATCATGGTGGGCGTTTGCACCCATCTGGGCTGTATCCCTCTCGGCCAGAATCCGGCCGACAGCAAAGGCGAATTCGGCGGCTGGTTCTGTCCGTGCCACGGGTCGCACTACGATACGTCGGGCCGTATCCGCAAAGGGCCTGCTCCGACGAACCTTCCGGTGCCGGAATACGAATTCCTCACCGACACCCAGGTTAAAATCGGCTAAGGAGCAGAACCGATGGCGAGCAACGAACCCGGCCCCGAATTCACGGGCGTGGTAAAGTGGATCGACCGGCGCCTGCCGATCTTCACGATGATGTACAAGGAATATCTGGTATTCCCTGTACCAAAGAACCTTAACTATTTCTGGAGCTTCGGGGCGCTGGCCTCGATCACGCTGATGGTCATGCTGCTGACCGGAATCATTCTGGCCATGCAGTACCAGCCGAACACCGAAATGGCGTTCAACAGCGTGGAACGGATCATGCGGGACGTGAACTACGGCTGGTTGATCCGTTATATCCATATGAACGGCGCGTCGATGTTCTTCATCGTCGTGTATATCCACATCTTCCGCGGCATGTATTACGGCTCCTATAAGGAACCGCGCGAACTGCTGTGGCTGCTGGGCGTCGTGATCCTGGTGCTGATGATGGCCACCGCCTTCATGGGCTATGTGCTGCCCTGGGGCCAGATGAGCCTGTGGGGCGCCACCGTGATCACCAACCTGTTCTCGGCCTTCCCGATTATCGGAGACCCGATCGTCACCTGGCTGTGGGGCGGCTTCGCGGTCGAAAACCCGACCCTGAACCGGTTCTTCGCGCTGCACTATCTGCTGCCCTTCGTGATCCTGGGCGTCGTCGTGCTGCACGTCGCGGCCCTGCACATTCCCGGCTCCAACAACCCGGACGGGATCGATCCGAAAGGACCGCAGGACACGGTCAATTTCCACCCCTTCATGACCGCCAAGGATATGATCGGCATCGCCGTCTTCCTGCTGGTCTATGCCGGGCTGGTGTTTTACGCGCCGAACTTCCTGGGGCACCCGGACAACTACATCCCGGCCGACCCCCTGGTGACGCCGCCGCACATCGTGCCGGAATGGTACTTCCTGCCGTTCTACGCGATCCTGCGGGCCTTCACCGATGACTGGTGGTTCTTCCAGCTCTTCCTGGGCTGGTGGATGGACGCCAAACTGGCCGGCGTGCTGGCGATGTTCGGATCGCTGATCGTTCTGGCGCTGCTGCCGTGGTTGGACACCTCGCGGGTGCGGTCCTGCAAGTACCGCCCGTACTACAAGTGGCTGACCTTCGTGCTGGTCGCGGTGTTCCTGTTCCTGGGCTATCTGGGGGCGAAGCCCGCCGACGGCTGGTATGTCATCGCGGCGCAGTGGGCGACGCTGTACTACTTCATCCACTTCATCGTGCTGACGCCGCTGATCGGTTGGATCGAACGGCCGAAACCGCTGCCGTCCAGCATCGGCAAGCCGGTCATGGCGCCGGCAGAGTAGAAAGGGGAAAAAGAATGCGGAACAACGTACGTCCCTTGGTTGGCGCGATTGTCGGTGCGGTTGCCGCGCTCGCAATCGGCGTCGGATCGGCTCAGGCGGCGACGGCCCTGGACGGGCCCAGTCAGAACTGGAGCTTCAGCGGTGTCTTCGGCAAGTTCGACATGGCGGCGGCGCAACGCGGGCTGCAGGTCTATAAGGAGGTCTGTTCCTCCTGCCACGGCCTGGACCTGATGCACTACCGGAACCTTACCGCGCTGGGTTACAGCGAGGAACAGGTGAAGGCCTTCGCGTCCCAGTATGAAGTGACCGACGGTCCGAACGACGATGGGGAATTCTTCACCCGTCCGGCCGAACCCAAGGACCGCTTCGTCTCGCCGTTTTCCAACAAGAAGGAAGCGGCCGCGGCGAACGGCGGCAAGGCGCCGCCGGACCTGACCCTGATGGTGAAGGCGCGCGCCGGCGGGGCCGACTACCTGTACAATCTTCTCACCGGCTATCACGACGAGCCGACCGAGAAGTTCCAGGAATTCTACGGCCAGTCAAATAAGGACGCGGACGGCAATCCGTTGCGGTTCGAACTGCCCGACGGTGCGTATTTCAACGAGTATTTCGCCGGCGGTCAGATCGCCATGGCCAACCCGCTTTTCGAGGATGGCGTGGAATATACCGACGGGACGCCGGCGACGGTCGAACAGATGGCGCGCGACGTCACGACCTTCCTGGCCTGGACGGCGGAACCGGAACTGGAGCAGCGCAAGGGAATGGGCCACACGGTCTTCATCTTCCTGATCGTGTTCCTGGGTCTGGCCATCGCGAACAAGAAACGGCTGTGGGCCCAGATCAAGTAACGGGCCTTACAGGACGGTATGAGAACCCCGCCGGAGATATTCCCGGCGGGGTTTTTCTTTATGGAGCGGTAACGCAAAGACGGGGGCTTTCGCCCCCGTCTGCTGTTCCCGGTACGGTTGTCCTACTCGGCTGTGTGCGCCTGCCTCCAGTTCCCGATGAAGGGAAGGCCGGCTTTCAAGGCGTGGGCGCCGTCGCCAAGCAGGATCTGCGTGGCGGAGGCCGCGATCAGGAACAACGGATATTCGTAGCCGCCGCCTTCGGCGGAAAACACCCAGCCGTTGCCCAGATGGGCCAGGGTCGCGCCGATCAACACCGGCATCAGCGCGGCGGCCACGGCCCGGGTGTAGACGCCCAGGATCAGCAGCACGCCGCCGATCAATTCGGCCGCGACGGTCGGATAGGCCAGGAAACCGGGGAATCCGACCGCTTCGAAGAACTGCGCCGTGCCGGGCAGGGTGAACACGGCGATTTTCAGATAGGCGTGCGCCACGAACATGACGCCCAGAGAGAGCCGCAAGGCGAGCGCCGCATACGGGGCCGTGCGTGTGTCGATCATAGTAAAATCCTCCGCCAAGATATTGCGATCCGTTGAATGGGCCGGTCCCGCCGGCCTTCCGCCTATCTATATGCTGTGCGGAATCAAGAGCGGTATTCTTTGATTTCGCGGGATTTCTGTGCAAAAATGCACAACAATACGATTTACCTTCATTCTGACCCGCTGAGACGGGCCGATGATCGCTTCCTCAGCCTGACGGGGGTGCCGCCGATCTTTGCCGATGCGTGACGGCTCCCCGTCCAGCGGGCCGCCGAAGCGACAGAAGGTGAGTCAGAAGGAAGGAAATTCGCTTTAATGGATTGGGACGATCTCCGTTTCTTTCTGGCCGTCGCTCGCGCCGGCACCTTGTCGGGGGCCGCGCGGTCGCTGGCCGTCAATCATGCGACGGTGCTGCGCCGGCTGCGCGCCCTGGAGGCCGCGCTGGACGCGACCTTGTTCGACAGACGCCCGGACGGGTACGGGCTGACCGGCGCGGGTGAGGAGATCCTCGCCCACGCGGAACGGATGGAGGAAGAGGCCTCGGCCGTCGACCGCCGTGTGACCGGCCGGGATGTCCGGCTGGCGGGGGAGGTGCGGGTCACCACGGTCGACTCGATTGCCGACGGCATCATCGCGCCCCACGGCCACGACTTCGCAGCGCAGTACCCGGGAATCGTTCTGGAACTGTCGGTCACCGATCAATGGGTAAGCCTGTCGCGGCGGGAAGCGGATATCGCCGTCCGCCCGGCGAACGATCCGGGTGACAGCATGGTGGGACGGCGGCTTGGGCGGCTGGGCTTCGGGCTTTACGCCTCAGACGGTTATCTGGCCGACAATCCGTTCACAGGCTGGCCCGGCGCACGGGTCATTCAGGGAGACGGCGACCTGACCGAGACCGACGCCGTGCGCTGGTTTCGAAAACAGTCCGACGGCGGCAGCATCGCCGTTCGCGCAACCTCCTATCTTACGATCCGCGAGGCCTGCCGCGGTGGCGGCGGGATCGCCTGCCTGCCGAAATTCCTTGCGGAAGGCCTGACGCAGGTTGCGGAAGCGCCGGATACGGTCGCGGTCGATGTCTGGCTTCTGACCCATCCCGAGTTGCGCAAGAACGCGCGCATCCGCGCCGTCCTGGATTGGCTGGGACCGCTCGTAAAACCGGCGATAGAAGCGGGGAGTCGTTAGCGACGGGCTGTTGCGGCTTCCGTATTCCTGCCGCATACCGCCACGGTCCGACTTTCATCCGGTTGCTCGTCTTCGTTTCCCGCAACCGGCTATCTCCTTGTTGCAAAGTTTAGCATTATGATGTGTGAATATTCGCCAGTTGGTTGTTTGGGGACAAGCAGGTCAGGTGCATGCCGAACCCAACCCATTTGATCGCATTCCTGATCGCGTTGGCGTTCTGGGCGGCTGGGCCCGTTCCGGCGCAGGAAACCCGTAGTGTCTTCTTTATCAGTTCCTATCATCCCGGATTCAATTCTTTCCCCGAGCAGGTCGGCGGAATCCTGAACGCGTTGGAAGAGGCGGGATTCACGAGTTTGGAGATGGAGTTCAATCTGGACTTCATGGACGCCAAGCGGCTTCCGTCCCCCGAACATAGGGCCGTTTTCAGGCAACGGCTTGTCCATAACCTGGACCGGTCCCGGCCGGATGTGCTGATTGTCGGAGACGACGACGCTTTCGAGTTCGCCGTCGCGGAACGCCGCGGCCTGTTCGATGGTATTCCGATTGTCTTCCTGGGTGTGAATAACGAGGAAGCCGCCAAAAAAGCCGATACCTACCCCCAGGTCACCGGGATCGTCGAAAAGCCGTCGATTGAAGAGAACATAGACTTTGCACTCGGTATGGCGGATACGGACGGGCGCGTCGCCGTGATCACTGACGACAGCCGCACCGGACGGCTTCATCGGATCCAGTTCATGCAAACCGCCGCATTCCGGAGAAATCCGGAAAGGTTCCGGTTCCTGTCCTTAAGCGACATGACCCATGCAGAGTTGGATAAGGCGGTGGCCTCTTTGACGCCGGATGCGCCGATTTTCCTCATGACGGCGTTCCGGGACCTTGCCGGGGACGAACGCCGGATCGAGGACGCCGCGGGGACCCTTGCCGCGCTTGCGCCCGCGCCGATCGTGCATCCGTGGTCGGCGAGCATCGGGCATGGGTCGCTCGGCGGGAAAGTTGTCTCGCACTTCAACCAGGGCAAGCAGGCCGGCAGGATTGCAGCGCAGATCCTGAATGGCGTCCCGCCTGAATCGATCCCGGTCGTTCGGGAGAGTCCGAACCTGTTTTTGTTCGACTATCGTGTCATGGACCGGTTTGGTATTCGGGAGTCGGATCTGCCGCCGGAGGCGACGATTCTGAACCGCCCACAGAGCGGTCTTGCACCTTATTGGCCGTGGCTGGGCGGGGCCGCGATTTTCGTGGCGCTGCAATCGGCTGGGATCATGTTCCTGATGCGGGCGAATCGCGCGCGTAACCGCGCCTTGCAGGAAGCCAATCGGGCAAGTCGGGCGAAATCGGAATTTCTCGCAATGATGAGTCACGAGTTCCGAACCCCGCTGAACGCAATTCTGGGATTTAGCGATGTTCTGCGCCAACAGCTTTTCGGCCATTTGGGGGAAGACAGATATCGCGGTTACGCGGACGATATCTACCTGAGCGGAAGCCACATGTTGCGCTTGGTGGAGGATATTCTGGATCTCTCCGCCCTGGAGGCCAAAGAGCGCGAGATCAAGCGGGAGCCCATCGATGTCGGCGAACTGATGGAGGAAAGCCGGCGGGCCGTAGCTGGGCTGGCCCAAGAAGGCGGTATATCGCTGACAGTGGCCCCGCCGCAAACGCAGGAACCGCTTCTGGCCGACCGTCGGGCGATGCTGCAGATCCTTTTGAACCTGTTGTCGAACGCTATCAAATTCACCCCCAAAGGCGGGACGGTCGACGTGCGGGTTGAACGGGGCCCGGATGATTGGGTTCTGCGCGTTGCCGATACAGGTATCGGGATTCCTGAAAACCAACTGGCCGTTGTGACGGAGCCGTTTCGCCAGGCCCATGGGAACGCCTATATCGCCAATCACGACAAGAAAGGTACCGGATTGGGATTGGCCATCGTATCCGCGCTGGTGACGCTGCACGAGGGAAGCATCGACTTGGAAAGCCGCGCCGGTCAGGGAACCACGGTTCTAGTCAGAATACCGGCCGTCCCCGACGGTGAGATTTCCGGCTAACCGGCAAGGCGACCGTCTCAGCGGTTCCAAGTAAAGGTGGGACGTTCTAGATGCCGTGGCAGTGCTTGTACTTTTTGCCGGACCCGCAGGGGCAGGCGGCGTTGCGCGGAACCTTGCCCCAGGTTTCCGGATCGTCCGGGTGCAGCCATTTGCGCAGACCGTCGTGATAGACATATCCCGGGGGGGCCGTCTCTTTTGTATATTGCGGCTGCGCGCCGGACCGCAGGGCCGAGGCGGGCGCGTCTTCTATGCTGGGGCCCGATTCCTCCAGCGGCTGTTCCGCCGGCTGCTGCTGCAGGGCCGATTGCGCGGTTTCCGCCTGTAGTTCCACATGGGACAGAACCTGGGTCACGGTCTGCCGCAGATTGCCCAACATGGTTTCGAACAGTTCGAACGCTTCCGACTTGTACTCATTCAGCGGGTCGCGCTGCCCGTAGGCGCGCAGGCCGATGCCCTGGCGCAGATGGTCCAGGTTCAGAAGGTGATCTTTCCAGGTGTGGTCCAGCAACTGCAACAGCAGGCCGCGTTCCGCATACCGCATCAGTTCGGGGCCGACATCCGCGCCCTTCTTGGCCATCTTCTGATCGACCGCCTCGCGCAGCCGGTCGCGCACTTCCTGATCCGCGATACCTTCTTCCTTGGCCCAATCCTGAACCGGCAGGTCCAGGCCGAAGATCCGCAGGCACTCCTCGTGCAGTGAGTCCATCGACCATTGGTCGGGCAAGGCGTCCTTGGGCATGGCCTGATCGACGATGTCGTCGATAACGTCATAGCGCATGTCCATGACCGTATCGTGGACATCTTCCGACCGCATCAATTCCTTGCGCTGTTCGAACACGACCTTTCTTTGGTCGTTCATGACGTCGTCGTATTTAAGGAGCTGTTTCCGGATTTCGAAGTTCCGGGCTTCGACCTTCTGCTGCGCCTTTTCCAACGCTTTGTTCACCCAGGGATGGATGATGGCTTCGCCGTCCTCCAGCCCCAGTTTCTGCAGCATGCCGTCCATCCGGTCCGATCCGAAGATCCGCATCAGATCGTCGTCCAGACTGACATAGAATTTGGACTCGCCGGGGTCGCCCTGACGTCCCGAACGGCCGCGCAACTGGTTGTCGATGCGCCGGCTTTCGTGGCGCTCGGTGCCCAGGACAAACAGCCCGCCCGCGTCCAGCACCTGCTTTTTCTTGGTTTCGACGTCGGCGGCGATCTCAGCGGTTTTCTGCTCGATCACGCTGGGATCGTTGACGCCCTGGGTCTCGCGCTCGATCCGCATTTCCAGGTTTCCGCCAAGCTGAATGTCGGTGCCGCGGCCCGCCATGTTGGTCGCGATGGTCACCGCGCCCGGAACGCCCGCGTCGGCGATGATGTGGGCTTCCTGCTCGTGGTGCCGCGCGTTCAGGATCTTGTGCGGGATTTTCAGCTTTTTCAGCTTGCCGGCGATTTCTTCCGACCGCTCGATGGAAATCGTGCCGACCAGCACGGGCTGACCCTTTTCGTGGCAGATGCGGATCTGCTCGATCGCGGCATCGTCCTTTTCCCGGCGCGTGCGGTAAACCTCGTCGTCGTTGTCCTTGCGGACCATCGCCCGGTTGGTGGGAACCTCCACGACTTCCAGACCGTAGATCTCGTCGAATTCCGGCGCCTCGGTCATGGCCGTTCCGGTCATGCCCCCCAGCTTTTCGTACATGCGGAAATAATTCTGGAAGGTGACCGACGCCACGGTCTGGTTTTCTTGCTGAACGTCGACCTCTTCCTTGGCTTCCAGGGCCTGATGCAGACCTTCGGAATAGCGCCGGCCTTCCTGCAGGCGTCCGGTGAATTCATCGACGATGACGATACGCCCGTCCTTCACCACATAGTCCACGTCCAGGGTGAACATCTTATGCGCCCGCAGGGCCTGGTTCACATGGTGCACAAGGCTGACATTCTGAATGTCGTACAGGTTGCCCTGCTCCAGAATGCCGAGGTCCTTCAGAATCGTCTCGACATTCTCCTGACCCTCTTCCGTCAGCGAGATGGCGCGCGATTTCTCGTCTTTTTCGTAATCTTCCTCGCCAAGTTTCGGGATCACCTGATTGATCGCCCGGTAGAGCTGCGAAGAATCTTCCGCCGGACCGGAAATGATCAACGGCGTCCGCGCCTCGTCGATCAGGATCGAGTCGACCTCATCGACGATGGCGAAGTTCGGTTCCCGCTGCGCCATGTCTTCCAGGCGGAATTTCAGATTGTCGCGCAGATAGTCGAAACCGAGTTCGTTGTTGGTCGCATAGGTGACGTCGCAGGCATACTGTTCCTGGCGCATCTGATCGGGTAGCTGCGGTACGATCACCCCGACGCTGAGGCCGAGATATTCATAGACCTTGCCCATCCAGCCGGCGTCGCGGCGGGCGAGATAGTCGTTGACCGTGACGACGTGAACGCCTTTTCCTTCCAACGCGTTGAGATAGACCGGCAGCGTGGCGACCAGGGTTTTCCCTTCCCCCGTCTTCATCTCCGCGATCTTGCCGGAATGCAGCACCATGCCGCCGACAAGCTGCACGTCGAAATGGCGCATGCCCAGCACGCGTTTCGACGCTTCCCGGACCGTTGCGAACGCTTCCTCCAGGATATCGTCCATGGTCTCGCCATTCGCCAGCCGGTCCCGGAATTCGCCGGTCTTGGCCTTCAGGGCGGCTTCGTCCAGCGCGGCGAACTGGTCTTCCAGCGCGTTGATCGCATCCACCCGCTTCTGCAGGCCCGCAACCGTCCGGTCGTTGACCGACCCAAAAACACGTTTCAGAAGTCCGCCCAGCATGGAAAAGGCCTTTTCGAGTACTTTGGATGATGTGGATGGCGCGCCGCAGGCTGAAGCGCAAAAGTCCGCCTGTGAGATAAGGGGCGGCTTTGGCACTGTCAACGACAGAGCCCCGTCCGCGGACGCCGAAGGCCCGTTTGAACCGCCGCCGGCGGGGCGATGCGGTGGCGGGCCCGCCGGCAACACAATCGCGCGATAAATCCGGCGGCCAAGGGTTCCGCCTTGTTCCGGGGTGCGGCGTGTGGTCTGTATGCCCGGATATCACCACGGCAACCTTCCAGGAGATAGCGAATGCCCGCAGGACTGTCGTTACGCGTTATAGCCCTTGGCCTTGCCACGTCCTTTCTGACGGCGGCGCCGGCCGCCGCCCAGTCCAGCGACCAGGAACGTCAGGACCAGGTGATCGCGGAAGTCGGCGGGGACAAGATCTATCGCCGCGACTTCGAACGTGCGTTTGCATCGCTTCCGGCCCAGGCCCAGCAACAGGGCCGCCAGCAATTGTACGGCCGTATCCTGGAGGGGCTGATCCAGCAGATGGCGGTCATGCAGGCCGGGCGCGCGGCGGGGCTTGCCGAAGATCCCGAGGTTAAGACGCGGTTGCGTCAGGTTGAATCGCAATTGGTCAGCGATCTTTATCTGCGCCGGGCGGTGGAAGACGACCTGACGGATGAAAAACTACGGGAAGCTTATGACCAGTGGCTGGTGGAGAACCCGCCGACGGAACAGGTGCGCGCCCGCCACATCCTGGTCGAGACCGAGGAAAAAGCCCGCGAGATGATCGCCCTTGTCACCCAGGGACAGGATTTCGCGGAGCTTGCGCGCCAGCATTCGACCGGCCCCAGCGCCGCGCAAGGCGGGGATCTGGGCTATTTCGAGCGGGACCGCATGGTCAAACCATTCGCCGATGTCGCCTTCGGTCTTCAGCCCAATCAGTTTTCCGCCGATCCGGTGCAGACCCAGTTCGGCTGGCATGTGATCCTGGTGGAAGACCGCAGGGCGGCGGACCCGCCCAGCTTCGAGCAGGTGCGCCCGCAGATCGGCCGTCAGATGGCCGACCGTCTGGCGCGTCAGGTCGCGAACGGCTTGGTGGGTGCAGCGGAGGTCAAGCGCTTCGATCTGACCGGCAATCCGATCGCCGCGCCGCCGGCGCAGTAAACCCGCCTTTCGATTCGCCCGGTATCGAGGTTAGACGATGGCGGCCATCACCGAAAAATCGCCGTTCGCCCCGGCGCGCTTCCCAACCCTGCCCGACGTGCCGGGCGTGCGCCTGGGCGCCGTCGCGGCGGGGGTGAAGTATCAGGGACGCCCGGATCTGTTTCTTGCCGAACTGGCCAAGGGAACCGCGGTGGCCGGGGTGCTGACCACCTCCAAGACCCGTTCGGCCGCGGTCGATTGGTGCCGGGCGGTGCTGGAGAAAGGGACCGCGCGCGGCATCATCGTCAATGCCGGCAATGCAAATGCCTTCACCGGAAAACGTGGGGCCGAGGGCAACAAGCACATGGTGCGCGCCGCGGCAGACGCCTTGGGCTGCAAGCCGAAACAGATCCTGGTCGCCTCCACGGGTGTGATCGGCGAACCGCTGCCGGGCGACCGGGTCAGCGCCGCCATGCCCGCACTGGCGAAAGACCTGAAGCCGCGTAACTGGGCGAAGTCCGCGCGGGCCATCACCACGACCGATACCTTTCCCAAAGGCGCGTCGGCCACCGCCGAACTGAGCGGCAAGACCGTGACGGTCGCGGGCATCGCAAAGGGGTCCGGGATGATCGCGCCCGACATGGCGACGATGCTGTCTTTCGTGTTCACCGATGCGGCGATCCCGGCGGATGTGCTTCAGAAGCTGTTAAAGCGGGGGGCGGACAAGTCCTTCAACGCGATCACGGTCGATAGCGACACATCGACCAGCGACACCCTGATCCTGGCGGCGACCGGCCGGGCCGGAAACGAACCGCCCAGGAAAGCCTCAGACAAGGCGTTGAAAGGCTTCGTGGAGGCTTTGGACGCGGTGCTGATCGATCTGGCGACCCAGGTCGTCAAGGACGGTGAGGGAATAAGCAAACTCATCACGGTGGATGTCGCGGGCGCGGTCTCAAAGAAATCCGCGCGCGCCATCGCGCTGTCGGTCGCCAACTCGCCGCTGGTCAAGACGGCGGTGGCGGGCGAAGACGCGAATTGGGGGCGCGTGGTGATGGCGGTCGGCAAGGCCGGAGAGCCCGCGGACCGAGATCGGCTGACCGTTTCGATGGGCGGCGTGGCCATCGCCGAGAAGGGTGAAGGCGTCGACGGCTACGATGAAGCGCCGGTCGCCGACCATTTGAAAGGCCGCGAGGTGCATATCGGCATCGATCTGGGATTGGGGTCGGGGACCGCCCGGGTGTGGACTTGCGATCTGACGCACGGCTACATCTCCATCAATGCCGATTACCGAAGCTGACGGGCCGGAGAGCCGTTGGCCGCCGGACCTGTCGCGCCTTCCCGGGCTCTCCACGGACCGGTTGGACCTGCGGCTTCATGCGCCGGACGACGCCGCCGCGGTCTGCGGCATCGCACGCGACTGGGACGTCGCCCGCTGGACGGCGCGCATCCCGCATCCCTACGAACTCAAAATGGCGGAACAATGGATTGCCGACGGTGTCGGCCTTCGGCTGGCGGGGCGGGAACTGGCCTTGGCCATCGTGCGCCGCGCGGACCGGGTTATGCTGGGCGGCGTCTCCTTGACGTTCGGCCGCGGGCCGGGGGCGGCGGAGATTGGTTTTTCCCTGGGGCGGTCCTTCTGGGGGCAAGGCTATATGCGCGAAGCGGTCGCCGGGCTTCTGACCGCCGCGTTCGAGATGCTGAACCTGGATACGGTCTGGGCCGAAACAATGCCGGAGAATGCGCGGTCCATCGCCGTGCAGGAGGCGCTTGGGTTTGTCTTCGTGGAAACATGTCAGGCGGAAGCGCCCGCGCGGGGCGGCCCGATCACGGTTGAGATGCGTCGGCTGACACGGCGCGACTGGTTTTCGCGCGCGGCGGTCTAGAAGGAGTGGAACGGATGGAATCGGGGTGTTGGCAGGCGGGAGAGCGGAGTGTGGAGCCGCTCGGCAATCCGGTGGTGCTGGTGGCTGCGGTCGCCCTGGTCGATGCGGATGGGCGGGTGCTGATCGCCCGGCGTCCAGACGGCAAGTCGATGGCCGGCCTATGGGAATTTCCGGGCGGCAAGGTCGATCCGGGCGAGACGCCGGAGGCGGCGCTGATCCGGGAATTGCAGGAGGAGCTGGGGATCGACACGCGGCAAAGCTGCCTCGCGCCGCTGACCTTCGCCAGCCATGCCTATGAGAGCTTTCACCTGCTGATGCCGCTCTATGTATGCCGTGTCTGGCAGGGCGCGCCGACGCCCAGGGAAGGCCAGAAACTGGCCTGGGTCCGGCCGCTGAAACTGAAGGACTATCCGATGCCGCCCGCCGACATCCCCCTGATCGCGATGATCCGGGACCTGCTATAGCGGCGGTTACACCGTCGGGGAGGGATGGGCCGGGGCATTGTCCCGGAAATGCCGGTAGCTGACCGAAAGCGCACTGACGCCGACTGCGATGCCGATAAAGGAAAAGGTCTGCGCCAGCAAAGCTATGATGAGCATCCCCGTCAGGGTTTCGTTCAGGCCGGCGGCGGCCAGTATCGAGAACACCGCCGAGAGGGTGACAAGCTGCGCCAGCGATACCGGCAGAGTCGGGATGACGACAATGGCGAACAGCCGCAGTCCGTTGCGGCGCGTCAGCAGCCAGCAATCCTTGACGCCCATGCCGTCGTCGATGGAGGCGGCCGGCAGCAGGATCGACAGCCGTGAGAAAGTGACCAAGACCATCACCAGGATCATCGCCACGCTGAACGTAAATGGCAGCAGGGCCGCCTGCGCCATCGCCACGACGACGATTGCCAGTGGCAGGGAGCCCAGCACCGCCAGCGCGATCAGGAGGACAAGCCGGCCTAGAAAAGCGGTCTTGCGTCCATCCCACCGCAATGCCGACCAGACGGTGACGGACTCGTTCGGCAGCAGCCATTTCCGGTGCCAAGCCACGGCGAACATGACGTAGAAGACCAGTGACAACAGCGCCTGGAACAGCGCCCCGAAATCGATGGGTAAATCGCGGGGATCGATCTGACCGTCCTCTCCCGGCGGCGGCAGGGGCGCCTCAGGCGCCAGTGCGCCGATCAGCGATCCGACCAGCGCCAGCACGATAACGGGTACGGCGGCTACCCGTGCGAAAGCCTCCCGGTCGTCCCAGATGAAACGGTAGGCGGTCATGATGGTGGATACGACGGGCAGGGGCTGCATGGGATCGTTCGCTCTCTCGCCGGGGCTTTAGCCGGCTTTCTCGCCGGCGGATTGTTCTTTGCTGTTCAGCGCGGCGGCCAATCTGTTCCGTGCAGCGCCGGGCCGCAACGGTTTTTGTTGCGATTCGTGCGGCGCCCAGCCGTGCAGATAGATGATCTGGAAGGTTGCGGGTATCCGCCCGTCCGGCGCGGCATAGCGCTGCTGATAGAGTTCGGCGGCGCGGAACAGGACCGACCGCCGCAAGGGACGGCGGCTGCGTTCGGCGACGGCGTTGCCTTCCCCCATCCGTTGCAGTTCCTTGATCAATACCAACGCGTTGTCATAGGTGACGGTGATCGTGTCGCTGTCGATGACCGGCAGCGCGAAGCCGGCGCGTTGCAGCAGGCCGCCCGCGTCGCGCAAGTCCGCGAACGGGGAAATGCGCGGGCTCAAGCCTTCGCAGATTTCGATTTCGGCGGCGGTCAGGCAATCCCGCAACTCTTTCAAAGTCTCGCCGCCGAACAGCGCGCCCAGCAGCAGCCCGTCCGGCTTCAGGCTGCGGTTGATCTGAATAAGCGCGCCCGGCAGATCGTTGACCCAGTGGAGCGACAGGTTGGACAGCACCAGATCGAAGCTTTCCTCGCGGAACGGCAGCCATTCCTCGTCCGCCGACACGGCGTCCCTGCCGTTCCGCCGCGCCCGGCGCGCCATGCCGAAGGACAGGTCCGCCTGGATATAGTGAGGATAGGTGGGCGCCGCCGCCGCCATTTCTCCGCCATGGCATCCAAGATCCAGCACGGATTGGAACGGCCGCTTGATGTCCAGAAGCCGGTCGGCGAGGCGCTCGGCCACCTCCCGGTAGAGAAAATCGACGGCGGCGAAGTCGCCCGCGGCGGCGCGGTCGCGGTTGCGGCGCACCTGCGCCCTGTCGAAGATCTGATAGTCCGCCGTCATGGCGCCCTATATGGCCCGCATCGCCGCCCAGGCAAAGCCCTTGGGCTGCTATTTTCCTCGCCTTGCGGCGGTGCGGAGCGCGCCTTACAGTGCGGCAGGACCTGGGGAGGGGGTGAAGATGGCGGTTCTTGAAGTCGATGCCCACTGGGTGCGCGAAGCCTTGCTGGATGACAAGGAACTGGCGCTGATCGATACGCGGGAGGAAGGCGTCTACGGCGCCAGCCATATCCTGCGCGCCGTCAATATCCCCTTGTCTTATCTGGAAATCGACCTGCGCCGGCTGGTTCCGAACAGGCATGTGCGCTTTGTCCTGATGGACGACGATCCGGTGCGTCTGTGGAAAGCGGTCTCCATCGCCGGAAATGCAGGTTACGACAATCTGCACATCCTGCTGGACGGATCGAAAGCGTGGGGCCGGGCCGGCTACGAACTGTTCAGCGGCCTGAACGTCCCCTCCAAGGTGTTCGGCGAATATGTCGAACATACCTACGACACGCCGCGGATCGAGGCATCCGACCTTAAGGCCCTGATGGACGAGGGCCGGAACATCGTCGTGCTGGACAGCCGTCCGATGGATGAATTCAACGCCATGAACATTCCGGGCGGCATCGACACGCCGGGCGCGGAGCTGGTGTTCCGCGCCAAGGAAACGGTGCCGGACGACGAGACGCTGGTCATCGTGAACTGCGCCGGCCGAACGCGGTCGATCATCGGCTGTCAGTCGCTGATCAATGCCGGTCTCCCCAACCCCGTTATGGCGCTGAAGGACGGCACCATGGGTTGGCATCTGGCCGGTCTGACGCTGGAGCGCGGGGCGACCCGCGCCGCGCCGGGACCGTCGCCGGCGACCCTGGAATGGGCGAAGCAGGCCGCCCAGGCCGTGTCCGACCGTTTCGGCGTTCAGACCATCGGGCGCGAGACCATGCACGCATGGATGGCCGATACCACGCAGACGACCTTCCTGCTGGATGTCCGGTCGGAGGAAGAGTTCGCCGCCGGGCACCTGGAAGGGTCGCTCCACGCGCCGGGCGGGCAGCTTGTCCAGGCGACGGACCGGTATGTCGGCGTTCAGAAGGCGCGCATCGTCTTGGTCGACGATGTCGAGGTGCGGGCCCGCATGACGGCCAGTTGGCTGTTGCAAATGGGCTGGCGGGACGTCCATGTCCTGGCCGGCGGGGTCGGCAAGACCAATCTGATCGCGGGGCCGGCGCAGGCGGAAATCCCGGAAGCGGAGGCGCTGAATATCCAGACCCTGACGCCGGAGCAGGTGATGGGCCTGAAAGCGCCTTTGATCCTGGACCTTTCCTCCAGCGTTCAGCACCGCAAGGGTCATATCGCCGGTTCGCGCTGGGCGATCCGCAGCGGCCTGGAGCGCGATCTGGACATGCCGTCGCTGACCGGACGGACGATCGTCTTCAGCGGCAGAGAGGATGCGCTGTGCAAGATGGCGGCGGGGGATGTCCGCAAGCTCGGCCATACGGATGTCGTTGTGCTGGCGGGCGGCCATGCGGCCTGGGTGGCGGCGAACGGCCCCGTCGAAGTGGGAATGTCGGATCCGGTCTCCCCGCTTCCGGCCGAGGACCTTTATTACCGGCCCTATGATCGCGAACATGGGGTGGAACAGGCGATGAAAGCCTATCTGGATTGGGAAGTTGCGTTGGTCGAGCAGCTTGCGCGCGACCGGACGCTCAATTTCCCGACCTTTCCGGACGCCTGACCGCGCCGGGCCGTGACCGAGCGCGATACGTTCCGGGCGTGGGCCGCCCGCCTGCCGGCGGCGATGTCTGCGGTATCGGAAGCCGGCAGGGCGTCGTTCGATCTGATTCTGCCGCCCCGATGCCCTGAGACGGGCGTCATCATCGCCGGTCCCGGCGGTTTGGCGGCGGACGCATGGCGGCGGCTTCATTTCCTCAGCGATCCCTGCTGCGCCTGTTGCGGGTTGCCCTTCGATGTCGATGTTACGTCCGGCACGCTCTGCGCGGCCTGTGACGCGGACCACCCGGCCTTCGACCGGGCCCGGTCGGTGTTCGCCTATGACGCGCACAGCAAATCGCTGGTGCTGCGCCTGAAGCACGGCGACCGGACGGACTTCGCGCCGATCCTGGCGGGCTGGATGGCGCGGGCGGCGGCTGCGCTTCTTGAAGAGGCGGATGTAATCGCGCCGGTGCCGCTGCACCGGATGCGTTTGATCCGCCGGCGTTTCAACCAAGCCGCCCTGTTGGCCCGGCCGCTTGCGCGCCTCTGCGATGCGGAACAGATCCCGGACCTGCTGCAACGCGTTCGGAACACACCGTCCCAAGGCCATCTTTCCAAGCTGGCCCGGCGTCGCAACGTAGCCGGGGCGTTTCAGGTACGGCCGAAGTACCGCGCCCGGCTGAAGGGGCGGCGCGTGCTGCTGGTGGACGATGTTTTCACCACCGGCGCGACGCTCGGTGAATGCGCCCGGGTGCTAAGACGCGCGGGCGCCGACGCCGTCGACGCCATCACCGTGGCCCGCGTGGTGGGGCCGCGCGGTTAAAGGGGCCAAAGTCACGCCGCCGTGAGCGTTTCGCCTCCGGGAACGATACTGTGACGGACGAACGCCTTGGACTCGGCGCAAGATTGATCCATATGGAAGACTGACTTCGAGGGGGGTCGCTTTAACGTTCATGGTGGCGTACCGTGGCCGAAGCCCTTGCGCACCGTATGAAGGATTGGATTGGTCACATGGCTAAGGTCGAAATTTACACCCGCCCAATGTGCGGATTCTGCTATCAGGCGAAGAAGCTGCTCGACAAGAAGGGCGTTTCTTATTCCGAGTATAATATCTGGGCCGAATCAGGCCGGAAGGAAGAAATGCTCGGCCGCTCCAAGGGCGGGCATACGGTGCCGCAGATCTTCATCGATGACGAACATGTCGGCGGCTGCACCGATCTGATGGCGCTGGAACAGCAGGGCGATCTGGACGGGATGCTCAAGGGGCAGGCCGCTTGACCGAGACGCTGCGCGTCGCCTGCGTTCAGGTCACGGCGACCACGGAAATCGCCCGGAACATCGCCCTGGCCGAGCCGCTGATCCGCGAGGCGGCGGGACAAGGGACGGAGCTGGTGTGCCTGCCGGAGGTGGTCAACCTGGTGCAGCGCGACCGCGATGCGCAGTTCGCGGAAGCCCGGACCGAGGCCGAGGAGCCCGCGCTCGCCGCTTTTCGCAAGCTGGCGGCGGAACTGGGCGTCTGGCTGCATATCGGGTCGCTGGCGGTAAAACTGGAAACCGGCGGAAAACTGGCGAACCGGGGCTTCCTGGTCAGCCCGGACGGTGCGATTAAGGCGTCCTACGACAAGATCCACATGTTCGACGTGGATCTGGAGGATGCGGACGACCAGCGTTATCGCGAGAGTTTTTCCTATCGGCCCGGCGAAGAGGCCGTCCTGGTGCAATCGCCCTGGGGCGGTTACGGCATGGGTGTCTGCTATGACGTGCGGTTCCCCGCACTGTTTCGGGATCTCACCCAGGCCGGTGCGCGGATCCTGACGGTTCCGGCCTGTTTCACCCGGCCGACCGGAGAGGCGCACTGGCATGTTCTTCTGCGGGCCCGGGCGATTGAGAACGGCTGTTTCGTGATCGCCGCCGCGCAATGCGGCGAGCATGAGGATGGCCGAAAGACATACGGTCACTCGCTGATCGTCGATCCCTGGGGCACGGTGCTGGCGGATGCCGGATCGGAACCGGGCGTTATCGTGGCCGATTTGGATCTCAGCCGGGTCGATGCGGTGCGGGGCATGGTGCCCAGCCTGAAGAACGGCCGGGACTACCGGAAGCCGTCCGCTTTCTCGCTGGCCAAGGCGGGGGAATAGGGATCCGTCCGCCGGACCGCGTGCAGTCGCTGGATCACGGCGGGTTTCGGGTCCTGCGTCTCGCCATGAAAATAGTCGGCGATGTCGAAGTTGGGCGCGGCGGCTTGTTTGAGTTCCCCCTCCCGCAGCAGAAAGTCCGGATTGCTGGGTTTGCCGAACCGCTCGTTCCCCACCGCGAAGGTCTGATACAACAGCGCGCCGCCGGGTCTGACCGTGCGCAGCAAGGCGTCCAACCGCGGCCGCCACAGATAGTTCGTGACAACGACAAGGTCGAAGCTCTCCGGTCCGAAGGGCCAGGGTTGGTTTTCCAGATCCGCCCGCAGCAACGTCGCCTGCGGATCGCCGCTAAGGTCCTCGACGCCGCCGAGATTTATATCCGCGAAGGTGACCGCGCATCCCGCCGCCAGGAACAACCGTCCGTGCCGGCCGCTCCCGCAGGCAAGGTCCAGAACGTCTTTCGGCGTCGCTATCTGTCGCGCCAGATCGGCGATCCAGGACATGGGTGGCGTGGGCGCGCGGTGGTCCGGTTTGTTCTCAGAAGTCATGACAGCTTTAAAATTCTTGCTCTTTTGTGATATTCAACCCACCTGTACAGCACCTTCGGCACTGTGGCATGAAGGGCGCCAAAGCGCGATAGGGCGAAACAAACGTTGGGTCGATGCGCCGGAAATGGCGGTCCGTTCGGATAAGGGAACAACCGGATCGCCGACGGCGGGAATGTAGGACATGGTTCGCGGATGATCTCCTTCAATCTGATTTGCGACAACGACCACGAATTCGAAGGGTGGTTTCAGAACAGCGCCAGCTTCGACGCGCAAAGCGCCAAGAAGCGCGTGGAATGCCCGGTTTGCGGCAGCCGCAAGGTGCAAAAGGCCCTCAGCGCCCCGAACATCGCCACCAGCCGGTCGAAAGCGGCGGCCAGCAAGGAAAAGGCCGGCAAGGTGGCGGCGGCGCAAAAGCAGATGGTCGCGATGATGCGGGACCATGTGAAAGAGAATTGCGACTATGTCGGCGCGGCGTTCGCGGAAGAAGCCCGCAAGATTCACTATGGCGAAAGCGAAGAACGCGGCATCTACGGCGAGTCGAGCGTGGAAGAAGCCAAGGAACTGGTGGAAGAGGGCATCGACGTCGCCCCCATCCCCTGGATGGAAGAATCCAGCGAGCATTAGATGCACTCAAGGGCCGGGATGCGTTTCTCCCGCTGTTCCTAAGGAACTCTTTTTGCCTCTGCGGCGAAGGGACTCAGCCCCAACCATTGCTGCATCGACCGGGCGACCGCTTTATCGCCGACCAGATCGATCTTGCTGCTTTCCTTTTCGACGCTTGTCAGCCCCATCCAGATCGCCGTCATAGTGCGCAGATCCGTTGTAACGAACAGGTCGATATCGAAGCCGGGGTCGTCCCAGCAAAGGTCAACCGACCCGGGAGGGTCCACGAGCAACCACCAGGTTCTCTTCGAGACAGGCAATTCCGGGTACATTAACTGTATCACGGTGCGCCGGTTCGGAAGCGGTTGCGGATTGAGGTTCCGGCGCATGTCCCACATCAGCAGCGACGGGTCGAGGTTTTTCAAGGAAAGTTGCGACTCCACCCATCGCTGACCCCAAATCCCCACGGCCTCGACAACAGGGCGAAGGTCCTCGCCGGCGGGCGTCAGCCGGTATTCGTAGAGGCCCTTCTTGCGGGGAATCTCATAGCGTCTGACAATTCCAGCTGCTTCCAGATCTTTGAGGCGTTGCGACAGCAGCGTGGGTGACATTTTCGGGACGCCCCGACGCAGATCGTTGAAGCGCGTCGATCCGGCGATCAGTTCCCGAAGAAGCACCATGGTCCAACGCGTACATAGGATTTCTGCGGCCATTGCGACCGGGCAGAATTGTTTGAAGCCAGCGTGAGGCATTGCCTGTTCCTCGATCAACCAGCGGGAACCGTACCCGGTGGCGGAAGTCGGGATCCAGTACAGAAACTGTAGCGGCGCGCTCCAGTTTCCGCACTAGCGGCCGTCCGCAGCCTGGGTGAACGTTGCGGCATGTCCCGATTGCGGAAGGACAGACATAGGCAAATAACGGAGACGATCATGAACAGGTACATCATCGAACGCGCTATTCCGGAAGTCGGCTCTTTTGAAAGAGAGCAACTTGCCGCTGCCGCCGCGGCGTCGAACGACGCTCTCGCCCAGCTTGCCCCGGACATTCAGTGGGTCGAGAGTTTCGTGACGGCGGATAAGACTTTCTGTGTTTATTTAGCGAAGGACGAGGATGCGATTCGGAAACATGCGGAGATCAGCGGCTTCCCGGCGACCAAAGTGACGCAGGTCGCAAGAACCATCGATCCCACCACCGCGCAAACCGCCTAGGCGCGCGTGCTTGGCGGCATAAAGGCCACAACAGTCGAAATTGCCGCTGCGCGTCCCGCGGAACTGCCGTAAGGGTCAGGCCCGTTCGGCCATGCCCATATAGTTCACGGCCAGATCCCGGGGCGTCAGCGACCATCGGTCTTTCAGCGGGTTGAAGGCGACGCCGGTCAATTCGCTGAATTCCATGCCGGCCTTGCGCAGGGCGGCGGCGGCTTCGGACGGTTTCACGAATTTCCGCCAGTCGTGCGTGCCGCGCGGCAGCCATCCCAGCACATATTCCGCGCCGACGATGGCCAGGGCGAAGGCTTTCGGCGTCCGGTTCAGGGTGGCCATGAACATCAGGCCGCCGGTCGTCACCAGGCCCGCCGAGGCCTGCAGGAACGCCGCCGGGTCGGCGACATGCTCCACCACTTCCATGTTCAGGACGATGTCGAAGCTCTCCGCCTCCTCGGCCAGATCTTCGACCGAGGTGAACATGGAAGTGGTGGAGCATGTCGCCGACCCGGCGGCGTTCCTGCAGGCCTCGGCGGGCCTGGTGACGACCGGCGGCCTGATGTT
>JANQIT010000351.1 GCA_028282025.1 Hwanghaeella sp. | reverse complement strand
TTTCCGGCGCGGGTTGCCTCTCCGGCGCTGCGTTTTCCACCAGGGCGCAGGCCGATGTCAGGGCCGCCAGCCGCCCCGGATGGATCAGCAAAGGGGCCGTTCGCGCAGTCAGGAGTTCCACGCTCAACGTCCCTAAATGTTCAGGAAGGCGCGCCCGCCAATCGGCCCGGACCAGGTTCCCCGCTTGAAGGACACCGCGCAGACGGGTCGAACGCGCGCCGCGGACCAACCCCGCATGCCGGCCATGGGCGCGGGTCAGCAGGCTGACGATTGCGCTGCTTTCACCGTGTTTGCGGCTGCCGAGCACGACCGCGTCGTCACGCCATTCCAACGGTCAAATTCCCTGAGGGACGCGGGAGCGCACCATCCTTGTGATACGCTCTAGAGCGTGTCACCTTTATTTGGAACCACTGGGATGGTCTTTGCAGCCTTTCGGCTAGGAAGGCGTTGCGCGGCGATGCTGGACGCATCGCAAGCGGGGGCTGACGCGGTCCGGAAGGCTGCAAAGACCACCTTCGGTCGCTTTGCCGGTCAGCCGGAGGGCGTCGCTGGCCCTTGCCGATGCGCCGCATCGCCTGCGGGCCGGCTCCTGCCCCGATGGACGGCAAAGCGATCTCAGTCGATTCCAAATAAAGGTGACACGCTCTAGACAGGGGATTCCCCCTTATAGGCGATGGCCCCTTTCACAATATCGCTGATATCGGCGGAGGCCTGTTGCTTCCGCGCCGCGCCTTTTTTGGTGGAGCCGGCGCCCTTCCCCTGGTCCTCGCGCCCGTCCATGACCCGCTTATAAAGCGCTTCGTCCAGCGTATCGTCCATCCAGGAATGCATTTCCTTCACCAGCCGGCGGCGCAGGGACATCAGATTGCTGGCGCCCCGAACGCGCTCCCCGACCTCTTCCTCGACATTTGCCGTCGGGCTCGGCATTTCACGGAGAATGAAGCCGATCAGTTTGACCCGCTCCGACGTGTCGTCCTCGCCCAGCGACATCCAACGGCCGGCATGACCGGCCCATCCGTCCAGCGCGTAGGAAATCTTGATCCGCTCCTGGGCGACCATATCCAGAAGGCCGCGGTACTTCTCCTCACTGACAAAGCTCTTCTCGGACAACAGCGCGTTCTGAATATGCAGCGCCCGCGCCTTGGCGTATTCGGCGAAGGTGCGGATGTTCAGATCGACCACATGGACCGCCTCCCGCACTTCCTGGGCCTGGGTTTCGGAAAACGCCATGATCTGGGCATGCATTGTTTCCAGCATCCCCAATTGCCGGCTCAGATAACCCACATCGCGGTTTTGGTCGTGCGTCACGATTGAACAGATCGGCGCGGCGAAGGTGCTCAGCACATCCAGCCGCTCCTGCAGCAGTTCCCGCGTCATGCCGACCTCGCGGCTCACCGTTCTGGCCAGCACGCGGATCAGCCGCGCCAGGGCGTCGTGCGATTCCTCCGCCAGGGTTTTCAACACGATATGATCGACGCGCCTGAACTCCTCGATCCCGATCTGGTCCGCATAGCTGCGCCCGAACATCGCCAGAATCTCAAGAAAGGCGTTCTGAATATCGGTGCGGGCGATCTCCAGCTCGTGCGCGGCGAGGTTCTTGTCGATATCCGTGCCGAAGGACTGGTCGATCTCCAGTCGGATCTCCCGCATCATGATCGGATCGAGATGACCGCCGGTATTCGTCCGCCGGATTTCGACATTCTGGTGAAGCATTTCGTCCCGGCGGCTCAACGAACACCAACGCGGCACATCCATGAAGGGCATCACCAGGTCGTTGCTGGACGTCTTGTCATGCCCAGACCAATTCGGAATCAGGGCCTCGAAATCGTCCATCTCGGCTTTCGGCATGCGGGTCCGGCACAGTTCTACCTGCCGGGTTTGAAACCCGACATAGACACCCCGTTCCTCAAAGGACTTATAGCGGATGGTCATGCTACCGCCCGATCTTCAACTAACCCCGCCGCCTACAGTATGGACACGACTTTCCCGGCATGGGCAAGTCCGGCTCAGGCCGCCACTGTCGTTTCGTGACCGCGATACAGATAGATCGGGCTGCGGAACATGTCGCGCACACGCCGGGTTTCCGCCGGCTTGCGCCCCGGCCAGGCGAAGGTGATGGAAAGAATCAGCGCCTTGGCGGGAAGACCGTCCTCCAGGGCCGGGGCGATACGTTTCAACGTATCGCCGGACAGATAACACAGCAAAAGCCCGGCATCCTTCACGGATGCGCGGCGGACGTCCTTGTAGACGAACCGCAGATTTTTCGGTCCGACAAATGCCGAGACGGTCCTGCTTACAAGATAAGGCAGCAGCGACGCCTCCACACCGATGACCTGCCGGTCCGGATAGCGGGCCGCAAGGGCGCGCGCCAGGCCGCCCCAGCCGCTTCCCAGATCGTAAATCGCGCCGTTGGGGATGGCCTCGCTCTCCAGCATCTGAAGCGCCTCCCGCCTCAGATTTTCCCCCGACGGCATGGGCGGAGACCCCGTCCGAAGGGTCGATATGAGAATCGCCAGACAGGAAACAAAAGAGACAGCGACGACGAAAAGGAAAATCCCGGTCTCGAAGGTCATGCCGAAAATCCCAGAACCATTGCGTTTATCTTTATAGAAACCATTGTTTTTATTATTTTTTACTCAGGTCTCAAGTAGAGCTTTAGTATAGCCTAAATATTCGCCAAGCAAAAGCAGTTGCGCGATTTTCACAATCTGCTCATCTTCACCCGCAGAGAGAGGGAGGACCGCATGCAAACTGAGACCGGGCGTCTAAGACTGGTGATGGCGCAAAAGATTCAGGCAGAACTGACACGGCTCAGCAATATCGCCGACGTGTGCGTGTTCGCCTTGTACGACCCGGCGGCGCCCGACGGCGATCCGGTCGATTTCTATTGCGTCGACCGTCACGACGAGTCGGCTCACCGCCCGCCTATCTCGTTGGCCTTCGACGGTGTCGGCGTGTGGTACTTCGCTTTTCGGAAAGGCGAAACCTTTAATGTTCGTAAGGTCCTGCTGCGCATCGAAAACAATCATTTCATCGACGCCCAGGTCGGCGATTTCGAGGGTTTCTGGGAAGACTTCCCGGTCTATGTCGCAGAAGATCGGTGGGTTCAGTCAATCGTCAGGCGCTCCCGGCCCGCCAACGACCCCTCGGGTCCCGTTGGCGAAGATCCGATAGAATTCCGGCCGGGTCACAGATCGCGCGTCTGACCGCCTCTCCATACACTTGTTTTCGCTGGCGCAAACCGCTTTAACCCCGCGGTTGGGGGGCGTTGGAGAGACATTCGGTTTACGCGATGGAACAACCGCACCCCCCGAATCCGGCGGATCGCAAGCCGGAACTCACCGCCCGCGTCATGCGGCGTCGCGCACAGGTTTGGATGCACCTGCTGGTCGGCATCGCGCTCCTCGTCTTCTTCAACATTGAATTCAACGTCTACGGCCAGAATTGGCGCTTCGGCGGACGCCTCCCGGTGGAACTGACTTTCTGCGCGCTTCTGGTCCTTCTCGCGCTTATCCTGCCGGCAGTCTCCCGACCGCTCCGCGCCGCCGCGGCGGCCATCCTGGCTCTCGGCGCTTTGGTGTATGCAATCGACGTAGCCAGCCGCGCCATCTACGGCAGGGCTATAGACCTTGTTTTCGATGCGGCGCAAATTCCCCATGTCCTGGATCTGCTGGCGTCTTCGATGGGCTGGGCGCTGGTCGCGCCGCTGGTCGCTGCGGTCCTTCTGACGATGGTCGCTATCCTATTCGCTTTCGCCCGTTCGGTCCGGTCGATGGAGGCAGGGGGCGCCGCGGCGGCGCGCCGTATTCGTCCCGGCGTGCTGGCGGCCCTGACAGCCGCCTTGTTCGGCGCACAGATCGCGGATCTGAACGGGGTTATCGCCAAGAAAGCCTTCGCCAGTTCCGCACCCGCACTCAAAGCCGCCTCTTACCACGCCAAGATAATCAGTCTCTGGCTGGACGATGGGGCCACAGTGGTCAGCGATTATCGGCGCATGCGCGGCGTCATCCGCGACGGCGAAACGACCTTGCCACGGCTTCGGGATGTGAACGTCTATCTGATATTCGTCGAATCCTATGGGGCTAGCCTGCTGGAGCGGGCGGAACACCGCGCCGTTATAGAGGGGATCTACAACGACTACGCGCCCGTCTTCGAGGCCGCCGGGACCGGACAGGTCAGCACGTTGCTGGATTCACCCACCTATGGCGGCCTCAGTTGGCTGGCGCATCTGACAACGACCGCCGGCGCGTGGATCGACACCAACCTGGAATACCGCGCCTATCTTCGCTCGGATCTGGATACGCTGGCGACTATCCTGAAGCGTACCGGCCACCGCACCGCGCTATTCATGCCCGGGATCAAGCGCTACTGGCCGGAAGGCGATCTGCTGCGCTTCGACGATCTGCACACAGCAGATGACCTGGACTACCGCGGCGTTTCGTTCGGTTATTTCGGTATCCCGGACCAATTCACCCTGGAGCGCATCCCCGCGCTTCAGCCCCAGCGCGGACCTCGCTTCGTGAAAGTGGCCATGATTTCCAGCCATTATCCATTCCGCCCCCTGCCCCCATTCCTGGAAGACCGCACACAGATCCTCGACCCGTCGACTTGGGCCGGCGCGGCGGCGGAAGCGGGAAGCTTCACCGTGCAGGACTGGGCCGATCCGGCAGACGGCTATATCGCCGGCGCGCGCTACGCCCTGCGCAGCGCTTTCGACTTCGCCGCCCGGCATACAGAGCCGGAGGACCTGGTGATCATCATGGGCGATCATCAACCCTGGAGCATCGTCAGCGGCAATCTCGGCGGGCGCGCAGCGCCGATCCATGTCCTTTCGGGCCGGACCGATCTGCTGGAGTGTTTCCGGGCGGACGGTTACCGGGACGGGCTTTCGCCGAAACGGGGCGAAGTTCTGTTCGGCATGGATTGGGTCATGCAGCGTCTGGTCGCCCATTTCGGCGACCGTGGTCCCGTCGAAGGGTGCGCGCCGCCCTTGGCTTCTTCCTTGCGGCGTCCTAGCCGGTAAAGTTTCGCCTACCCCGCCGCCCCGCCGTCAGTAAGACGACGCCCGGCAGCGCCCCCGCGAGATTCACAAGGCCGTAGAGAATAGAAACCGCCGCCGCGTCGCTGGCCGGCAGCCCGGCGGCCAGCCAAAGGCCGACGGACGCCGCCTCCCGCAGGCCCCAGCCCGCGGGCGTCAGGGGAACCGCCATGGCGAGCAATGCGGGCGGCAGGATCATCAGGGCGGTTTCCGCCGTCAGGTCCACCCCCAAGCTGCGCGCGCAGAGCCAATAGACCAGAACATAACTGCCCGCGATTGAGGCGGACAGGACAGTCTGCCGGACCAGGACCGGCGGCGCCAGCACCGCCCCTTTGAAACCCGCGATGAAGCGCCCAACCGCCCCGGCGGGCGGCGTCAACAGCAGGATCGTCAGCAGCGCCAGCAAGACCCCGGCGGCAATCCACGCGGCCTCCACCCGCCAGAGGGCGAGCCCCGGTATCGACAGGGCCGTCATGGCGATCTGTCCCGCTGTGCGCTCGTAAACAACCGCTTGGGCGGCGAAGCCATAACCCCGCCCCTCTTCCGCGCGCCGCATGGCGCCGCCGTGCCGTGCGATCCTGGTAACGTCTCCGGCCACACCGCCCGGCAATACCTGATTAAGGAAGATCGCGATGTAGTATTCCGCCGCCGCCCTGCCAAAAGCCAGCCTTCCCCCCAGCCGCGAGACAACCAGCCGCCACCGTATCGAAGACAACAGTGTCTGCGGCGCCGTCACCGCCAGCCCAAGAACCAGCCAGAGCGGCTCCACCCCCGCCATACTGTGGAAGATTTCCGTTCCACCCGCGATCCGCCAGACCAGCCACAGCAGCACGGCCATCGCCGCCAGTTTCACCGGCAGAAGCAGGTGGCGGGGAATACCGCTCATCTCGGCAGCGCCAGAATATCGTCATGGCCGACCAGCACCCGCAATTCCCCTGCGGCGGCTTGCGACAGACGATGGCGGGTCCAGTCCCGGATAGAGGCCTCCAGTTCCGGTCTCGCCGCTGCAGCCGCATCGCCGTATCCTTCGACAAAAGCCGTCAGCAAGGCCGGGTCCGAAGGCCCCAGCCGCCAATTGCTGGGCGTCACCGCGACGTCGAAGCCCGCTTTTCGGAAATGCGACGCCGCACTCTCTACGGCATTGGGTCCCAACGCGACGCCGAACCCTTTGTCGCGGGTCTGGTCCTGCGCGAACGCTTGTCCAACCTTCGGGTCCAGCGGCGCGGCGGGGTCCCAATCATGGCGGCCCGATACGGAAAGCGTCAGCCACGCGGCGCAGTCAGCCGCCCGACATGCCGCGACCAGCCGCTCTATCCAGGCATCGGAAACCAGATCCAGCAGCGCGGAGGCCGAAAGGATGTCCGCCCCGGCAACCAGCCGCGTCAGGTCGGCACGAGCAAGATCCGCCGTCTCGATCTCAACCTTTACATCCTCGCGCACAGATGTTTCGGCGGCGGCGCGTAACAGGCCGGCGTCCCCATCGACCAACCGCCAACTCTGCGGCCGGTCCAATCTGGGCGACAGCCAGCGCAGCGCGGACCCGGTTCCGGCCCCCAGATCCACGATCCGCAAATCCTTCCGCGCTTGAACCCAACCGGCCAGCCGCTCGGCCAACATAGTGGAGCGCGCCGCCGCGTCTACGGGTTCCCGCAGGGCCAGCCAGGATTTGTCGAACGTGTCCTGCGGCGCCGCCTCTTCCGTCATAACGCCGCCACCGCGGAAATCACACCGGCGAAGGCGCGGGCGGCATCGCGCCACGCCGGCAAGGTGTCGCGGGCCACGCGCGACTTGTCCGCCAAGGCGCGCCGCGCCATGGGATCGGAAATTAAAGTCTCCAGCGCATCCGCCAAGGCCCCTACATCCGCGGGCGGCACAAGCATCGCCGCCTGTCCCGCTGTCGTATAGGGCACGGCCCCGCCCGTTGTCGCCAGGACCGGCAGACCGTGGGCGGTCGCCTCGGCAAGCGCCATGCCATAGCCTTCGTAATATGAGGGCGATACCAGCATATCAGCGGTCCGGTAAAACGGTGCCAACGCGTCCGCCGGCAAGGCCCCATGAAACCTGACCCGCGCGCCGAACGGTCTTGCGGCGGCCAGAACCTCGGCCGCATGGTCCGGCGTCAATCGTGTGTCGCCGACGCAATCCAAACGCCAATTCACGGACGGTACCGCGCGCAACGCCTCCATTAAGGTCAGAAATCCTTTTCGCGGCGTCACGGTGGCGACCACAAGCAGAGAAACCGCCGGGCCGCCCGACCCCTGCGCCAGATCCTGCCGCTCCGTACCGGGTTCGATAACCGCCACACGGTCCCGCTCTACGCCGAAGTCCCGCAGCCGCTCGGCGGTGTAGCCGCTTGTGACAACCACACGATGCGCATGGGATAGCGCCTCTTTTTCAGAGGCGAACAAACGGTCCCGCGCCGCTTCGGAGAGGCCCGCCTCGTCCGCCAGGGGATGATGGACCAGGGCGATCACACGGGCGCGCCGCGCCAGCGCCGCTGCCTCGGCCGGCAGAACGCCAAAGGCCAGACCGTCGACCGCGATGACCGCCCCGTCTGGAATGCCGGAAAGGACCTCCTCCGCCTTGGCCGCAACTTCCGGGGCGGGCATAGGAAAACCGTCCGGCAGCGCATGAACCTGCACCCGTTCGCCCAGTTCCCGCAAGGAAGAGAGGATCTCCCTGTCATAGGCATAGCCGCCGGTCCGGGTCTCCGGATTACCGGGAAAGACGAAGTGAAAGTCCGGATCAACCGGCATGTCCGTCACGCGCCCTATCCTTACAGCGAGCCCTGATAGCTCGCCCAGGCGATGTGAGATTCGTGCAGGGTCACTTTCAAACCCGAAAGCCGCTGTCCGCCCGGCCCGACCTCACCATCGGCAATCTGGCGGGCCATGCCGTCGAATATTACTCTGGCCATGTATTCAGTCGTGGTGTTCTTGCCGGCGAGAGACGGAACGTCGTCCAGATTTCGATAATTATAGTCCATTATCAGCTTTTTCAGGGCTTCTGAGGCCAAGCCGATATCCACGACCAGCCCGTCGGAGTCCAAATCCTCGGATTGGAATTCCACATCCACAACATATGTCGCACCGTGCAGCTTCTGCGCCGGACCGAATACCTCCCCCTGAAAACTATGGGCGATCATCACATGATCCCGAACGGTCAATGCATACATTTTGAACTCCTCGATACAGATTTAGGGCTGCGCCGCATCCGGGTATCGTATGCGCACGCATCCAATTCCGGCGGCGGACGCCATCAGGTCCGGCATCTCCTCCGGCAAATCGCCGAACGGCACTTCATGCGTGAACAAGGCGTCGAGCCGCTCGTCCGCAAGAAGACCGAGCGCAAGGCGCATCCGGTCCTTATACGACACGCGGCCCCGTTTCGATTTTGCGACCATGCCGACCTGCGACGCGATCAGGCTGAGACGTTTGGAATGAAAAGCCCCGCCCAGCCTTACATTGACCGGCCGGTCGCCGTACCAACTGGCCTCGACGACCATGGCTTCCGCGCCCGCCAATTCCAGGCAGCGGTTCAACCCCACTTCCGTCGCGCTGGTATGAATCAGGATATCGCGCTCGGGCCTCGCGGTCTCCGGCATTGAGGAGTCGAGTTGAAGCGCGTCGAACAACGGGGCTTTAGACCGGTCGATATCGACGATCTGAACCTCCGTCCCCGGAACCTCGCGGGCCAGATGGGCCGTCAGGCATCCGACAACGCCGCCGCCGATCACGCTCACCCGGTCGCCCGGAGAAATCCCGGCGTCCCAGACGATGTTCAGCGCTGTTTCCATATTGGCCGCTAACACGGCGCGCGCCGCCGGCACGTCATCCGGCACGACCGACACGGCGACCCTCGGCACCGTATAGAGCGCCTGATGCGGGTACAGGCAGAAGACCGTCTTCCCCAGCAGATCGGAATCCCCCTGCTCCACCGTCCCGACGGAGATATAGCCGTACTTTACCGGTCCCGGAAACTCTCCACCCTGAAAGGGGCACCGCATGCGCCGCCATTCGCTTTCCGGGACAAGCCCTTGAAACACCAAAGATTCCGTACCCCGGCTCAAAGCGCCATGCCGGGCGCGGACGAGCACTTCTCCGTCCGCGGGCGGCGCGACGAGCTCCTCCCGGATTTCTCCCACGCCGGGCGCGGTTATCCAGAAAACTTTAGTTAAAAGAGGTGGCCGCACAGTCGTCATGGACTTATTTACTAATAAAGGGAAGAAAAGGTCGACCCTGGCTAAAGAGTTTCAGATGATCCGTAAAGACAGTAGCCAAATAGCCGATGGCGACGCCATGGCCCGGCCGGGGCAGATCCGGCATGTCGCCCCGGCCGCCCTGCACTTCTTCTGGGCGCTCGCGGTCCTGGCCGCCGGCCTGTTTCTGATCCAAAGCCTGTTCGCCTTTTCCGAACAATATGTTCAAACTGCGCTGTCGGCCTTTCTGGTGCTGACGGTCGCGGTATCCGCCGCGCTGTTCTACTTCGGCAAAGCGGAGACGCCCGTCCCGGCGCGATTCGGCGCGGCGAATGCGGTTACCATGGGGCGTGGGGTGCTGATCTGCCTTGTCGCAGGGGCCATCGGACAGGACTGGGGCCCTATCGCCGCCTGGACCCTGGTCGCGGCCAGCACGCGGGCCCTGGTCAT
>JANQIT010000325.1 GCA_028282025.1 Hwanghaeella sp. | reverse complement strand
AAGTCAAGCTGACAATCGCGGGCGTTGGCCTGGACGTCACCATCGACGGAAAGATCGAAACGGAATAGCGGCGCGGGCTCTGCGTTGCCACGTCGTTACATCGTCACGCCGGGTCGAGCCCGAGTTCTCTCCGTTTCTTCTTGCTCAGGCCCAAGGCGACGATCTTGTGCGAGAGGCTGAGATAGTCCCGGAGTTCTTCGTCGGACAGGCCCGGCTCGGCATAGTGCTGGATCCATTTCATACCTCGTGACGCCAGGTACGGCGCCGGGCGCAGGCCCGGTTGTTCCCGCAACACCTCGTAGCCGATATCGGAGACCTTGAAAGTGATGCCGGAGAGTTTGCCTTGGTTCCAGCCGCCGATGGCGAAGACCTTCCCGCCGACCTTCCAGACATGCGAGCCGCCCCATTGCACGACATAGGAGGTCGCCGGCAGGTCACCGCAGAAAGCATTATATTCGTCGACCGTCATCGCCCCGCCGTCGCGGCTGCACTCAACCGCCCGACGCCCGCGCAAAGGCGAGCCTGTAAGGTCCGACCCGGCGCGAACGACCCGAAGGCCCCCGAGAACATCAGGCCACCACCGCCGGACCGACCACGCGCGTTTGGCGCATGCGCCGACGCCACTTGTTGGCGTCATAACCGCCGCCGCGATGCAGCAGACAGCGGTTGTCCCAGATCACCGTGTCGCCCACGGCCCAGCAATGCCGGTAGATATCCTCCTCCCGCGTCGCCCCGGCGTTCAGGTCATCGATCAGGCGCCGGCTTTCCATACCGCCCCAGCCGACAATCGACCGCGCGTGAGAACCCGCATAGTAGTTCGCCGTGCCTGTGGTGGGATTGCGTCTGACCAGCGGATGCACCACCGGCGGCAGAGAGGCCGCGTGATTTGGATCCACGGGCGCGATGGGGCTGCGCGAAAAGACATAATCATGAACGGCCCGCAGCGGCTCGATCCGGGCCTTGTCTTCATCCGAAAGCCGCTCGTAAGCGGAGCGCATGGACGCGAATTCGGTCGCCCCGTCCTCCCCCGGAACTTCATAGGCGTGCGTGATCGAGACGGTGGAAGGGACGGCGCGAAACGAGGAATCGGAATGCCATTGCTCGTTACCCGTCTGATACTTGGTGTTCGGATGGTCGCCGCGCCGCACGGTCCCGTCATCCGCCACATTGCCGACGGTTCCGAAAAAGACGGTCTCTCCCGTCTTGCCCAGGGTTACATGCTCCGCTTCCGGCTCCCCCAACCGCCGCGTGAAGGCCAGATGAGCCTCGTCAGTCATCGGCTGGTCGGGAAAGCACAAAAGAGAAAATTCATCCACCGCGCGGTTGATGGCCGCGACCGTCTCCCCATCCAGAGGCCCCGTCAGATCGACACCGAAGACACGCGCCCCGAATTGCGCGTGCAGCGGCTCCGTTTTCAATTCCATCGCGCCATCCCTCCCCAGTTAGTTTTTGCGATCTTAGAGCCTGCCACCTTTACTTGGACCCACTGAGACGGTCTTTGCAGCCTTTCGGCTAGGAAGGCGTTGCGCGGCGATGCTGGACGCATCGCAAGCCACGGCTGACGCGGTCCGAAAGGCTGCAAAGGCCGCCTTCGGTCGCTTTGCCGGTCAGCCGGAGGGCGTCGCCGGCCCTTGCCGATGCGCTGCATCGCCTGCGGACCGGCTCCTGCCCGGCTGGCCGGCAAGGCGATCTCAGTTGATTCCAAGTAAAGGTGGCAGACTCTAGCGGGCCCTCGGTTCGATGGGGAAGAAGCGGTCGCGGTTCAGCGGATCAGCGGCACTGAAAGGTACAGGCCGAATTCGGCTCCCAGATCGCAGCTCACCCTGGCATGCACAGCGCCTTGACGGTCCCGGAACCGGTGGACCGGCGCATCGGAGAACACGCCTTCATGCCAGATATTCGGATGGATATAGAGCCCCTTGCCGCCGTCGCACCACAACGCGACGACCTTATCCGGCGTAAGATCGTCGCCGGGCGGCGCAACCGGAACGACAAACGGTTTCCGCTCCAGCGGAAAGAACATCTGGCCCCCGTCCGGATGATAATTCAGATGCCATAGCAGGACGCGGTCGCGCGGGCCGCCGGCGGCATCTACGGAGGCGGATTGCGGGTCGCAGCGCCACCCGAGCACATAATGGCCGCCAACGGCGTCGTTCCGGCCCATCAAAACATCGCCGGACCACTCCAGATGAAAGACGCCTTCGACCGTGCCGCCTTCGTCCCCGGTCCCATCATCGACGGGCCGCCAGCCCTGCGCCGGCCATCGCACGATCTCAATCTCGCACGCATCAGGGTCGTCGACCAGGAACCCGAATTCCCTGACGCTTTCTTCGGTCGCGGCAACCAGCGGCACCTCGTGGACCGGCAGGGACGGTTTCTCGGTTGCATCGAACAGATAGGTCGGGGCGTTCAAGACATTCCCTCCTCGTCAGGGCGTCGGGTCCGCGTTCTCCCGGAACTCTAGCCGTTACCGTTGTCCTTCGTTTCGTCCTCACGCTCGCGCAGATAGTCTTCCGTGGTGCGCGGCGTCGGCCTTTGACCGAATTTGAACGGCTCGCTTGTTTCATCGAATTGCGCGACCACACGACAGTCTTCGCACATTTTCAGCCGGTCCGCCGCATCGCCCTGAAACATCCAGTGCTTACCCGCCAGTTGTTCGACCATCTTCTCGATGGTGCTTTTGGGCGCGAAAGGCTTTCCGCAGGAAACGCATTCGAACGGTTCTTCCTCCTTGATCACGCTACGCTCGGCCGCTTCGGACGCGAAACTGAACCGGGGTTCCAGCGAGATGACTTTTTCCGGACAGGTGCTTTTACACAGGCAGCACTGGATACAGGCCGATTCCTGAAAGCCTAACTGCGGCAGGTCCGGATTGTCGGTTAGCGCGCCGGTGGGACAGGCGCTGACACAGGAGAGGCAAAGCGTGCAGCCCTCGACATCGACCTGCACCGCGCCGAACGGCGCTCCGGTCGGCAACAGGATCCGGTCGACCGGAGCCGACGCCGTCTGGTGCATGTGCATCGCGGCGGACCTGATGTTCGTCCGCTTCTCAGCCTGGGGGTTGAAGGAGGCCGGCGCTTCGATCCCCACCGCCAGCGGCAAGCCGTAAAGAATATCCTCCAGCTTCTGGGGATCGTCTTCCAAAACCACGCCAACCAAACCGCTGTCATAGCCCAGCCCCGTCGCAATCGCCTCCGCGGTGGCGACCTGACCGGCCAACCCGTCCAGTTCCGACGCCTTGCTGTTCGGGCCGCTCAAGATCACCCGCGCCGCGCCATAGGCCAGTGCGGACAGCAGAAAATCGACGCCGATCTGGGTCACTTCATTTACTTCGAACGGCACGACATGCGCAGGCAGTCCGCGGCCATAGCGGGCCATCGCTTCGATCATTCCGGGCCCGTGCCGCGGATCGTGCACCAGGATTGCCGGATGCCCGCCCCCTGCATTGCGATAAGTTTTCAGGATGGCCCGCAGACGGTGCAGCAGGGTCTCGGTGGAGGGCGCGGCATAGTCCGCGGCCCCCGTCGGGCATACGCTGTTGCAGGCCCCGCAGCCGCCGCAGAGATAGGGATCGATCGCCACATGGTCGCCCGCGGGCTGGATCGCCGAGGCCGGACAGACGTCCAGGCACCGCGTGCATCCGGTGATGCGGCTTCTGGAATGGGCGCAGAGCGACTCGTGGAAAGTGACGTAACGCGGCTTCTCGAACTCGCCGACCAGATCGCTGACCTGGAGCATCGCCTTGTAGAGACCGATCTTATCGCCGGGATCGAGCTTGAAATACCCGTCGCGCCTCTCATGAGACGGGAACAGGGGTGCGCCGCCGGAAAGATCCACAATGATGTCGCACTTCGCCGCCGCACCGTCCTGCTTGAAATCGAAAGTTAAAGAATCCCTGGATGACGGACGCACGGGCGCGTAGCCATTCACATGGATCTCAAAATCGCCGAGATGGCCGCCCGCGCCCGCGATCTTGCCGGTCGTGATCATCAAATCCATCGCCCCCAGCGGCGCGATGTCTTCCAAATCAGTCAGCAGCAGCGAGACATTCAGCCTGTCCTGCAACAGCCGCGCCGCCTCCAGCGCCGCATCGCCCTTGCCATAGACCAGGCACACGCCGTGCGACACCATATCGACGGTGGGTATGTCCGGCGCGGCGACGCGGCCGCCCTCGATCAGGGCCAGCATCTTCGCCGCCGCCGACGCCCCCTGTTCGGACCAGCCGGCCTGTTCGCGGATGTTCACGTAACCGACCCCGGTCTCCAGACCGGCTTCTTCCAGCGCTTCCTCGAAAGTCTGCTGCTCCTGCGTGCAGGCGACCGTGACGGCGGCTCCGGAGCGCGCTTCCTCCAGGAAACGCCCCAGTTCCGCGCGGCACAACTGCGTGAAATCCGCCTTGCCGCATCCCGGTGCGAAGGCGCCTTCCAGCGCGTCCCGGTCCAGGGACATCGTTCCTTCGCAATTGCAGATAAGAATACGCTCGTCGGCGGTCTTGTCGGTGGCGTCTGTCGTCATGTTCCGTATCGTCTGATCGTTCATATCGGACTGGCGGACGCGCCGCCGGCCGGATTACAGGGACTTGTAGGCCTTCCAGTTCACGAAGCCATGGATCCCGCGCTCCAGAGCGACCTGGCGCGGAGAACCTGATTTCGGATTAATCTGGACCGCTTTGTACTGATCCGCATTCGGGTGAGAGAAGGCGAGTTCCACGGCGTCGGTTTCAGACCGCGCGGCCACGACCATCACGACAGAAGGGTCGCTATCCGGGTCGGGATAGCAATCCAGAGCAAATACACTCATCTTTTCCTTCATCGCGTCCCCGTCCCGCTCCGGCGTTTTATCGCTGAAAAACTCTGCGCGAACCGTTATCCTCGGCCCCTATTGGTATGACCAATTACTGCCGAATTTTTCCGCTTTCGGCAAGGCCGGATAGGCCGGCCCATGGTTGGGTCAGGCCTGCCCTTCCGCCAGCCGTTTATAGAGATAGGAACGCGAGATACCGAGTTGGGCGGCTGCCTTTTTCTTGTTGCCGCCGCACCGCTCCAACGCTTCCAGGATCAAATCCATGCCAAGCGCATCCATGGCCGCATGCAGACCGCGCGACGAGGACGGTCCGGCCCCCTTCACCAACCGCGACCGTCCACGGCTGGGCATAAGGTCGGATGCCTGGATCGTCTCTCCGTCGCAGGCGAAAAACGCCGCCTCTATTTCGGCCCGCAATTGCCGAACATTGCCGGGCCAGGCCTGGCCTGTAAGGAAAGTCACCGCCTCGTCCGACAGGTCCGGCGCGGGCTGCCGGGCCCGGCCCGCCATCTCGGTCAGGAAGAAACGCGCCAGCGCGGGAACATCTTCCGCCCGGTCGCGCAACGCGGTTAGAGAGATTTGCGCCGTGCTGACATGGTTGAGAAAACCGGCATGCACCGCGCCCGATGTCGAAAGAAGATCGGGCGCGTTTGTTGTCGCTGCTATCAGTCGGACATCGGCATCCCGCGGTCGGTCCGACCCGATCCGGCAGACCTGTCGGCGCTGCAACGCGGCCAGTAAACGGCCCTGCACGTCCGGCGTCAGCGCCGTAATCTCATCGATATACAATACGCCGCCATGCGCCGACGCCAGCTTGCCCTCGGCGCCTCTATGATCGGCGCCTGGTATCGCGCCGTCGGCGTGTCCGAACAGTTCGACCTCATGAAGCGTGTCGGGCAAAGTCGACAGGCAAACCGGTACAAAGGGTCCATCCCGCCGAGGGCCTTGAGCATGGAGCGCCTGCGCCGCGCTGAAACGGCCGGTTCCGCTTTCACCATGGACGAGCACGCCAACCGCCAGCGGCGCCAGTTTCGCGATACCCGCCCGCAGGGCCGCCGTCGCCGCGCTGGAGCCGATCAACCCCAGATCATCTGTCCCGACCGCCCCGCGCCGCGCTGTTTGGGCACGCAGATGCGAAACCTCTCTCTCCAGTTCCGCCACGCGGTGCGTCAGCGTGTTCAGCGTCTCCGGCCCATCGGCCATGATCCGGCCGATAGCGCCGACAACCTTGCCATCGCGCAGAACCGGGCTGCGATGAACCAGCCGCGGCGCCCCGTCGATATGCTGCAGGACGCCGAATTCGTCCTTGCCCGTGCCCAGAACCCGGTCAAGCTGGGTGTTCTCCACGACGTCCCGGACCGGCCGCCCGAATTCTTCCTGGATGCGGTCTGTGAACAACGCCTCGTGGTGAGGAGAGACATAGACCAATTGGCCATCCCGGTTGATGACCGTCATCGCATTGGCGGGTTCGGAGACCAGATGGTCGAACACGTCATAGGCAATGTCCACGCCGGTCAGGAACTGAAGCACGGCTTCCGTCGCCCCGGTGCTGAACAACAGCAGGTCCCCCGCCTCCGTCGGCACGCCCAGAACCGTGTAAACAACCTCATCAAGCGCGAGGGTCGATATGCGGCGCTTTTTCAGATCGGCGAGCCAGCGCCTGTCCAGAACCAAAGCGCCAAGGCGCGGGTCCGAGAGCGGGCCGAATACGGCCACATCACCGCTTTTCGCCAACATAATCGCGCCGACGACATGGCCGCGTTTAGCCATTGGGAACCTTCCTCTTCGACACGTTCACCGCCCACCGACTTGCCGTTAATGTCCGCCAGAAAGACAGTTTTGTCGAGTGTCCGCAAAATATTTGATGAATGTCGGCAACACGCCCTTTGACTGTTCGGCAGACTTCGTTACACAGGTCTTACTGGAGTATGTTGGCAGCGGGGAGATGGGGCGGTCCAAGCAGATCCAGCAGCGGTTTCGACACCGTATCGCGTCCGCGAAGCGACCGCCCGACAGGACATCGAACCGGTTCTTGAGCCGGTCCGTCAGGATACCGGGCAAACAGCCCGCACAGGGTATGTAAGAATCGGTTAACGTGCTGTTTTTGAACGGTTGCCAGCGAATTGTTAACGAAACACACGAATGCTGTTATTTTGTGTCTGTTAGTTAACAATGACACTGGTAAAAATGGTATTTATCCAGGTGAAGCGTGATAAAGGTATCCTCTTGGTGATACGCGCTTCAATCGGTGTGATAACCACTTTCGACAGGTGTTCTCTATCGGGCACCAAGCACTCGGGAGGGCAAAAGTGCAGGACGGTTGGGCGCAGTATCGGGTCGACCGGCGGGTAGCCGGCGACTTGCTGGTTTTTGTGGGACGTACAACAGTGGATCGTAGCTGTGGCGACTCATAAGAACTCGGTTTTGGTAGTCGAGGACGAGGAGGCAACGAGAGCTCTCATTACGACTTATTTTCGGAATGAAGGGTTTCTTGTGACCGCCTGCGAGGATGGAATGTCGGCACGATTGGAGATCAGTGCACGTGAGTTCGACGTCGTGCTGATGGACGTGAACCTGCCGGATGATGATGGGTTCGAGGTATTGAGAGAAGTGCGCGCGAACTATCCGTCCACGCCGGTCATCATGGTTACCTCCCGCTCGTCGGAAATCGACACGGTCCTGGGACTGGAACTTGGCGCGGACGACTATGTCGCCAAGCCTTTCAGTCTGCCTGAACTCCGCGCCCGCGTCCGCACTGTGCTGCGGCGGGCCAACGAGCGGTCGGGCCAACAGGAATCCAGCGGGCCGATCAGGTTGGGAAGATGGCTGGTCGACCTGACACGGCGCGAAATCACCCAGGATGACGGCTCGATGATACGCGTTACCCGCGGTGAGTTCGATCTGTTGAGCGCGCTGCTCAAATACCGGGGAGCGCCGGTCAGCCGGGATTTCCTGCTTGATGTCGTCAGCGCGAACAGCGCCGATACGTCGGACCGGACGGTCGACACGCTGGTCAGCCGGATCCGATCCAAACTGCGCGAACATGCGAACGATACATTGATCATCGAGACAGTGCGCGGCATCGGCTATCGCCTGATCGACGTCACGCGCAGTCAAGAGAAAGGCGCCTGATCGATGCGCATGCGGTCCGCTCCTGTCTCAACGCTTCTGGCTTCGGCATTCGCCGTCCGCCCGGGCATTGGGGGGGCGCGCCCGTGATCGCGATCAACGAACGCCTGGTGCAGATGCAGCAGCTCGCCTTCACCAAAACGAAGAGAGCCCGCACGGAATTGGGCGACCATCTGACCGGCCTTCTGCAAACCGGGGATTCCGTGCCCACCACGACCGAATGGGCGCTGATTTCGCAGATTTACGAATTGATCGTCAAAGACGTGGAAATGACGGTCCGGCAGAAGTTCGCCGAAGAGCTGGCGCGCCGTCATGATGCTCCTCACGATCTGATCGTACTGCTGTCCAATGACGAGATCGATATCGCCCGCCCCGTATTGACTCGCAGCACGGTTCTTCTGGACGAAGATCTTATCAAGATCGTTTACGACACCACCACCGACCACCGGAGCGCCGTGGCGATCCGGGCGCGGCTTTCCGAAGACGTCTCTTCGGCCATTGTCGATACCGGGGATGTCAAAGCCCTGACCACGCTGCTTAGAAATCACACCGCCGATATATCCGAAGACGCGTTTATCAAGGTCGCCGGTCTGTGCGCCTCGACAACGGACCTTCACGAACCGCTGGTGAACCGGCAGGACACACCCTGGACGGCGGTCGAAAAAGTGGTCTCGCTGGTTTCGGACGCCCTGCTCTCTTCGATTTCCGCACGCTGGTCGATGTCGATCGACGAATTGAACGACATCGCCGCAAAGGCCCGCGACGCATCCTTGCAGGAAATGTCGGCTAAGCGCCGTGCACATACGCCGCCGGCCCCGCCGCCGGACGACCAGCAGCCCGAAGGACCTTCCGGACGCCTGGAACAGCAGATCATCAATGCCCTGCGCGATGGCGACGTGACGACCGCGCAGCGCCTCGTGGAACATTGGTCGCAGCTTCCCGGGGCGGCCGTGCGGACCATTCTGCTGGAAGACGACCCCAGCATGCTGGCAACGCTGTACAAGGCGAAGGGCGCGGACCCGCTGACCTTCTCCCGGACAGTCGCGGTGCTGAAAGGTCAGGACTTCGAACTCGACCGGGACCGTTTCAAGGAAGTGCTGTCGCTGTACCGGGATCTGGACGCCCGTCAGGCCCTCAAGACCGTGATGCTATGGCGGAAATCGCCCCGGGCGCTGCTGCACCGCGCGCGCCGCGCCTGATCCGTATTAGGGCGCGTCCCCTTTACTTGGAACCACTGAGACGCTTTAGGAGAGACGGGCCAGAACCGTCTCAAGATCGCCAATCGCCAAGTCCGCCTCTCTGCGCAGATCCTTCAAGGCGTCCTCGGCCGCGTTTCCATTGTTCAGTAAATCATTGACCCTTGCAGCGGCCTTGGAGACCCGGATGAACGCATAGTTGCCGGAGGATCCGGTGATTTTGTGCGCCGCAATCATCGCCGCGCTGAAGTTGTTTTCCGCTGCGGCTTCTTCCACCCGGTCCGTCTCGGTCACAATACAGCGATGCACCATTTCCATAAGGTTCCGAAAATCATCCGGCGAGAACACATGGAACAGACCTTCGATCTTTTCGGCATCGACCGCCTTCAATCCGTCGAACAGGCTGCGTGCATCGACCTCGGACGGCATTGTCTTCGGGCTTCGCTGGGTCGGACCGCTACGCCGTCTGACCGCTTCGCCCGTGGCATTGTCGGACGGTGAATTCAAAACCTTACGCTCCTCTCCCCTACCGGGCCGATTGGCATTCGTCCGGCCCCACGGCCGCCCTGGAACACTGCGCCATACATCCGCGCAACCGATTGAAACGGCGTGGTGATCTGCAAGGAGACGAAAATATGCACAACTGCATTATCGTGCGCAAGATCCGGCAAGAACATACTCGGTTGGGCTGGTTTTCTTCGGCTGCGCAGTGGACAGCAGGGCGGGCACTATGCTTCAAAGCCGCTCCCGCATCCCAATGTCCGCTTTCGAAAGACCCATGAGCACAATACAAAATCCGTCTCTGCCAAAGCCGCAGATTAAGTTCCTGCTGCTTGAAGGAATCGCTGAAACCGCCGTCTCCGCTCTTTCCACAGCGGGCTACGACAATGTCGAACGCCTCAAGACCGCTCTGGACGAAGAAACGCTGGTGGCGCAGTTGAATGGCGTCCGCTTCCTTGGCATTCGCTCGCGCACCAAAGTAACCGGCGCGGCGCTTCAAGCGCAGCCCACCCTGGCGGCGGTAGGCTGCTTCTCCGTGGGCACCAACCAGA
>JANQIT010000326.1 GCA_028282025.1 Hwanghaeella sp. | reverse complement strand
TCCGATCCCTGCGGCGCCTGACCGCCATTCTGCATCGCCAGGGCCAGTTGGCGGCTGTCCTCTTCGAGAATCTCAACCCTGACCAGAGCCGTGCCCTTACGCTCGAATCCCAAAAGCTGTGCGGTCCGGCGTGACACGTCGATAATCCGGTTCTTCGCATATGGACCGCGATCGTTCACCTTCACCCGCAACGAGCGTCCGTTCTCCAGATTGGTGATGCGCACGATGCTGGGCAGCGGCAAGGTCCGGTGGGCCGCCGATACCTTGTTCATGTCGAAGATCGCACCGTTTGCGGTCTGCTTGCCGTGGAAATTCGGGCCGTACCAGGACGCGATCCCCTCTTCCACATAGGCGTAATCGACCTTTGGATAATACCAGACACCCTTGATCTGATAGGGGTTGCCGACCTTGTAATGCGACCCGTTGCCGGCCGCCGCACCGGAATCGGCGGGCGCCGCCGCCGGTTCGTTCGCCACTTCCTTGGCGGCGTGAGACAGGAACTGGAGTTCGGCGCAGCCCGAAACGGCAAGCATCGCCAGAAAGGCGAAGCCGCCCCTCCCCCATTTCCGTGGGCGTCGCCCAGCTTTTAGCGCCATTGTTCGTGTCCCGATGTCATCGCTGACATATGCTTATCAATTTCCGGACCAAAGCGACACAGCGCCCGATTCACTCTCTCTTGCCAAGCTGGCCGGGATCTCTGCGACCCGGACGCCCCGCGGACGCGCAAGGCCGCTTACCCCCGGTCCGCCGCCAGGATTTCCACCATTTCCGCAGAAGGATATCCATCCGGCGGCAGGCCCCGGGCCCGCTGATAGGCGCGCAACGCCCCGCGGGTCATCGGCCCCGCCACCCCGTCCGGCTTGCCGACGTCGAAGCCAAGACGGTTGAGGTCCCGCTGCAACGCGATGACATCCGCCCGGGAAAGCGGCCTGTCATCGGCCGGTTGCGTCGCAACCAGCCGTCCCCGGTCGACGAACCGGTCCGCCAGATGGCCCACCGCCAAGGCATAGAGAATGGACCGGTTCCAGATCATGGTGCTGCGGAAATTCTGATAGACCAGAAAGGCCGGCCCCTTCGCCCCGGCCGGCAGCACAATCGACCCGGCGATATCCGCCGCCGGCAGGTCCCGGCCGTTGGCGCGGCGCACCCCGATCGCCTGCCATTCGGCGATATCCTTCCGAACCGACAGTTGCGCCAGTTCCAGGTCGAAATCCGCCGGCAACCGGACTTCCCGGCCCCAGGTTTCATCGCCCTTCCATCCAACGGAAGACAAATAGTTCGCGGCGGAATGGAAAACGTCGGGCAGGCTGCCCCAGATATCGATGCGCCCGTCGCCGTCTCCGTCTGTAGCGTATCCCGTGAAGGTCGACGGCATGAATTGCGGCTGTCCCATGGCGCCCGCCCAGGACCCGCTCATCTTTGCGGGCAGGATATGCCCGGCATCCAGAATAGTCAGCGCGTGAAACAGTTCCGCGCGGAAGAACTTCGCCCGCCGTTCGTCATGCGCCAGGGTAGCCAGCGCGGAAATGACGGGAAATCCGCCGGTATAGTCGCCGAAATTCGTTTCCAAACCCCAGAACGAAACAAGGAAGCGGGGTTGCACGCCGTATTTCCGTTCCACCTCGGCGAACAGACCGGCATGCTTCTGCAACAGCTTCTTGCCGCGGGCGATCCGTGTATCCGACACCGCCCGGCCAAGATAGGTCCAGAAAGTCTGACTGAATTCAGGCTGCCTGCGATCCAGTTCAAGAACACGGGGCACCGGGGCGGCGTCCTGAAAGGCGGTATCGAGGGTCGATTGGGAAATGCCGCGGTCGCGCGCCTCTGTTTTCAGAGCGCTCAGCCAGGCGTCAAAATCCTGCTGCTGCGCCTCCGTGGACGAAGCCGCCCCCAGCAGCATGCCCGCCGCCAGCAAACAGGCGGACAGGACCGGTCCCTGGCCCCGGCGCACAGTGAAACCATAACCGACCATGGCGAACCTTCCGCTGCTTCCGCTGAATTGAACCGCTGGCGGATAAACCGCCGACGCGTCGCTGTAGTCCGATTCGCCGCCCAGCCGGAGCGTTACAGGTAGATAACGTCGACTTTCACGGCAAACACATTTACGTTGCGCCGGTTAGGGCGTTCTTAACTCAACCGGCGTAAAAAGTACCCGCCCGCGCCGTCCTGTTCCATTTTCAACGGTATTTTGGACCGGATGGAAAGCGGGCGCACAGCCGGGAACCGCGTGAAGGCAGGCGTGTTGTAGAGATGGCGAAGGTTCTCACCAAAGACGGCGAGATATACGACGATAGCAGCGACGCCCATGCGCGCACGATACAGCTTCTGATCGATATCGGCGGCGAAGTGGCCTCGGTCCAGGGTGCCCACGACCGCTGGCTCGGCAAATCAAAGGAAGCCCTGACGGGCAACCCGATCACCGTCCTGGTGAACGAGGAGTCCGCCATTCTGGTGTCGGAGATCCTGTGCAAGGCGGCGCTTGAGGAGCCGATGGAAGAATTCGTCCTGTTCCTGGAAGGCGTCGACCGTCAGGTGCTCGGCAGCCGGGTGACCGGACGGCCCCTGTCCCGTAACCCTGACTACTATCATCTGGAAATCCTCATCGACCCGTCTATCGCCTATGCGCCGAAGGCTAAGAACTCGCCGAAGGGCTTGGTCGATACGGTGCGGCGCACGATGTTGCAAAACCGGAACGCGGATCTCGACCTGACTTTTGTCGATGTCGGCGACATGGACCGCTTGACCGATGATCTGGGTATTGGCGATGACGAATTGGAACGTTTCCGCGACCAAGTGTCGAACCGAATAAATTCGGAAAGCGTCGGCGATACGTTGAGCGAGGTGGATAACGGCAAGTTTGGCTTTGTGCACAAGGCCGGCGCAAACCTGCGGTCGCTGGAATCCGACCTGAGAAACTATGCCGCCGACGTCGACCCGTTGGAACAGGTTCTTGCCATCGGCACGTCGACGGTTTCCCTCGACCAGGGGGCATTGGACGAAGAACAGATCGCCACCGCCATCGCGCATGCTGTCGACGAATTCGTCGACAGCGGTCTGGATGCGATCATCTTCGACACGCTGGAGGCGAGTCAGGCCGCCTGGATCGATAAGCGGGTCAACCGCACCGCCCTGCTGGTCGATGTGTTAGACAAGGGAAATATGACCGTCGCGTTCCGGGTCGTCGTCGACGCCGGGGCCTGGGAAGCGGATCATTTGTTCTCCGAATTCCGCGCCGATCTGGAAGAAGACGGGTTCGGGGCCGATGAAATCCTCTCGCTGACAAAGAACGATCCGGCGCTCCGTAAACGGGTCGACCTGGAACAATGCCGCACGGTGGTCGCGATTTCCGGCGCGAACCGCACCGGCATCGCACTACAAATCGCGATCCGCTCGTTGTTGGATCCCGCTTTGCTGCAAAAACTGCTGGATTTCGCCAAGGGCGGCCTCAACGGGGCGGTCATCCTTCGTATAGAAGGGCTGACGCCGGAGATCCTGCCGCGCATCACCGCACTGCAGACCCTGCGCGACGCGGGTTTCCGAATAGCGCTGTTCGGGACCGAGATCGGCGCGATCAGCGAAGAACGTCTGACCACTTTGCCGGCCGATTATATTGTGCTGGATCCGACCCTGGCGCTGGACGCCGAAGCCCTGCGGCGCAGCTTGCCCGCCCTGGCTGGGCTGGCCGAACGCTGCGGCGCCAACGGTATCGGTGTGATCTTCGACGGAGTGATCGACCAGGACTCCATCAACCTGCTGGGCACGATCAACGGCGCGCTGGCCGCCGGCCCCTACTACGGAGACCCGATCACCGACCCCACCAACGCCCCGATGCCGGTCCGGCAGCTCTAACCTTTTCGGCCTGCCGCAGGAATTCCGCACGGCGGCCGTTACGCGATCTGGACGGGCGATCCGGCGTTTGCTAGACCGAGCGCCGCTTCGGCGAGAGGAGCGGTGGCCGAGTGGTTGAAGGCACTGGTCTTGAAAACCAGCAGGCGGGAAACCGTCTCGTGGGTTCGAATCCCACCCGCTCCGCCATTGCGTTTTTGCGCATACTGATTTCTCCTAACATATTGAATGGTAAGGTGGTTTTTGGGGTTCGAAACCCTTCCCCGCGCTGATAGGCGAGTTTGGTGGAAAACACCAGTTTCAGCACGGTTCTGCGGTGTTCGATTTTATCGGAATTCCAGAGTTTGCAAGGGTTTGCGAGGAAGCCAAGGGCGAGTTCGAACATGCGTTCGGGTGTCTGCTTTGGAGCAAGCCCATTTTCCAGTTTTTCGGCTTTTATGATCTTGTCCCGCTCCAGTTTGGCGATTCTGCGTTCATAGGCTTTGACGCTGGTGGTGCTATCCGCATCGACAATCCGGTCCATCAGATTTTCGATCTTGCGTTCGATCCCGGTGACCTCTTGCTTGAGCGCCGCTGTTAGATCCTTGAGCTGGGCAAGGCGCTGGTTCCACGCATCGTCAAACATGGTTTTGAAGATATGGAAGAGATCCGCAGACGGACGCAATTCCGTCAGCAGATCAGCAAACCCGCCTTCAATCTCATCGCGGTGGATGGATTTGCGATAGCTCGCGCAACCCTTGTTAAAGCACATATAGTAAGGGTACTTCTTGCCTGTCTTGCTGCGCGACCAGTTGGCCGTCAGGGGCTTGTCGCAATCCCCGCAGGTGATAAAGCCCCGCAAAGGGAAGTCTTCATTGATATCAACGCGGGAGGCGGCGCGCGCCCCGTCCTTGATGCGCTGTTGAATACGCTCGAAGGTCTCCAGGGTAATAAGCCCTTCATGATGACCTTTGCGGATCGAGATATCCCATTCCGGCTTTTCAACGCATCCCGCGTAAATGGAGCGGGTTAACAGCCGTATAATCTCTTCGAAGCGCACTTTGCCGTGCTGATCGGTGTTGTGGTTAAAATCCGGCTGCGCATCCAAGAACCGCTTGACCTCGCTTTGGGTTTCAAAGCGCCCGGAAGCGAACCCTTCTAAAGCCTCTTGGATGATCGAGGCGACAGGCTCGTTTCTGACCAGCAGCTTGCCGTGACCCGGAACCTTGTCATAGCGATAGCCGAAAGGCGCAGCGAACACCCAATAGCCATTCATCAGCCGCGCACGCATGCGGTTTCTGACCTGTTCGGCGTTCTTTTGGCGTTGGTGCTGAGAGACCGAAGCCAGCAGGTTTTCAATCAAGATGGAGTCGGAATCCTCGCCGAACTGGATGGACGGGCTTTCCAACCGTCCCCCTGCCAGCTTAATGGCGATACGCAGATCATCATGGACACGGGTGTCACGGGCCAAACGGCTGATATCGTCAATGATGACGGCGATTTCCTGATCACCGCTGGTTTTCTTGAGGAAGGTGAGCATGTCCATCACGCCGGGACGCTCAGCCAGACCGCCGGAGACGGCGCGGTCATAAAAGATATCGACAACGCAGTAGCCTCTGGCTTGCGCGTATTCACGGCAACGCGTGGCTTGAGATTCCAGCCCGTGGCCTTCCTGGACCTGCCGTGCACTCGACACCCGGCAGTAAATCACGGCCTTGGTTTGCGTTTCGGTTTCAGAATCCGTGCCGGAATCCTTAATGCTCTCAAGCGCTTCTGTCATGCTTCGCTCCGTTCTAGCTCCCTTATCGGGTCTTGTTGCTTGTTATTGGGGCGTTTCGGTTTGTCAGCGCTGGCAAGCTGAACCGGGTGAACGCCGAACCCCATATCCACGAAGTTTACCACAATGCCCCAGAGGGTTTCGACCAATTCGCGCTTTTTATCCGCAGGGATATCCATGTCATCGAGAAACCCCTGATAATAGTCGATATCCAGTGTCAGTATCTTTTTCTTATCCGCTCCATCATCGCCAAAATCTCTCACCGCAAGGTCTCCTCATATCTTCAAATCTCACACGCCCATGTTTTCCCCTTTCGCAAAACAAAGAACATAATAGGAACATTATCCTATTTTATTCCCCGTTTCAAGGATTATTGCCGATGACCAAACGGCAAATACCCACGTATGTGCGTGAATGTGCATCACTATACCCCATGCCATACCCCGCCCTGGGTGGTTCCGTGGGCGAAGATCACGCTACATCCGAAAAACCGCGCCAGTATGACAGATTGGCCACACAGGGTTCCTCGCAGAAACCTCACGGCAGCTTGGGAGGCTTCTTTGACCTATATTACCGAAAAATGGTATAATATTGATATTGGGTGCAAATTCACCCGATTGAGAATGGTATCTCAACACAAGCATTCGGCCCTATGGGTCGGATGGCCGCGAAATAAGGCCGATCCGGCTCAATACGCGGCTCCCTCGCTTGTGTGGGATACCAACATCCGGCCCACCAGGCGCAGATATTGCGGTAACGGTGTGGCGGGATATGGACGACGACTTTCAACAATATGAACGCGGGCAACGCGCCAAACGGCGGCAACAGGATCACGACGACTTCCACAATGAAATGGCAGGCCGCGACGTTGGGCGGATAAACCGCTTCTTGCCGGAATCCAGACAACCGCATATCCAGAAATCCAGAAGAGAACGCGATGCGGAGCGGTTAACGCAGCTCGCACTCGCCCTGCAAAATACCGACTATGCCGCGCTCTACGACGAGACTGTGAGCATGGTGGATGATTACGCGGCCAAAGCCGAAACCGGGATCGAAGACGCGCTTGCGGCGGTCAGCACCACGGCTCAAGCACTGGAAGGCCTTACCGATAACGCGGCACGGTTGCATCCGAGCGGCGAGCCCGTATTCAGGGATGAGAACGGCAATGCGGTGCGCGCGGACGGAACGCCGCTAGGCCCTGAAGAAACCGCCTCTGTCGTCTGGCCGGATAATGCGCCGACCTACGAAGAATATATTGCCGCCAAACAGGCGCATGCAGCCGCGCAGGAACACCTTACCGCCTGGCGGGAATACCAGATATATCTGGCCGAAATTCAAAACCGCCTCAATGATCCTGAGAATCCGCTCTCACCGGAGGAACTGAAGGACATTCAAGAAGAAGTCGAAAGGCGTTATCCAGCGGCCAAGTCAGACCATGACCATGCTGAGACACGGACAATCGAACCGGATACGACCCAATCCGCCAATATCGAAGTTTTCAAATACTAGCTGCCGTAATCAAACGAGCCGCATTCTTTCTGCAGAACGCCAAGGATGATTCCGTGCGGGTGAAATCTGGGATTTTCCGTCATGATTTTTTTGAGCATTCGATTCCGTTGATCCATGGCCGAGAAGTACCAACGATCAACACAATCACCGTCAGCGGCATTGCTTTGCCGGATAATCAGACCCGCCATTCCAATCGATGTCCGAATATAAAAGTCCTGGCTATCCTGCGGCCACGTCAAAAACTTGCCGCTCGTAAACGTCTCCGCCTCAGAAACTTGTGGATAGATCAGCGCCAGCAACGCCAAGCCCGTTACAGCGGCTTTCGATATCGATATGAACATAAGTGATGATTAATGTTCAGGACGATAATTTACGTAACGGTGATTTGGTGCAATCGGAAATGCGGCGGGTTTCTGCCGTTTTCGATTTTGGAAACAAAAACAACGGCCAAACTTGCACCCTGCACAAAAAGGATCGTTTGTGTGCAGGGTCAACAATGGAACATTCCGGGCGGCGGCTGGCCTATATGCGGGTGTCCACACCCGCGCAAAGCACCGACAGACAAACCGCCGGACTGCAAGGCATGTGCGATGAGTTTTTCATCGAGCATGTATCCGCCGTGGCGCAGGCCCGCCCGGTCTTTGACACCGTTCTAAAAACGCTGCGCGCCGGAGACACGCTTGTGGTTTGGGACTTGGACCGGGCGTTTCGCTCCACCATCGATGCCTTGCTGACCATGGAAAAGCTGCTGGCGCGCGGTATCAACATGCATATCGTCACCATGCATTTGGACACCACCACGCCGGAGGGGGAACTTTTCTACACGATCCTTGCCGGGTTCGCGCAATATGAGCGGCGTATCTTGTCACGCCGCACCAAGGAAGGGATCGAGGCCGCGCGGCGTAAGGGTAAGCGCATTGGCCGTCCCCCTCTCCTCGATCTCAAGACGGTGCAGCAGGCTCATCACAGCATCACCAAGGAACATCACACTTGCGGCCATGTAGCCCGGACACTCGGCGTATCACGTATGACGCTGCAACGGGCCTTCAGGCGGTACGATCTTTCTTACAACCCCGCAAACACCGCACGACCGCCAACAAAAAGGACACATCATGGATAGAGATATCGCCAACACCCTGATTAAGACTCTTTGGGATATCGGAGAGCAATTGAAAGCCGCTCAAGCCGGACTCGACACCGCCGAAAATCTCATCGCGGATCAAGTGCCTGATGATGACGGCTGACCCGGCACAATCCTAACCATCTTCATAGCAGAGACCCCGCCACGCATGAGACATCATCCCTGCGGCAACGGTAGTACCAAATCAGAGAACTCAGTGAACGCGGAGCGTTAAAAACTTGCGCAAGGTGTGCGCTGGTATGACCAGCGCTGCGCTACTCGGCCCGCAAGCGGACCTCGGCAAGGGGGCAAGCCCCCGTTGCATCCCCCGGTTATTTTTAATGAGAGCCGACAAAGTTTTAACTCTCAACACAATACATAAAAGATACAAAAATAGGCTTACGAGTGATCTTCATAATACGAAGCGCCTCTGTTAAGGACATCACGAAAAAACGCGGCCTTCGTGGCCACATCGTGTTTGACTCTATAGTCTCTGGTGCTGTGCCACTTTGTATCCGCAATCTCAATCGTGCAGCTATTGCTGCCACTATTACCGTAGTCCTTCAGAGGATAGCTGGCATTCTCCAACGCCAAGTCTAAAAGGTAACGGCAAGCCTTTCCTTTTTTATACCCTTCATCAATCCGAACCCGATTGATTACAGCATGTAACTTATCGGACACGTTTGCTCTTAGTTTTTGACCCATTTTATCCCCTGCTTACAGCAATTTGTTGTGATGATATTACACATTTGCAACGTTTTGGGAAGATTTGAAACAAATGGAAATTCCGGAAATATCGACAAAGTGGGAACTTTAAAAATTCTAAAATTAAGCACAAGTTGCGAAGAATTACCGACTCTGCTAACTTCTTTATATGAAGGAAATTTGGTGAGTCGGGAGATTTACATATTAATAGAAACCATTGAAATGTCTAAGAATTCTGACCTAAGACCTGTCCAAAAAAACAAGCCAATCGACTTGATCGAAATGTCGGTTGATGAGATGATTTCGCTTCGAGCTTCATGGAATGCGGAACACATCGCCTATATGAATGGGCTGAGTCGGCGGTTAAAGTCAATTGAGCAAGCTAGAGGAAATCCTAGTAACGATCTTGGCGGGAGAGATTCCACCGACAGAACTTATACTGGTAATAGTACTAGTATGGATTCTGGTCCTCGTTCTGACTGATTTAGCACGCCTTGTTATACATAAGACTTGTCCTTTTTTAAAAAATAGATCCCAAGTCGAAAAACTTAAGCACCAATTGGCCGAAGCGCAGCAGATGGTCTTCGATCTACAGAGAAACGATGACGAGTTGAAAAAGTTTGCTGAGCAAACACTTGAAAAATACCATTTAGCGCATGAGCAGAACTTGGAAAAAGAACGTCTAATCAAAGAAAAAGACCGTCTAATCAAAGCCCTTTCGGATCGACGCGGTGATAGGTCTCAAGGGTCGAATAGAAATTCCGAGTAACTTGCGCTCGTTAGCTATTCTATCAGAGAGCTTAGGGCTTTGCCCTCAGCGCACTTCAAGGAAAATAGGCGGTCTCCCGAGGCTCCGCGCCTCATGGGGCATGAGGCTTGTGCGCCCGCCGCCGATTTTCCTTTCCGTTTGCACACCCACTATTCGCCATAGGGGCAGGGTTGCATGAGGACATGCACCCCTCACCCATTTAAGGTGTTTACATCTCCATACTTGGGCCGTCCCGTGAGCGCGTGCGGGATTGCTCTTGGTTTCGTCTGCGTGTTTTGAACGCTTCCAGCCGTTGTTCCGGCGTTGGCGGGTCCGGCGGCATGAGCCACTGATAATCCTGGCGCAGTTCGGTTTTAATCGCGGTGTGTCTGGCTTTCGCGGTCTCCGCCGTTTGCCGCAACGTGTTTAGCCGTTCCTGTTGCGCCTGCGATATCTGGGCGCGTTCTTGTCTGTCGCGCACCTTGGCAGCGTTGGCTTCTTGCTGGTTTTGTTCCAGCGTTTGTTTGCGTTTGCCTGTCACACGATCCAGCAAACCAAACAGTCCCTTGCGCAATCGGGCCTCGCGTTCGGCGGCCTCCGCCGCCTTTCGGGCCATTTGCTCTTTGACGAGATTCTGGCGCTCAAGCTGTTGCTGCGTGCGTAAATCCTCACGCTGCGCGGCCAGCTTCAGCTTTTCCACCCTCTCCTTCCGTGCCTGCTTGGCATGAAGCTCCTTGAGACGGTACGCGACCTGCCCCGCGGCGGTCGCCTGCGCTTGTTCCACATTTGGCAGATCAGCATGACCGCCGAGCTTGGCCCGCACCTGTTTGGCCTTTATCTCCACCCAGCGGGAGACGGGATAAACCTCGCCTTTAAAATCCACGGCGACATGGCCGCGCTTGCCTTTAGAGAGGATGTAGCCGCGTTCCGCCAGGGCGTTGGCAAATCCGGCGCGGGAATCAGATACGGCCCAAGCGTCTTTGAAAATGCCTTTGACCTCTTTTGGGTCTTTTCCGGCGCGTTTGGCTTGCTGCCATTCGGCCAGTGAGAAATTGCGCGGGTCTTTGGAATGTACATCCATCATCCCGCGCGGCATTTTCCAGTCATGTTCAATGTAGAGATCGCGGCTTAACTCCATCAGCTTGCGCTTTGTAAATGATAGCTGAATCGCTTTCATCTCTTCGGTATTGATCCGGCACCAAACGGCATGGGCGTGACGGCGGATTTTTCCGTCATCCCCGGCCTTTTCATGAAACACGATAGCGCGGGGCTGGCCCGACAAGCCCAGCGTTTCTTCCGCCCGCGCTATCGCGTCTTCAAAATCCTTCGTGCTGGCCGTCTCGCGCGGCGACGGGTTGATGCTTAGCGAGAATAGATGCTGTTTGCATTTGGTGGCGCGGCTGATGGCGTAAGACTCCTTAAACGCCCCCGCCAGCGTGTCAGAGGCGAAGCCGCGCAGATCGTGAATCTCAACGCGCTCGTTTTCTTCTTTCATCAAATGCAGCGCCAGATTCTTGCCGCCGCCGCGCTGATTGCCGACAAACAACATGGGGCGTTTACTCCGGCTTCAAGCCCAGCGCTTTGATCAACTCATTCCGCATCAACAGCACAGCGGCGCAAGCACTGGCGATATGCTCTTGCTGATCGGCGGACAGGATCAAATCGCCAGCTTCAATACCGCGCCGGATCGCATCGAGATTGCGGAAGAGTTCCGATTGGCCCAGCAATCCCAATGCGCGCGCCAGAGATTCGGCATCCTGCACGACCGCTTTCTTGCGCACCCGCTGTTTGAACAGCTTAGCTTTGATATGAGTGCCGAGCGGCACGCCGCCCGCATCCTTCTCCAAAGCCGCGCGTTCAGCGGCGCTCAAGCGCAACGATAAAGGCGGTGGACGGTTTTGCCGTGCCGTCTTGACGTTAGGTTTCGGATTGCCGGATACTTGAAACACGGTCTTGAGACCTGAAGCGGAGGGTGCGCTCATCATTCCGCCCCCTCATCATCAAAATCCAAATCGCTCAAATCGAGATGGCTTAACTGATCGTTCCAGTCCTCAAGCACCTCAAATATGGAGTTCGAACCTTCTTGGTCCGTCTCCGCCACTTTACATATTGTCCGACCCGGAGACATAGGTAACAGAACGTACCTAAGACATGGGTAACACACTCGAGCCGAACGGTGTGTCGATTGTTTGTAGTGTTCTCTGTTCCA
>JANQIT010000324.1 GCA_028282025.1 Hwanghaeella sp. | reverse complement strand
CGAAAGCCTTACGGTGAGCACGGTGACGGAGGACGAGTCCGTCAGCCGCATCAACATCGTCACCACCGGCACCGCGATGATCATCGAGCAGATCAAGGCGCAACTAGACCGTCTGGTCCCGATCCACAATGTCCACGATCTGACCATCGAAGGACCGTCGGTGGAAAAGGAACTGGCCCTGGTCAAGGTCAAGGCGCAGGATCATCAGCGCCGGGAGAGCCTGCGGATCGCCGACATTTTCGGGGCGACGGTGGCGGACACCACGCTGGAGTCCTTCATTTTCCAGATCAGCGGGTCGCCGGACAAAGTCGATAGTTTCGTCGAATTGATGCGGGCGCTCGGCGAAACCGAAATCGCACGGTCGGGCGTCGTCGCCATGTCGCGCGGGTCCCACGTCACCACGCCCTGAACCGTCACTTAGGGAAAACCGGAGAGGAAGACCGCTGCGGCGGGTTTGTGAGCGTTGGGCAAAGCACTCGTTTCCAAGCCTTCGCCGCCATCTCCGGCATTGCGCGCGGGGGCCAAGATCGTTAGAACCGCGCGGGTTTTCAAGCACAGTCCACGTTCAAGCACACCGACAATGGAAGGGAGCGCCAAGATGCGTGTCTACTACGACCGCGATGCGGATGTTAATCTTATCAAGACGAAAAAGGTCGCGATCGTCGGCTATGGCAGCCAGGGTCACGCACACGCCATGAACCTGCGCGACAGCGGTGTCGCCGACGTGGCGGTCGCCCTGCGCGAAGGTTCGGCCACGCGCGCCAAGGCGGAAGGCGCCGGCTTCACCTGCATGACGCCGACCGAAGCCGCCAGTTGGGCCGATGTCGTCATGATGCTGACGCCGGACGAACTGCAGGCCGATATCTACCGCGACGAGTTGCACGCCAACATGAAGGAAGGCGCCGCGCTGTGTTTCGCACACGGCCTGAACGTGCATTTCAGCCTGATCGAGGCGCGCAAGGACCTGGACGTCTTCATGATCGCGCCGAAGGGCCCCGGCCACACGGTGCGGTCCGAATATCTGCGCGGCGGCGGCGTGCCCACGCTGGTCGCGGTCGATCAGGACGCCTCCGGCAACGCGCTGGAAATCGCCCTGTCCTATGCGTGCGCCAACGGCGGCGGCCGTGCCGGCATCATCGAGACCACCTTCAAGGAAGAGTGCGAAACCGATCTGTTCGGTGAGCAGGTTGTCCTGTGCGGCGGTCTGGTGGAACTGATCCGGGCCGGTTTCGAAACCCTGGTCGAAGCCGGTTACGCGCCGGAAATGGCTTATTTCGAGTGCCTGCACGAAGTGAAGCTGATCGTGGACCTGATCTATGAAGGCGGCATCGCCAACATGAACTACTCGATCTCCAATACGGCTGAATACGGTGAATACGTCACCGGCCCGCGGATCATCACCGAGGAAACGAAGGATGAGATGCGCCGCGTCCTGGCCGACATTCAGTCGGGCCGGTTCACCCGCGACTGGATGCTGGAGAACAAAGTCAACCAGACCAACTTCAAGGCGACCCGCCGCTTGAACGACGCGCACCCGATCGAAGATGTCGGGGAGAAACTGCGCGGTATGATGCCGTGGATCTCCGAGAAGGCGCTGGTCGATAAGACCAAGAACTAAGACAAGTCCCCCCGCCGGGCGCACGCTCAACGGGGATCGGACGGATCGATCCAAGCGGGGCGCTTCGGCGCCCCGTTTTCTTTACCGGCTCCACCGCCCGGGAAACCGCCGAAACCAGACACTGGTTGTCACAACAACTGTTTATTTTTGGCCAGAAAATTGATCGTCCGCAGGCTTTGTATTTGTTATCTACTGCCAAACCGGAGCGGCTAGCCGATATCCATTATCAGCAAATATTTAAGCCTTTGTTTTATATAGAAATTCAAATTATGTTGTCATAACAACTACTATATTAAGCGAAACCTTGAATTTTAGGGTTTCTGCGGTGTTCCCCGTTGCTTCGTTTAGTGTTTACCAGTAAATTCCCATCTTAATCGGATGGGCACTCTTTACTCTATTTTAAATACTTTGGATCAGTGTCCATTCATTTGCCGGTTCTTGTGATCGCAAGTGCCGGGCAAACAAAGGGTAAAGACGAAAGAATGTTTTCACGACTCCTTGGATTTTTGTCCGCCGACATGGCGATCGACTTGGGCACGGCGAACACGCTGGTCTATGTAAAGGGCCGCGGCATCGTCCTGAACGAACCGTCCGTGGTGGCGATTGCAGAGGTGAAGGGCAAAAAGCAGGTTCTCGCCGTCGGCGACGAAGCGAAAATGATGCTGGGCCGCACGCCCGGCAACATCCAGGCGATCAGGCCGCTGCGCGACGGGGTTATCGCCGACTTCGAGGTCGCCGAGGAAATGATCAAGCATTTCATCCGGAAAGTGCACAACCGGCGCAGCTTCGCCAGTCCGCAGGTTATCGTCTGCGTGCCCTCGGGCTCGACAGCCGTGGAGCGCCGCGCGATTCAGGAGTCGGCGGAAAGCGCCGGCGCCCGCCGGGTCTTCCTGATCGAGGAACCGATGGCCGCCGCCATCGGCGCAAACCTGCCGGTGACCGAGCCGACCGGGTCCATGGTGGTCGATATCGGCGGCGGCACGACGGAAGTCGCCGTGCTGTCGCTGGGCGGCATCGTCTATTCCCGATCCGTCCGCGTCGGCGGCGACAAGATGGACGAGGCGATCATCGCCTATATCCGCCGGAACCATAACCTTCTGGTGGGTGAAGGGTCCGCCGAACGCATCAAGAAGGAAATCGGCTCCGCCTGCCAGCCGACCGACGGCGACGGCAAACTGATGGAAATAAAGGGCCGGGACCTGATGAACGGCGTCCCGAAAGAGCTAGTGATTTCCGAGCGTCAGATCGCGGAAAGCCTGGCTGAACCGGTGGGCGCCATTGTAGAGGCCGTGAAGGTCGCCCTGGAACAGACGCCGCCGGAACTGGCGGCCGACATCGTCGACAAGGGCATCGTCCTGACCGGCGGCGGCGGCATGCTGTCTAACCTGGATTTCGTGCTGCGGCACGCGACCGGCCTGCCGGTGTCTATCGCCGACGACGCTTTGTCCTGCGTGGCGCTGGGAACCGGCCGTTGCCTGGAAGAAATGCGCACGCTTCGCAACGTCCTGATCAGCATGTACTAATAGTCGATTACTTAAGACTCTTAACGGTATCTTAAGTATAACGGTAGAATAATAGCGTATCTTGTTAAGTTGAGGTTGGGCGCATGGCCCTTCGACCCGGAGCCGTTACACGAATTGCACTGCCGTTGCGCTCTTTCGCGCAGCGGTTTGCGTTCGTCCTGCTTCTGGGGGGCGCAGCCGCCATCATGGCGGTGGGCAAATCCGACCCGGAAGCCTTCGAGAAAGCCCGCACAACGGTTACCGATGCAATCGCCCCGCTGCTTGACGCCGCTTCTCGCCCTGTCGCGACCGCCGCGCATATGGTCGACCGGGTCGAAAATCTGGCCCATCTGCAACAGGAAAACGAGCGGTTGCGGCAGGAAAACGCCCGGCTGAAACAATGGCAGGCGGCGGCGCTGCACCTGCAGGCGGAGAACCGTCAGCTCCGCGGCCTCCTCTCCTACGATCCAAAAGATTCCGTGACCTATGTCACCGTCCGCGTGGTCGGCGAACGCGGCGGCGCCTTCGTCCGCAGCGTGCTGATCAACGAGGGCGCGCAAGGCGGCGTGGAAAAAGGCCAGGCCGCGATCCTGGACGACGGACTCCTCGGCCGGGTCGCGTCCGTGGGCGACCATTCGGCCCGGGTCCTGCTGATAACCGACCTGAACAGCCGGATTCCGGTGATGGTGGAAGAAACCCGCGTGCGCGCAGTACTGGCCGGCGACAATTCCAGCAGCCCGCGCCTGTTGTTCGTCTCCGCCAACGCGGCCCTGGAAGTCGGACAACGGATCGTTACCTCGGGCCACGGCGACGCATTTCCCCCGGGAATTCCGGTTGGGGAAATAACCAAAGTGGGCGAAAACGGCGTGCGGGTCCGCCCCTTCGCCAGTGAGGACCGCCTGGAGCTGGTCCGTCTGGTCGATTTCGGCCGGGATGGGATCCTGGCGGCTGAAGCGGCGGCGGCAACCTCGAACGAATAGCGGGAACGACACGCTCCCGGGCATTGAATAAGGCAAGGCAATGCAGGTCACGGTGCTGCAAAGAGTGGATATCGGGTGCCGCTGCGCCCTACCCGCTTTGCTGACCCTGCTGCTTGCGCTGATCAACATCCTTCCCCTGCATGCGCCCGGTTTCGCCCCCGTCGCGCCGATGATGGTTCTGGCCTCGCTGTATTATTGGTCGATTTACCGGCCGACCATGACGCCCCTATGGGTGGTCTTTCTGATCGGACTTTTCGAGGACATCGTCACAGGGGCGCCGATGGGTGTAAACGCCTCGATCTATCTGATCGCGTTCGGTCTGGTCGCCGGACAGCGCCGGGTCTTCCTGGGCAAGTCCTTCGGCGTTGTCTGGTGGGGCTTCATGCTGGTCGCCGGCGCGGCTGAAGCTTTACGCTGGATGCTGATTTCCGCCCTGGGCGGCTTGGTGATCGACCCGATGCCGGGACTGTTCGCCTATATCTCCTCAATCGCGCTCTATCCGGTCCTGTCGCTGCTGTTCGCGGCGCTGCACCGCATTTTGCCCGTACCGGGGCATCCGTAGGATGGGTTTCGTTTCGAACATCGGACGGCGGCCCCCGAACGGCTTGCGGCCTGTTCAAGCCGGCCGGGCCGGGTTCGTGAAAGATAGAACCCGATGAAGCCGGAACGCACCCGTTCGAAAAGTTTTACCCGCCGCGCCGCCTTGCTGACCGGCGGCAAGATGCTGTTGCTGAGCGGCCTGTTGGGGCGGATGTACTATCTTCAGGTCGTCGAGTCGGAGAAGTACAAGACGCTGGCCGAGGAAAACCGGGTCAATTTCCGGCTGCTGGCCCCGCCGCGCGGCTTCATCGTCGACCGAAACGGCGACTATCTGGCGATCAACATTCAGAATTATCAGGTGACCCTGGTCCGCGAACAGGCCAAGGACGTGGCCGCGGTGCTGGACCGGCTCACCCAAGTGATCGATTTGCAGGATCACGAGGTCGCCCGTGTCCTGAAGGAATCCAAACGCCGGCGCGGTTTCGTGCCGATCACGGTCAGCGACAACCTGACCTGGGAGGAAGTCAGCCGCATCGGCGTCAACGCCCCGGACCTACCCGGCGTCAGCATCGAAGTCGGCCAGACCCGCCACTATCCCTACGGCCCGGACATGGCGCATGTGGTGGGATATGTCTCTTCGGTTTCGGAAAAGGACCTGACCGACGACCCGCTGCTGGAACTGCCGGGCTTCCGGATCGGTAAGAACGGAATCGAAAAGAAATACGATCTGGCGCTGCGCGGCACCGGCGGCACCAGCCAGGTGGAGGTCAACGCACTGGGTCGGGTGATCAAGGAGATCGACCGCCAGGAAGGCCAGCCCGGCCGGGAAGTGCGCCTGACGCTGGATATGCGCCTGCAGCAGATGATCCGCGCCCGGATCAAGGACGAACGCGCCGCCGCCGTCGTGGTGCTGGACGCCCATACCGGCGCGGTCCGCGCCATCACCTCCACGCCCGCCTACGATCCCAATGCCTTCAGCGCCGGGTTGAGCACCAAGCAATGGAACGAGTTGGTCAACAACCCCTATTCGCCGCTGACCAACAAGGCCACGGCGGGCCGCTATGCGCCCGGCTCCACCTTCAAGATCGCCGTCGCGCTGGCGGCGCTGGAAAACGGCATTCCGGCGGACCATTCGACCTTCTGCCCCGGCCATATGCAACTCGGCAACCGCCGCTTCCATTGCTGGAAACGGCACGGGCACGGCCATATGGATCTGGTCGACGCCATGCGGGAAAGCTGCGACATCTGGTTCTATGACGTCGCCCGCAAGATCGGCGTGGACAAGATCGCCGAGACGGCCAGGAAGCTGGGCCTGGGCGACCCAACCGGAATCGACCTGTTGGGCGAGAAAGGCGGCCTGATCCCGACCAAGGCCTGGAAACGCGGCGCGCTCGGCGAATCCTGGCATGCGGGCGAGACGCTGGTGGTGGGCATCGGCCAGGGCTATGTCCTGACCACGCCGCTGCAACTGGCGGTGATGACGGCGCGCATCGTCAACGGCGGCAAGGCCGTGACGCCCTATCTGGCGATGGACGATATCGACGGGCGGACGGTGCGCGGGCGCAAGCCGGAGGATATCCCTTCCCTCAATCTCAATCCCGAACACCTGCGGATCATCCTGCAAAGCCTGGATGAGGTGGTGAATCACAGGCGCGGCACCGCGCGCGGCTCGGCCATCGACGATCCGGGCTGGGGCATGGGCGGCAAGACCGGCACCGCCCAGGTGCGCCGGATCAGCAAGGCGGAACGCGAGACCGGCGTGCGCAAGTCCGAAGACCTGGAATGGCGGCTGCGCGACCATGCGCTGTTCGTCGGCTATGCGCCGGTGCACGACCCGCGCTTCGTCGTGTCGGTGATTGTCGAGCATGGCGGCGGCGGCTCCAGCGTCGCGGCCCCGATCGCCAAGGATGTCTTGCTGGAAACCCAGCGGCTCTTCGCCGACGAGGTGGCGGCCGGCGGAACAGGCGCCGCAAACGGCGAGACCGGCGGCGGGCCCACGGTCACACCCAATCCGGCAGACGCGGAAGGACAGGGCTGATGCGGTCGGGCCTCAGCGAATTCGGCGCGCCGGAGTTGACGCTTCAGCAAAAGATCTTTCAGATCAACTGGCTGCTGATCTTTCTGGTCTGCGCCATCGCCGCGGTCGGTTTCGCCATGCTCTATTCGGCGGCGAACGGCGACTGGCAACCCTGGGCCTCGCGCCAGGCGGTGCGGTTCGGCGTCGGCCTCTGCATCATCTTCGTGCTTGCCTTGATCGATATCCGGCTTTGGATGCGCTTCGCCTATCTGTTCTATTTCGGGGCGCTGGGCCTGCTGGTGGCGGTCGAATTCATGGGCGTGATCGGCATGGGGGCGCAACGCTGGATCGATCTGAAGGTCTTTCAGCTACAGCCCTCCGAACTGATGAAGATCGCGCTGGTGCTGGCGCTGGCGCGCTATTTCCACGGCCTGACGCTGGAGGATGTGGGCAGGCCCGCCTTTCTGATCGTGCCCCTGATCATGATCCTGGCGCCGGTCGCCCTGATCCTGCGGCAACCGGATCTGGGAACCGCCGTGATGCTGGTCGCGGGCGGCGGCATTCTGTTTTTCCTGGCCGGCGTGCGGATCTGGAAATTTCTGACCGTGATCGGGTTGGGGTTGGGAGCGTTGCCCTTCGGCTGGAGCTTTCTGCACGATTATCAGAAACAACGGATCATGACCTTTCTGGATCCGGAGCGCGATCCATTGGGCGCGGGCTATCACATTCTGCAGTCCAAGATCGCCGTCGGCTCCGGTGGGTTGAGCGGTAAGGGGTTCCTGAAAGGTACGCAGAGCCACCTCAACTTCCTGCCCGAGAAACAGACAGACTTTATCTTCACCATGCTGGCGGAAGAATTCGGCATGATCGGCGGCGCACTGGTGTTGGCGCTCTTCGCCCTGGTGATGATCTACGGCCTGTTCATCGCGGTGCGGTCGCGGACCCAGTTCGGGCGGCTGCTGGCGATGGGGGTCGTCTCCACTCTCTCGCTTTACGTCTTCATCAATGTCGCCATGGTGCTGGGCCTGATACCGGTCGTCGGCGTGCCCCTGCCGCTGATCTCCTATGGCGGTACCGCGATGCTGACCATCATGATCGGCTTCGGTCTGCTGATGAACGTTTATATCCACCGCGACACCAAGATCGGAAGACGGTGGGACGAGACGGTGCATTGACGCGCGCGCCCTGAAAGACGCCAATTCCCATCCCCCCGGACCCGGCCGCACCTGCCCGCGGCATGAACCGCCGGCCGGCACGCGACAGCCACACGGTATTCCTGTATCCTCTCCTGCGGTGCATACCGAAACATCCTCGCCCGAGAGGGCGGGGTGAAGGGAGAGTGCTATGCCGGATCCGGGCGGACAGGCCCAAATGGAGTGCCCATGCTAGAACCGGAGGATCCAATGGCGGCCCGGGACGTGATCATCGACAGGGTTTCGGTGCTGCATGGACGGCATTTCGACCTGACGCGGAATGTCGTCACACTGAACGCGGTTTCGGCGGTCGTTTCCGGCCTGGTCGTGGGAGGGGCGGATAAGACAGGCGTGGGCGGGTCCGTCTATCTGGCCTTCTTCGGCCTGTTGATCGCCCTGTTCGGTGTGATCTTCAATTTGGGCGCTTCGACGGTCCACGATTATCTGACCGAACGGATGGACCGACTGGTGATGATGGCGGTTGAACTGGAGGCGAAACACCGCATGTCCCCTTCCTCCACCTATGTGTTCTTTTCAGAAAAAGACCCCGGGACCGGCCGGCGCCTGGCCCCGCCGCCCGAAGACTTGGAAACGGCCTTGAAGGGTCTCGGGCTTCAAAGGTCCGGAACGACCAGATGGTGGGAGAGCACGTATAAACTGACGAAGATCTTCTTTTCGATCTGCGCATGCGTCTGGATCATGGCGGGCTCGTACCTGGTTTCGCTCTGGCTGTTCCCCACAAGCTAGGATGGGTTCGGCCCGCAACGGCGCTCCCGGCCCTACCCCCTTGGCAACAGCCCGCCGCTTTGCTAGAAACCGCGCCTGCCTGAACAAGGGCATCCCAATCAAGAGCATTTTTCGCGCGCCAGCAACGCAATGCTCCGGGGGCTGTTAGCTCAGTTGGTAGAGCAGCTGACTCTTAATCAGCGGGTCATAGGTTCGAATCCTATACAGCCCACCAATTATTTCAATGACTTATGGCCTATCACCTTGAACCTGGATTTGTCCGGGTAAGCAATAGGTAAGCAAGCGGACGCCCGCTTCTGAGTGCACCAGACACCCGGATAATTTCCAGTTGTGGATCGCGACCGACTCCTTACACCTTCTATGCATGCAACCGGGTGATGAAACAGAAATCTGGCGGGAGGTTTGGGCAGCAGGCGTTCCCTTGCGCAAAGCGCCCCACGAACTCGCACCTGAGAAGCTCCTGGAAGCCTTACGCGCCCTTCAAGCAAGGCCCATCGCGCAGCCAGAGATGCCAGACTTGCCGGAGAACTCAAGCTGGGTAAAAGGGCTCGCCGTCAGCCTGAAACAACTGAGGCCGACCGTGAACCGTAACCAAAACCTCCGCGAGGCCGAGCAGAACCTGAAGGACTACCTTCATAGCCGGGTGATAGGCGGAAAATTGCTGGCGATTGGATATGCCCTTCCGCGGTCCCCGACCTGCACACCGGTACGGATTCCGACCGACGTTTGGAATGTCTCGGTGGACTGGGACACGGAAACCGTTTCCGGTAACGGGATGAAGTTCGTCGCCGTTCGGATTGCCGCTCTTGCGGACGTCGAACAGCGTTACGCGGCTCTTCCTTCCGGTCCGTTACAGGTCGTGGCACCGGCACGTGAGCGGCCTTCCCAGAAGGAAGATATATTCAACGCCTACCAGAGCCTGAAGCAACAAGGTGCCATAGACCCTTCGAAGAGCATGGCATCGCATTACGAACCGATCCGCAGCCATCTCTGTAAGATTCACCCTGACCGTGCAGGCCAATTCAAGACCACCTCGGACGAAACCATTCGTCAGGTGATTTCCCCTGAATTCAAAGAGATGCAACGCGCCCAAAAACAATAAATTGCGCGCCAATTTATTGGCATTTTTCTTGGCGTAGAACTGCCGCACATATCGCTCACCCGCCAGCAACGCACACGGAGTGAGCGAATGCAGTTTCAGCACCTTTCGGAAAACCTGGCGCGCGATCCTGACTACCTGGACCGCCTGATAGACGAAACCGAAGCAGCCGGATTTCTCAGCTATACGATACGCGCCTTACAGGGGTGGCGCGTGAAAGGGGGCGGGCCTCATTTCATTAAAGTGTCGAAGCGGTCCGTACGATATCGCCGTCGGGATCTGATTGAATGGTGCGAGCGGCTGCGCTGCGCCCATACGTCCAAGGCAGCCACGTGACATTCCAGGTGTGCATCACCCCCGATGCGTACGTAAGGGTTTTGCCCTGGCGGGGCTGGCCGCGCCGTCGGGGATTTTGGGGGCGGATATCGGAAACGGCTAAGGCTGGTTTGGGCTTCGGGTATCGTCCCGCCCCGTACCTCCGGTATTCACCTTACGGGCCGGGTGCCGTTACGGCATCCGGCCCTAACGTTACGTTACGTAACGTAGGGCCTAAGAAGTTCCCAAACCCGTATCGTAACGGGGTCCAAAACCCTAAGGCTTTCTCAAACCCCAAGGGTTTGCGTAACGGTACGCGCAATCCCACCCCCCTTCCCAACAAATCCCCTTCCCCCTCCCCGCCCCTAAAACACAAAGCGGCCCCGGCGCGGAGCGCCGTACTGCGCGTCAGCGCGGCTTGGTAATCGGATTTGGGGTTAGGAATTCAGCACGGCAAGACCAAGAGGGGGTCCTTGTAACACCCCCCTCTAGAATTACACGAGCGTAGTGGAGCGTATGAAATGGCGAATTTGCTTTATGCCGGGTTCGATACATTGGACATCGCGTTCACGGGTGCCCTGCCTGTCGATGTGATGGAGAAACTGGACGCAGCCCGCGAAGAAGCGGAAACACGGCAAGACAAAGTGTTGGTCGAAATCGGGCCAGAAAAGGTTCAGGCCCACATTGCTGGTCACGGCATGAAGGGCGGATACCGCTATCTTCTTGATACCGGCCCCTTAGGCGCGAAATGGATGGTCAAAAAGAATGCGGACGCAAGCCAGTGGAACTTGTTCGCCTCACCCCACGCAACCGCCTTACTCGCTCATGGATGGCAAACCTGCGTCGCAAATCTGCATACCGAATTCATCGGTATGGGTGGCCGGATCGTAAATCACGCGATTAACCGGGTGGACTTCGCGATGGATTTTCAGACCCACAGCTTTGAACTGCACCCGGAACAAGTAGTCGCGCACTCGCATTGCAAGGTCATGCCCTATTGGGGCGACCAGGCCGCTACAGACGACCGCAGTCAGCCCGCAACCGTTTTCCGGGGACGGCGCGCGGAGAGCGTTACAATCGGCAAGCAGCCAGGCCGCCAAATCATTCTCTACAACAAAAGGCGCGAAGCCATCGAGAGGCGCAAACACTTCTGGTTCGCCGCCTGGGGCAAGGACCGTAAAGATCCTGATCTGGAGGTCTGGCGGATCGAGGTTCGCGCCGGAAAGAAGGAGCTGAAGGACAAGTATCAAATCCGGACAATTGACGATCTAGGGGCAGGCATAGGCGATGTCATCGCGAACGCCCTGCAAGAAGTGCGATACCTCGCGGACCATCAGGGCGACAGCAACGTTTCGCGACAAGAACTGCACCCGATCTGGCACGCGGCACAGAGCATCGCAGCCCAAGAACTGAGCGAACTCCGGTCAGGGCTGACCCCAAACCAGGTAAAAGAGATTGCACGAGGAGACGCCCACGACACCTACCTCGCCCTTTGCACCGGCAATGCGGTGGGTCTGGCCGTTTCAAAGGGCCTTAGTGACGAAGAAATTGAGGCCAAAATGCCAGAGCTCGTCGCACGCGAAGTAACCAAACGGCTCAAGGGCAACAGCTACGATCTCCAACAAGCAATTCGGCGGACCCGCGACCGTTTAGTGTTCCTTGAATAGGCAGGGCTAAGGCGTCCAATTGCCCCTCATCAACCAACGATTCGGTTGAGCCGGGAAAGCTCACGTGCGACATTCAAGCTAAGGGAGAGGGTCAGTATTCTATGTCGGTTAATGCAGTGGGTGAACTTCGCAAACACAAAGAGATAGGGGAGTTCGTATGCTGGTCCCGTATGCAGGCCGAGGCGGGACAATCGCTCAGCAGCATTGTCTCACGAAAAGAGACGGAACGAGTAGCAAGCGGCGGAGTATTCTTTTGGGGTGTTGGCAACCCACCTGCAACTATCACAAGCGCCTTAGCCCGTTCGAAGACGCCTGTAAGCGCCGTCTTTTCTGTCATGAAGTCGAAGCCAAAAATGGTCGATGTGGAGCCGACGCGAACCGTAGTTTGGCGCTCATACATTGACATGTATGGTGTCGTTAAGCCTCTCCCACGAAGTGCACTAGTAACCAGCCGTGGAGACAGCGCAAAAGGGCCTAAAAGTAGACACAATGCGCTCATTTGCCGATCCGATCATCGTCTTTCAGTTCAGCACGAAGTCCCATTTGACCCGTCAGCGTACCGAAATGCTGGCGGAAATCGTGCCCCGGTGGGCCCATCACAAGTAACTGCACTACTTGAGAAGGTCGCGAGCGATACCGAAAATGCGGACTATGAAGTAAATCTCTCTGCCTTTCTCACAGATAGTTATTGGGTTCGATTGTTGGACCCCTTGGAGCTGCAGAGTGATAAAGTATCTCTCCTTAATTCAATTGAAGGCTGCAACCCAAACGAATGGCACGAGGCTGTAGAGTATATTCGCAGCGGCCCAAGCATGCTAAGGGGAGCACAAGCTCAAGGCGCGCTGCTGTAGTACCATCATTCGCGCCCAAATGCGGCAAGCTTTATGAGCTTCTAGGGGGGAATTTTGGGCAAGGATGAGAGTTCGCTGGTTGAACTGCTGCTGGAAGCAGGAATTAGTCGAAGTGCAATTGAAGCTGCTTGGCCAAAGTGGTGGACGGACGAAGCCGCCCAATCGCCCTCCGGCCGGGCAGAGCTGCGTTTTGCAATTGCCCGACGCCTCGGCTTGGAGCCGAAACCACTACTAGGTGAAAGGGTCGAGTTTGTCTGGAATGACGAAGCGCTGTTTAAGAACCTCTCAGCGAAAGACGAACTCCAAAAAGGAGCTCTAACTTCATTTGGGATGTCTATTGGGGGAGTCTTACTCCGTACCCTACATACCCCACACACAACAATTGATACTGCAGAGCAACTGCGAGGAGCAATCCTAGCAAAAAACGAATTTGTCGACCTACGCACTTTGATAGCGACATGCTGGGCTATTGGAATTCCTGTCATCTACCTCCGCGTATTCCCGTTAGAAGCGAAGTCTATGCATGCTATGGCCGTGCGAATTGGAGATCGCTACGCGATCCTACTGGGCCGGAATGCACTGTACCCGGCACCGGTTGCATTCACGTTGGCGCATGAATTGGGCCACATAGTGCTCAGACACCTAGCAGACGCACCAGCCCTTGTGGATCTGGAAGACCCAGCCCGTGCCAAGGGCGATGACGAACAAGAGAACGAAGCAGATCGGTTTGCGCTCACCCTCTTAACTGGGTCATCACAGCCCCTAATTGAAACCAATGTTGATCGCTTCAACGCTCCTACGTTGGCTAGGTCGGCCCTCACAGCCGCTAAGGAATACGCGATAGAGCCCGGCACACTCGCATTGTGCTTGGCGTATCAGCGCAATGCGTGGCCGGCCGCTATGGCAGCCATGAGGTTTATATATTCAGAACAGAAACCGACTTGGAAGGAAGTGAACGGTATCGCACACGGGGAAATAAACTGGGAAGCGCTAGGTGACGGTTCAGCCTACTACCTGGAGGAGGTTATGACCGGGAATGATGGCTGACCTAGTTCTGTTAGATAACGATGTCGTTCTAAAGACTGCTTGCTTCTCTCTAGAGCAAGAGATGCTTGAGGCACTCTCTCCGTCAGGTGCGTCTCCATCTATGCTGGGTGTCGGACGTTACGTCGTGACCAACAAGATCGACCGAAGCTCGAGGATACAAAGCGCCGAAACAGCAAAGGCGGCGCTTGGAGCGATCCTGAAGCAAATCTCCTTCTTGGAACCAGATGAAAGCGAACTAGCGATCGCTGCAGACTTCGAGGCGGAAGCACGCCGCATCAATCTCGAGCTTGATGGAGGTGAAAGCCAGCTACTAGCAATACTCATCAATCGTTCTGGAAAACTCATGGTTACCGGAGACAAACGCGCAATCCGTGCAATTTCCGTTGTTGGTGATGGTAAAGTAACAGAATGCATTGGCTGCTTCGAACAGCTTATCGCCCACCTAGTACTAAATTACTGGATTCCTTCCACACGAGACAGGGTGTGTGCCGAGCCGAACGTTGATCGTGCAATCAGTATATGCTTCAGCTGCACTAGCGACGAAACAGAGCCTCCACTCATTCTGAACGCCCTCACTAGCTACATTGAGAGCTTGCGGAAAGAAGCACCTAAGGTGCTGGTACCCGGTGAAGACTTCTCCATTCTTCACCGCTAAAAGACTGGATCTTTACTTACGATGACTAAGTGGCTGCGTCGAAGGCGCGCAACCTACTCCCTACCCTGGTCTATCATCCGATCTATCCAGTTTGGCCGAGTCGTAGTCCTCCAACCCCTCCAGGAACCGTTCGGTCGCAACAAGCTTTTCGCCATTTGCGCCAGACGCTTGCAATAACCTCAATACTCGTCCTGGCGAAAATAACCCCATATCCGGATCGGTCAGCGTGTATGGGTGAATGTAAAAGTTTCCGTCATATCTACAGAGCAACCTATAGACATGTTCCGTGTTTGGTATGGTTCTCAAAAACGTTAGCGACAACTGCACGGCACATATGTTGCGCGATCTGTCATCGCGCTTCTCTGCTGCATGGTAGGCATCAAGAAAACCATTACCTATGAGCAAATCCCCAGACCGGTAGATCTCACCAAAACCAAGGCCACCTCTAGGAATTTGCCCTTCCAAGAGCATTTTATGAAACAAAAGTGATCCGCTAATGAGGAAAGCTAGTGCGCTATCCTGTATCTTCCGGGTCGCATGCAGAACAAACATGTCATTGAAGCGAAGCGTTGCAAACTCACGCGTGCCAATGACCTTCGAGCCGGAGACCAAGGCAAACTTACGAGGTACTTTTGCATCGAACTCGTGAAATTGACGCTCGAGGTTCTCCCCAAGTTCTTTGAGGTCACCTATACTTGTGGATCCTATAGTTTGAGAAAAGCCGAGTGCGTCAGTTATCAACACCGGCGATTCCAAAAGCACCTTCGTCATCTATAGCATGTGGAAAGCGGGCGTAACTGGTCCCATTCCAGCGGCCACTTCACCTTTCGCCTCTCAGAAACACCGCATAAGGATCTCTCAATCTAGAAACGAGGTGGATCTCGACTTCGCGTTGATCTTCTTCATTTGACCGCTCAGGTTCGTCGAGGATCTCCAAACAAGCTTTGTCTACTTGCCCTTTAATGTAACGGCTCCCGAGCCGGCCCGTACTCGGGCCTACTGGAACTCGTGTTTTCTCCAGTGGCAGCATGAAGTGTTGCTCGTGTAACTCATCGACAACCAATGCATAGCGCGAACCTCTAACCTCAACTGTATCCGGTATTTCTTCCCAAGTTTCGCCGTCAACAGAGTATTCGGCCGCAACGCCACTGGCAAAATGCTTGGACTCGATTTCTTCCATACACAGATAAATGGATTGATCTCGTTCCGCGAAGCTTCGAGCAAATGGCTGAACCATCGACCCTGGATGACAAGTGTTCCCACCATAGCCCCACATCCCAAATCCAGTACTATCGATCTCTTCTTTCTTACGCTCGATTATGTCTGCGAGACTCTCATTTGCATGGGTACCCACTTTCATGAAAAGCACACCAGCGCCAGGTCTTATTATTTCATTAGTCGTCATCTTCTAAATACTCCAGCTCGTACTCGTCTTCATGCGCGACACCATAGTCCAATCGCCGCCGAGCAAGGACATACCGAACCCTCGGATTTTGCGACAGACCATAGAAGTTCTCGAGACGCTGTGCATCCGTAATTGGCACACTCGATGCGGGAACGCGGTTGTCCGGTAGTGCAGCAAGATACAAATTGCACGACCTCAGCTCCGGTGCATCGTCAAGATGATATTCGTGAATCTTTCGCTGCATACGAGAAACATAGAACCCATGCCCCGCTGCAAATCCTTGCACATTTGCTAGAACCTGTTTTGGCCAATCAAGTTCGTCATCATCCGCAATTACAACAACGCCTTCCCCCATATGGCCTGTCGCCTCTATGCCGCGTTCTACGAACACGTTTACACTCTCTCCGTTGTTTGAAGCTCCCCAAGGGGGATTGGTATAGAAACAATCAAAGCGTCCCATCTCCGGGAAAGCATCAAGAACGTTGTAGAGTTGTGCATCCAGTTTCGTAATACCTTCCCGGTCAGCAAAATTCTTGACAGCCTCAACTGTCCGTTCGTCGAAATCGAATACTGTGATTAGGGACGGGCCAAACGTAAGCACCTCTCGAGCGTGGAGATAAGCTACGCAAACGCTGATCGCATCTCCATCACCAATAAAAGCCAACCGCTTCCCGTCGGCCCAGTCAGCAATCATCTCACTCTGTAAGACCATATCTCCAGTCTTCATGTGTATCTGATCGAAGACTCTGAGGGGCCGAGGCCTATTTTGAACTACGTCGGAGACAGCGTTTATGGCTTTTCGCAGATCTACCCTGCGGCTCTCTGCTCTCGCTGCACCACTTTCCTGTCTACCAACAGATTTTGGGCTTTCGGGGCTTTTCATTCTTCTTGCCTTGTCCGATACCTTATTCATGTGAGTCGCCCAATTAGGCGCTCTACCAACTCTTCCTGAGGACATGAGGTGTCGAACATGTAAATCGGACACCCGGTGGACATCCCATACGTTGCTGCAACTGATGCCTGGATTAGTGTATGGGTCCGAGCCTCTTCTTCAGTGACCATTGGACGCCCACCTGGGTCATTTTCGATCCGCTGTCTTGTTGTTTGGGGACAGACAAATAGCATCCAGATTTCATCCGGTCGTAGGGACGAAAACTGGTGAAGTGAAAATGGCGTCACCCGAAAACCGTAGGACTCTTTTGTGACTGGGTGGCTGTCGACTAGAATGTGTTTTCGGGCTCGTTCGTTTTCGACAAACGCAAGAAGCGCTGCATCTACTTCAGCAACATCTTTCGTCGTCACGACTTGTGAAGATTGCGAACGAAGGTCGGTCTGGTTGAGTTGGCTCGAACTTTTTTGCGCCACATGCTCTGTGAGTTTTTCACCATACTCCCAAACGCTGACGGTTGGTATGCGGGCAGAAATTTGGCTGAGCGTTGAGCTCTTGCCTGCTGCTGGCGCACCGGTAACGTAAATCACTTTCGGCATTTTGGACGCACTCCCAGCGAAACCAAATCCCGACATGGTAGTAAAAGTCAAGATCCAAACAAGACAAGCGAGTGAATTGCTCCTCGACGGAAGCGTATTGTCCGGCTTGGTATGTATCCAAACTCTTGCGCCTGCATTCTTCGATCTGGCCAACCTTCAACCAGCAGTACGGCCGAACCTGTTCGCTGCTTCCCTTAGCGGATCGTCGGCCAAGTGTGCATAACGCCGCGTGGTTTGAGGTTGCGTGTGCCCCAATAGACGCCCGACGATAGCCTCGCTAGTACCGCTCGACACAAGATGTGATGCGAAGGTGTGACGAAGATCGTGCATTCGAACATCGGTTAGATCGGCGTCGCGCTGTATCTCCTGCCAGAAACGTTTGATGTCTTGTGTCGGCTCATCCGCTGAGAGGCGACTAGGAAAGACGTAGGCGCTGCGATCCCCCCGTGCGGCATCTATGCTGGCCAAGATCTGCATCGCTGCATCCGACAGTGGGAAATGCTGGTTCTTTTTCTGTTTTGTAAGATGCGAGGGTTTAGTCCAGACGCCACGGTCAAGGTCCACTTGGTCCCATGTCATTTTTAGGACTTCGCTCTTCCGTGCACCGGTCAGGACGAGCAAGCGGACGATGTTGGCGCATTTCTGATTTGGGTGCTTATCGAGGGCCTCGAATAGCCGATCCAGTTCCTCTTGCCGAAGCCAACGCTCCCGCATTTCCTCTTGATACTTGGGGAGGCCAAGAACCGGGTTGTCGGCGCGCCAGCCCCACTGAACGGCGAGGGAGAACATCTTCGACAGCAGTGCGCGAACCCGGTTGGCCCGGTATGGCGTTTTGGACAGGCCAAGGAAGATCGACTCCACATCGCGCCGTGTCACATCGGCAACCTTCTGTGCGCCCAGTTTGGGAAGGATCTGGTTGTCCAACATCTGCCGGTCGTTACGGATCGACGAGGGGCGCTTATTGGGCCGCGCGTGGCGCTCCATGTAGTCGGCGGCCAACTCTCCTACAGTTGGTGCTTGCCGGTCGTCTGCACGCTCCTGAGCCGGGTCTTTGCCGTGTGCTACGGCCCCGAGTTCCTTCTTGGCGAGCTTGCGGGCTTCGTCGGCTGTGATGACGCCGTGCCGCCCCAACGTCATGCGCCTGGACCGTTTCCCCTGTCGGTACTGTACAAGGTAGCTCTTCACCCCTGACGGTTTGACACGCAATCCAAAACCCGGAATGTCATCATCCCAGTGAAAGACATCCTTCTCGGCAGGCCGGACTATATCGACAAATCGCTTGGTGAGTTTCGGCATCCGTCCTCACTCCATTTCGAACGTCGCGAAAGGGCGAGAGGCTAGGTCTTCGATATGATGCAAGCGCCCGTCACGGTACCAAAAGACCACCTGATCCGCTGACAGCATCTCATCGCCGTTCTCTGTCTTCCTCACTGGGTCATCCAAGAGGGCCTGAGCCTGATCTATCGTCTTTGTGCGGAAGTCATGCGTGATCGCCGTTATCAATGCCGCGCGATCATTCATTAAGTTCTCACGATATCTGGCTTGGTGATCCAAACCCACGGCTTGGCTCAAGACCGCGTACAGCCAGAAAGCGTTTGTGATAAGGAGTGCCAACAAGAGCAATAACGACACATACCAACCCGCCCATTTCCTTAAATGCGTTCCCAAGGTACGTCCCCTCCTCCTCAAACTTTAGCGCCGCTGACCTCCCCAGGAATCGGCGCTACCATTGTCAGGTAAGCATTCGGGTAAGCAGGGCTTGTTGTGGCGCTCTCTCGACTAACCCTATTCAGCGCATTATCAGCAAGGCCGATTTTCAGCATTCGGGTAAGCAATAGGTAAGCACCAAGAAACGAATTTGAGCGTATTAGATGTAAAGGTGAGCGTAAAGAGGAAGCTTCTTTTTATATACATAACAACTATTTACGTTATTTTCGCGAAAGTTAGCGCATTGTAAGATAATTACAAAAAAGTGACTCTTAATCAGCGGGTCATAGGTTCGAATCCTATACAGCCCACCATAAAATCAATAACTTAGGTGGTGTTACGCAATTCGGTTTGCAACTTTGTCAGCGGCGGTTTGCACTCTTCCGCACGGACTAGGCATAAATAATTTCCGACCGACTAGGGCCGAGGCGGTAGTTTCACCAGGCGGCGGCCGGTCAGTCATGCGAAGTGAGATCGCAGGTTAACCCTGCCCCGTCAATCGGCCCGCGGAACACCCCCCAGCACTCCGAGCCCCTTTCCGGCCGGCGGCTACTTCTCTTCGCTGCGTTTGTGGACTCTAAGCCCCGGAACCGAGAGGGCGACGGACCGCATCATGGACAAACCGGCCACGGCGACAATGACCGATACGGCCGAGACATGCCGGCGAAATGGCAAATCTACCCGTTTTCAAAATCGTCCGGTCAGAAAGTACGCGCGCCAAAGCGTATGCTCGGCCAGAGGCGGCCTGTGCGCCGGACATAGTCTTCATACGCGCCGCCGAACTGAGCGCACATCATCGCCTCTTCATAGCGAATACGGATAGCGTACATCGCCGCAAAAGATGTCGGGCCCGCCAGTCCAGCGACCCAGTTCTGCACGAGAAGCGGCTGGGTAAGAAAGATTAGCCAGATCGCTGCATACATAGGATGACGGATGCGGCTATAGACGCCGGCTGTAACCAATTCATGCTGCTCACGTAGTTCGGTGGTCACACTCCAGTTGCCGCCGAGGTCGGCGTGGGAGCGCCAGAATAGCCAGAAAGCGGGTATGAGAAGGCATGCGCCGACCATCGCCGCCCAGTCCGGTGAGGCATAGTTGGCAAAGTCGAATACGCCCGTTGCGAGGTGGACAAGCGGCAAAACCGTGCCGCCGAGCATCACTGACGCCAACAGTATTCGTTCGGTGATGACGGCGCGCCTTTCAGCAACCGGCTTGCCCGCGGCGCGGCTGGCGTAAGGAATCCGGATAATGGCCATGACCGCCATGCCGGTGAGCCAGACGAGCGAGTGCCAACCGTTGGCTTCCCAGCGCAAAACCGCAAGTCCGACCAAGCCGAGACCGATCAAGCCCAAGACGATGCGTACCGCCAATCGCAACCATCGGGTGTCGCCCTGCGCCGGCTTTGTGTCATCCTGAACGGGTCGATCGGACGCATCCTTCATCATGACGCCCCTTCACCGTGTCCGTCGATACGCCAACCTGCGGCGCGCGCGCGCTTTTTCCAGAATGCGGCGTAGCGCCTTCCAGCGGTTATAAGTTCGTCATGACTTCCGCTTTCGACAATTCGCCCCTCGTCCAGCACAAGGATCCGATCGGCCGACCGGACTGTCTGTAACCAGTGCGCGACGGTAATCAGCGTCTTACCGCGAGTCAGCGCCCGGAGCGCATCCTGGATCGCCGCTTCGTTGATGGGGTCAAGCGCGGAGGTCGCCTCATCGAGCAAGACGATAGGGGCGTCCTTGAGGATCGCGCGGGCTATAGAGATGCGTTGGCGTTCGCCACCAGAGAGGCGTCCACCGGCTTCACCGACACCCGCGTTGAGACCGCCGGGCATCCGCGCCGCAATCTCATCGACACGCGCCATCCGCGCGGCGTCGGCGATTTCAGCGTCCGATGCGCCTGGGCGGCCGACCCGGATATTGTCGGCGATGGAGCCGTCGAACAGATAGACATCCTGAAAGACAACGGAGACATGGGCCATCAGGTCTGCGGTAGTTACATCGCGCACATCCGCGCCGCCGATCAGTACGGCGCCGGTATCGACATCCCAAAACCGCGCGATGAGGCGCAAAAGCGTTGTTTTACCGGAGCCCGATACGCCGACGATTGCCGTTATAGCGCGCGCGGGCGCGGTAAAACTGACATCGCGCAGGAGCGGCGTGCCGTCATATGCGAACCCAACTCGCGCGAAGGTAATCTCCGTACCCTGGATCGCCTTAGCCCCTTGCGGTTCCGGGAGCGGTTTTGTTGCGAGTAACGCGTCCATCCGTGCAAGGCTGTTGCGGGAGATGCGCAACGTCCCTTCCAAATCGGCCGCGCCGATCAACGGCTCCACATAACGCACGGAGAGCACGAGTAACGCGATGAGTTCGGCGACTTCGATCTCCCCGCCAAGGACGAGGTTGAGGCCGAACAGCACGATCACGGTAAAGGCCAGTTGAACGACCAATACGAAGCTCGCCAGTCCCGGTGCGGCGGTCCGCAGTTGCGCCCGACCGGCAGCGTGCTGTTCAATCAGAGCCGCATCGAGTTGCCGAAAACCGATCTCTCCTTGACCGAAGGCGCGCAGTACCGCTTGCGCTTGCGCGAACTCGACGACGCGCCCGGCCGCTTCCGCGGCGGCGGCGTCGACACGCCTTTCCGTACGTTGAACAAGATCTCCCGACCAACGATAAGTGAGCAGGGCGACCGGTGTTGTGACCAGCGCGGCGAGCGCCAGTCGCCAATCGAAAACAAACATGAAGACGATAACCGTCGCCGGCGTGATGAGTGCCGAGACCAGCGGGCGCATAAGATGGGCGGGAACGCCCATGACATCGATCACGCCCTGGCTGGTGAGACGACCAAGCCGCCCGACGCGCCCCGGCCCGAACCACCCCAACGGCAGACGCACGATGTGGTCGCCCAAGCGCGCAAAGAGGGCCCGTGCAAGACTGATTGCAGCCCGATAGCCGGCGAGCTGGGTGCGATAGCGCGTCCCGGCATACAGCACGAACACGCCTGTCCCCGCCGCAAGCCACGTTGCGGCTCTTTCCGTCTCGCCGTTCAGCAGCGCGCGAAGGAATGGGACCAGCAAAACAAAACCCACGCCGGTAAGGAACGCTTCGGCAATGAGCCCGATGAGATTGCCACGCAGCCGTGCCTGTACTTCCGGCCCGGCGATGGAATACAGAGCGCCGATCATGGTACCGTCTCCTCCGGTGCGGCCTGGACAGCTTCACTCGCTGCCCAAAGCCGGCCATACAGGCCGCCTTGGGCCAGTAAACTCTGGTGTCTGCCGCGTTCGACGATGCGGCCTTCTTCCATGACGCAAATCTGATCCGCGCCGGTTACCGTGTTCAGACGGTGGGCAATCACCAGAAGCGTGCGCCCGGCCATAAGCGGGGCGAGCGCCTGCTGGATCGCTGCTTCGCTGTCCGGATCGGCAAAAGCGGTCGCTTCATCGAGAACGAGAATAGGCGCATCGGCGAGAATAGCGCGCGCTATGGAGACGCGCTGCGCCTCCCCGCCGGACAGGCGCGCGTCTTCCCCGGCTATCGATTGGTATCCATGCGGCAAGGCCAGGATGCGTTCATGGATCTGCGCAGCGCGGGCGGCGGCCTCAATCTCTTCCTCGGACGCGCAGGGTCGGCCGAGCGCGATGTTCTCCGCGATTGAGATGCGCAGCAACTGAACGTGCTGAAACACAAAGCTGACGTGACGATACAATGTTCTCTGCGCTATTGCGTCGATTGGCATCCCACCGACGGTAATGCGTCCGGCGTCGACATCCTGGAACCGAGGCAAGAGACGCGCCAGGGTCGATTTGCCCGACCCGGACACCCCCACCAGTGCCGTTACGGTTCCCGGCTCCAGGACAAGATCGATGTCTTTGAGCACCTCCGTCTCGCCGTCATACGAAAATCCAACCTGTTCGAAGACAACGCGGCTGCCCGCAGGCGTGTCCGGATGCGCCGAGTCGGAAAGGCCGGGCGTATCCAAAAGGCCGGCGATCCGCATCGCCGCGTCCTTGGCCAGCATCATCTCGTTCTGAGCAAAGGCGAGCGTCAGGAACGGCGCAGTCAGCGCCGGCGCAAGCACGATTACGGCGAGAATTTCAGCAGGCCCCGCCCAACCTGCAACGACAAATACCAGCCCCGCCGACATCGCTATCAGGACAGAAAATAGCGGCGAGAGCGCGATTTCCGACGCTGCCGACACCGCCAGCAACCCACGCACCCAATTCCAAAAATGTTCGACAAAAGCGCCGGCGCTATTGAGGAAACGTCCGTAGGCCCGATGCGCCTGACCGAAGGTCTTGATCACGGCAATGCCCTGCACAAACTCAACCGCAGCCGTATTCACGTCGCCGAGCGCCGCATTGTAGGCGTCCATTTTCGCACCGTAGCCGCGAAACTGGAACGCATAGAGGCAAACACCGAGCATAAGCGGCCCTGTGGCCGCAGCCGCCAATCTCCAATCGATCCAGATGAGATAACCAAGTGACACAAGCGGTGTGACGACGGCGCCGATCATGTTTGTGTAGGCATGCCCGACCATGTGGTGCAGGACGGCGACATCATCCTGAAGGATCTTCTTCACCGCCCCAGCGGCATGAGTATCGAACCAACCGAGCGGCACTTTCGACAAGCGGGCGGCGATACGCCGGCGCAGATCCAATTGAAGGTCGAGGTCGGCAAGGTGCGTTAGTCCGCTGGAAGCCATAAGACAGACGAGCCGCACCGCCAATGCGGCGGCGGCGAGTCCGGCGGCCCACCACGCAGCCAAGGGACTGCCTTCTCCATCGGCAAGCAGGGCCCGCCCCAATTCCGCTACCGCAATGAAGGGGGCGACACCGGCAGCCGAGCCGACCGCATGGATCGCGCAGGCCAGCCGCAGCCGCCCTCGAACCGGGGCAATCAGACGTGATGTCGGCGAGACCTTCACGGCCTTTTGCATTTTCATTACAATCAGAGGCGCAAACTGGCACCCACGCCAAACCGGCGCGGTTGTCCGGGAATGCCGACGGAAACCCGTTCGCCGTTGGGGCCGGTCCCGAACGCAAAGGCCGTCTCGGCATAAGTGTTATCGGTCAGATTGGTGACAAACCCGTAGATCGACATCCGTTCGGAATCCCAACCGACTCTCAGATTTATCAGGTCGAAGGAACTCAGATCGAAACTGTTCTGAGGATCGACCGTACGCGCACCGACATACCGATACTCGACACGGGTAAAGACGTCGCCGAACTGGCCGAACACGGTGAGGGGCTGCTCGTACTCTGCGGCGAGATTGAACGCCAGCGACGGGGCGAAGGGAACTTCATTGCCCGATCGGACCGCTGGGTCCTCCGAACCCGTGATTTCGGTGTCCAGCAACGCCAATCCCCCTGACAGAGTCAGGCCACGGGTTGGGCGAACCGTCCCTTCCAGCTCAATGCCATAGGATTGCGTATCGATGTTACGGATAACGGATTGGAAGGTCAGAGGCTCGAAAACCTGAACATGCTCGCCTTCGGTGTCGGTGAAGAAGGCCGAAGCGCTTGCGCTAATCACGCCCTTCAGGGCGGATCCGCGAAGACCGGCTTCGTAGCTCCAGGTATAGGCGGGGTCGAAGCGGCTGGTGTTGAATCCACGGGCGACATCGGTGTCGGCAAGCTGGAAACCGCCGGCCTTCGCCCCGCGCGCGGTCGAGGCATATGCCGTCAGTTCGGGATGAATATCGTAAGTCAGCGCGGCCCGGCCCGTGACAAGGTTGAAGGATTGGCTGGCAGACTCCCGGGCATCGGCGCCGAGCGTTCCACCGGACCGATCGGCGAACCGCCCGTCGAAGTCGCGCACCTCATGAGCGTACCGGACGCCGGCGCTGACGGAGAAACTGTCCGTCAGAGGGATCGTGGTTTCGCCGAAGCCGTCATAACTTGTCGTCGTGAAACGGTTGCTGAAATCGCCCAGGATGAAACCGGTTCTGTTAAACGTGAAATCGAAATCCAATTCAGACCGGAACAGATTGACACCCGCCAACCAACGCACACCGTTCGCCAACTCGCCGTCCAGGCGGATTTCTTGAGAGAAGAGAATGTCATCTTCAGAGATGATGCGAAAATTCGCATTGGGATTATTGAACTGTGCTGCGGGCAGGCCGGTGAGGGCTTGAAAAACGAGGCCGTCGCTATCATCGGAGAAAAGATCGGATGTGTAGCGATTGAAGCCCGTCACGGAAGTCAGTGTGGCATTCCCCAACTCATGGCGTACTGTAAGGCCGCCTCCCAAAGTCTCCAGGTCGTAGGAATGCGGCGTATCGAGGAAGATTTGTGGAAAGTCGGGATTCTCGAAAAAGGCGCCGACGGTCGGTTGTTCGTCATAATTGCCGTAGCGCAGCGCCAAGGATACATCGGTTGCATCCGACGGATACCAAAGGAGCTTGCTGTTTGCATTCACCAGATCCCGATCACGGGCGTCGTCTCCCAGATTAAGGTCAGGAATGTCTCCGTCTCTCGTGTCATACTGAACAGCAAGCCGTCCAGCCGCATGCTCGCCGAGTGGACCGCCGACCAATCCGGTCGCGCGACGCGCACCCAGATTGGCAATCTCTCCACCGACTTCGAATTCCCGGTCGGAAGTAGGGTTTGCGGTCGTGATGCTGATCGCACCGGCCTGGGCGTTTCGCCCATAGACCGTGTTTTGCGGCCCGCGCAGCACTTCGATCCGTTGAATATCGAAGAACTCCCGATCTTGCGCGCGCAACGGAACCGGAACGCCATCGATGAAGACGGGGACAGAGGCGTCATCGGAGGATTGCGGGAAAAACGAACCCACGCCGCGAATATTGGGAATGTTCGAACCGCGCACGCCGGTATCGACGAAATTGAGCCCCGGCGTTTCACCCGCGAAGCTGCGCGTATCGCGCAGCCGTTGACGGTCGATACTGTTTTTATCGAAGACGCTAATGCCGAAAGGCACCCGTTGAACGGATTCCTCGATCTTTCGCGCCGTAACGACGACTGGGTCGAGGATCAAGGTATTCCCGTTCTCTTGAGCCGATACCCCGGTCGCGGCCCCCGCGCTCCACAGGACAGCAACACTTGCCATCGTCGCGCCGATGATCCTTCTGCTCCACACATACCGGTTAGAATGCTCGGTCATCTTCACGGTTCACGCTCCCCACCAAAAAAGTCGCAAGAACGACGAACCGTCTTACGGGGCGCAGCCCGCTTCTTGCGAATGCAAATCAAAAGCGTGAATTGACTATCGGCCTGGTTCGGCAGACGCCAGACCGCAGGCATATGGGGAAGGTCCGTTCTTTTATGCGGAAGGCCCGCTACCTTCGGCGTAGGTCACTCGGCGCGATGCCGAACTTGCGCCGAAACGCAGTCGAGAAGTTGCTTTGATGGCGGTAGCCGACAAAAAACGCCGCCTGTGAAACCGTCCAGCCGTCGTCTTCCATACGTTTCTTCGCGTGCTGCAGGCGGACGTCGCGCAGAAAAGAGAAGACCGGTACGCCGAATGCAGCGGGAAACTTCGACTTCAAAGCGGTCAAACTCATGCCCGCCTCCCGCGCCAGATCGCCCAGCGTGACCTCGGCGGCGGGGTCGGCCAGAAGCCTGTCGCGGACCGTCATTACCTTGGCATGATCGTTTGCGGTCAAGCGGCTTTGTTCAAAGCCGTGATAACTATCATCGGCTTGCAGCGCCCTTGCCAGAAGTTCAAGCGCACAGCTTTCCGCCAAAAGGCGGCCGGCCCCGCCCACAGAAGCCGGCCCCATCAATTCCGTGATCAAGGCCAATACACGCGGCGACAAATGCAAGGGCTTGATGCTTGTTGCGTTCAGGGTCTTGTCGACATCTTCCGCGATCTGGCCGTCCATCAATCCATCCGGATGCACCCGCATGAGGAAGCAGCGCGAACGGTCGCCCGCCCGGATACGGCTCGCAAGCCGCGCACCGTCGGCAACGGAAACAATCGCGGCATCATTCCGAAGCAGGTGCAGGCGGTCGGTGTCGTTGAATGCACAATCGGTAACGCCGCTCTCCACCGTGACGGCTATCGTCAGCGAGCGGCCTATGGTTCCCTCATGCTCGGAATCATGCAGGCTGGTCAGATCGCTCACACACAAGTCGGCCCCACAAGGTAAAGACCAAAAGCCAAGCTTTCCGGTAAAGAGAGGCTCGTTGCCGTCAGGAGATGAGGAGGCAAGCCTCAAGTCGGTGTATTCGTAACCGAAACTGTGCGCGGTATCCGAAAAAGCCTCTTGAGAAAAATCAGTAACATCCGTTGTCATATAGCACCCCCGTCGACGCACCGCCTTCAAGAACGCTTCCAGCTTGTATTTCCTAGAGGCAAACGGCTCCAATAAACTGCGTCGCACTCTATGCAGCAAAACGCATTCCGTCAACGCGAATGCGACGCACTCGCAATCATGAAGTCAATTGCCTTTCTCCGAAAATGATTTTCGCGCAACCAGGGTCCGGTCTCCATCTCTTGATCCTCTCACTGCGACGACGAGTGCGGCCTTCAACTTCAAATACCAGCCCGTGCACTCCCCAGCCGGGCATCTCGGAGAAATGAAGCAATGGACTGTCCGAAAACGGCGCTGAATTTCATTGTTTAGCCCGACAGTCTGATTCCGACATCACGTGCAAGATCTATGAGCCGATGATCGCCATCCGACTCGGCAACGAGGCAGTCACGGATTTCCAACATCTTCTTTGTGTCGCGCATGCTAACCGCGGACGCCACTGGTTAGGGATACGGACATAAGGCAATACGACAAGCGAATAACTCAAGTGCGCAGAGATCGGAATCAACCGGAAACCGCGCCACCACATTTCGAGCCATTCTCGCGTGAATACGATCCGCCAATTCTTCATCGACTGGGGCGTGAGAAGTCGTGAGTGAAGTCATTGATAGAAGAAGAAAGCGCCGAAAGGGCGCAAGCGCACCCTGGCCTCACTTTCGGCTATTGTGATTTAGGACCCTTCAGGGACCAAATCAGAGTTCTTTCATGTCACGGCGTGGCGGCAAGGCCAGCCACACGCATGGAGCTTTTTCATCAGTTGACGGCCTCTGTCGACTTTCCAATCAAGCGACTTCTCGAATTTCCAAAGAACAGGTTTTCCCGGCGCGGCCGATGCAAGCAGGATGGCTTCCACCTTGAAACGGATTTTCGGCCCGTGGGGCGGTGTCCGGCCCTGCACCGGATAGGCAAGAAAACGCCGCCCTCTCCCAATGGGGGAAAGGGCGGCGGCACTCAATCGAGCTTCGGCCGGATTAGCCGAACTGGTTCATGGTGTTGTCTTCGCCGGCGGCCTTCAATGCCGCGTCGCCGGCAAAATACTCTTTGTGGTCGTCGCCGATATCCGAACCAGCCATGTTCTGGTGCTTCACACAGGCGATGCCCTGGCGGATTTCCTGGCGCTGCACCTGCGCCACATAACCAAGCATGGCTTCATCGCCGAAATAGCGCTTGGCCAGGTTGTCCGTAGACAGCGCCGCGGTGTGGTAAGTGGGCAGAGTGATCAGGTGATGGAAAATACCGGCGCGCTTCGATCCATCGCGTTGGAAGGTGCGGATTTTCTCGTCCGCGGCCGCGGCAAGGTCGGTCCCGTCATAGTCCGCGTTCATCAGATCGGCGCGTTCATAGGCCGATACATCCCTGCCCTCTTCGCTCCAGGCGTCGAAGATCTGCTGGCGGAAATTCAGAGTCCAGTTGAAGGACGGGGAATTGTTGTAGACCAGCTTTGCATTTGGAACGGCTTCCCGGATGCGATCCACCATACCGGCGATCTGCTCCACATGCGGTTTCTCCGTCTCGATCCAAAGCAGGTCCGCCCCGTTGCGCAGCGAGGTGATGGAGTCGAGGACGCAACGGTCCTCGCCCGTGCCGGCTTTAAACTGATACAGATTGGACGGAAGGCGTTTCGGACGCATCAATTTGCCGTCGCGCTTGATCACCACATCGCTGGGCGACAAATCATCCGCGGTCACTTCCTCGCAGTCGAGGAAGGAATTATACTGGTCGCCCAGGTCGCCGGGCTCGCTGGAAAACGCGATCTGCTTGGTCAGACCGGCGCCAAGGCTGTCCGTCCGGGTCACAATGATTCCGTCTTCGACGCCAAGCTCCATGAACGCGTAGCGGCAGGCGCGGATTTTCGCGATGAAGTCTTCGTGCGGAACCGTAACCTTACCGTCCTGGTGGCCGCACTGCTTCTCGTCCGACACCTGGTTCTCGATCTGCAAGGCGCAGGCGCCCGCCTCAATCATCTTCTTCGCCAGAAGATAGGTGGCTTCGGCGTTTCCGAAGCCCGCGTCGATGTCGGCAATGATCGGCACGACATGGGTCTCATAGTTATCGATCTTGGAAAGAACCCTCTTCTCCTTGACCATGTCGCCCGCTTCCCGCGCGGCGTCGAGGTCGCGGAACATCATGCCGAGTTCGCGGGCGTCCGCCTGTTTCAGGAAGGTGTAAAGCTCCTCTATCAGGGCCGGGACGGAGGTCTTCTCGTGCATCGACTGGTCGGGCAGCGGGCCGAATTCAGAGCGCAGGGCCGCGACCATCCAACCGGACAGATAGAGGTATTTGCCTTTCGTGCTGCCGAAATGCTTCTTAATCGAAATCAGTTTCTGCTGACCGATAAAGCCGTGCCAGCAACCGAGCGACTGTGTGTAGGCGGCGGGATCGGCGTCATAGGCCGCCATATCCTCACGCATGATTTTCGCCGTATAGCGGGCGATATCTAGGCCGGTGTGAAAACGGTTCTGGACCCGCATGCGGGCGACGGCTTCGGCGTCAATACCGTCCCAAGCGCCGCCAAAGCTCTTGATCCGGTCCTGCACAGAGTGAATCTCGGTTTGGTATCCCATCACTGAAACTCCATCGGTTCGTCTGTAAATCTCGTCGCGAAAGTATTTCTTGCGCCACTCGCCGGCTGCGTTCCCATTCCGCATCCCTGGCGGCGGGCGGCGTGTCCAAACAGGAGATAACCGCTTGTTTTGCGTCGCGCACCCCTTAAAAAGTGAACTTGTAAATCGTTACAAAATAATTTGTAATATTGTAATGTTTGTAACATTTGAAATGTAACACTCTATCCCGCTGAAAAAGGAGACAGGGAGTGAGCAAAGATCGCAGCACCTTCATGGGGCAGCGTATTCGCCGCTTGCGGCGTGAACTGGGCCTGACGCAGGTTGTCATGGCCGAAGACTTGGATGTTTCGCCGTCTTACATCGCGTTGATCGAGAGCAATCAGCGGCCGGTAACCGCGTCCATGCTCATCAAACTCGCGGAGATTTACGGGACCGACATCGCCTCTCTCACGCGGGGCGCCGGGGAAGAATTCAGTTCGCGCATGGTGGCGGCCTTCAAAGATCCTTTGTTCGCGGATCTCAACCTGTCGCCCTTGGAGATACAGGATTTCAGCACAAGCTTTCCCGCCACCGCCGAGGCGGTCTTCCGCCTTTACACCGCGTATCAGGAAGGTCAGCTGGCGCTTGCCGATCACACCGAAGGTTCCCCTGCCGGGCCGGATCCGGTGAACGAAGCGCGGCGGTTTCTAGCGGCGCGTCAGAATTTTTTTGTTGAGATTGACAAAGCGGCCGAAGATCTGGCCAAGAGAATCAAGAGTCTGGGCGGGCTGGAAGAGTTTTTCGCAGACCAGGGCCTCCAGGTTCGGCATCTTCCCCCCGACGTCATGACCGGATTTACACGGCGCTACGAACCCCATCGCCGTGAAATTGTATTGGATGCTACGCTGGATCATGCAAGCGCGACATTTCAACTCGCTCTGCAGGCCGCATACATGGTCTTGGCGGACACGATTGCCGGCCTGCTGGGCGGCGCGCATTTTGAAACCGAAGATGGGATGAAGCTGACACGCCGGTCGCTCGCAAGCTATGCGGCTGGGGCGATAATGATGCCCTACCGCACCTTCTCACGCGCTGCGGAGGCCTGTCACTACGACATCGAAGCGCTCGGACGCCAGTTTGGCGCCAGTTTTGAGCAAGTGGCGCACCGCCTGACGACGCTTCAGAAAGCGGGACAGGAGGGCGTGCCCTTTTTCTTCATCCGGGTCGACGCCGCGGGCAATGTGTCAAAAAGGTTGGACGGCGCCGGGTTCCCGTTCGCCCGGCATGGCGGATCCTGCCCGCTCTGGGTCCTGCACAGCGCCTTCAACAATCCACGCCGCATCCTAACCCAATGGCTGGAGCTGCCCGACGGGGAAAAATTCTTCTCCATTGTCCGAACGGTTACGGCGGGCGGCGGAGGGTTCGGTAAGCAACGGGTGGAGCGGGCCGTCGCCCTGTGCTGTTCCGCACAGCATGCGAACAAGCTGATTTACACGAAACATGAAAACACGGCGAACGCCAAACCGACGCCGATCGGGATCTCCTGCCGGCTGTGCCACCGCGCGGATTGTCTGGCCCGGGCCGAACCCCCGATCGGCCGGTCGCTTCTCTCCGATGACAACCGCCGGCCTTCGGCGCCGTTCGGCCTGGCGGATTCGTAATAGTAATAGTGCTTACGGACGTCGAAGGCGTTGTGACATCCCTGTACGGGAATCACGGCAATACCCCAGTCGGCGGCCAGGCACGCGGGGCGGAGGTGTAGCCCGCCCACGCCCCGTCATTCACTTCAATATCCCCGCAAAAGCCGAACCGACGCCGGAACAGCGCTCAGCAGGCAATAGCGTCTTCGGGGCCATAACTTCTTCTCCCGATGAGTTCGCTATGCGGGGCTTACGCGCGCTGGCCATTCAATTCGAAGATACCCGGCCTGTCTTTGGCCTTGCTCGGCGCCTATCGGAAACGGTCAATCCCCGCTGGCGTTGGAAGGCTGGGATTTTTTGTTAACATTCGATTGACAGTTTGCTTAAGTTTCCATATATATCGACCACTATGACGAAAACGACCCACCATAATTGCAGGATCAGCAATTGGCAGCTCACGGAAAGCGTGGGCGGGTCGGTTCGTTATGTCTCGGATGGGGTGCGATGAGAATAAGGTAGCACCTCAAAAACCGAAGACGCAGGGAACCGCCCGCTTGAAGAAAGCGCGGCGATTTTTTTTTCGTGTCTGTACGCGGCGGCCTCGGGGCGATTGGACCCCTCTCCCAAAAGCGCGCCCCGGGGCCGGGCCGAAGAAGGAGGAAGTTTAAGTCGAGGCATTGGATGGAGACGAAACGGCGGATGAGCAGCGCGGCGACCGGCTTTAGATCGAACGACACCCTGGAATGGTTGCGGGCCTTCGATCCTCTGCCCGCCCGCCGCAGACGAGATGAGCAGACCGCTGCAGGGTAGCTTAATAAGGCAAAGCGCCGGACTGTTAATCCGGACGATGCCGGTTCGAGGCCGGGCCCTGTAGCCAAATGGCGCGACGGTATGGAGGTGACACGTACAGACCGGATATCGACACCGATCCGTCGATGCAATCGGACAACCTGCTCCTCAGCCGGCCGTGACCGACCCGCCCCTGCAACAGGTGAGGTGTGCGAGGAGTTCGAAAGGTTGCCGTCCATGCCAACCGCGCTTCGCGGTTTCGTTTCGGGATGAAAGAATGAAGGTTGATTTTAACAACCTGGAATGTTAACAGTACGCTTCAACTGAAGGGACGAGCCATGCGCTTCCTTAAAATAAATTCGACCGCGATAAATATGCTCCGCCGGAATGAATCCAGCGGCGGTTGGTTTCGTGTGCATGCGAGGGAGATGAGATAAAACCTCCCCACGTACAGGAAGCTCAAACCGCCCCGCGACCCCGCCGGGCGGTTTTTTAATGCCTGGATTCAGCGAGCAAGGAGCTTCGATGCGAAGAGAACGAGAAAGGGCGGCCCTATCGTCCGCCCATTCCCCAGGCGACGTATCGAATGGCGTACCTGTCGCGCAGAAGGTGGGGTGAATGCCTTACGGGCAGTGGATTACCGGGCCCGGGCAAAGCGGAAGTGAGTAGCGACACAGTCGCCGACGTCGCCAGAGAAACAGAAACATGGACCTGTAGCTCAGAGGCCAGAGCAGTGGGCTCTTAACCCGCGTGTCCTCGGTTCGAATCCGAGCAGGTCCTCCAGCAGAAGAGCCTGTCCGACCCGGAGACATAGGTAACAGAACGTACCTAAGACATGGGTAACACACTCGAGCCGAACGGTGTGTCGATTGTTTGTAGTGTTCTCTGTTCCA
>JANQIT010000256.1 GCA_028282025.1 Hwanghaeella sp. | reverse complement strand
TTCACCTCGTCCGCGGGGCTAAGCACATCGGCGAACCGGGCGTTCGGATCGCCGGCGGCCCCCACGGCGAGGTGAAAAGCCCCGTCTATGTCCGCGGCCCGGGTGGAGAGCCCCGCGACGGCATGCTCCAGCCCCCGGTTTCCGTTCCCGGCGACGTCATCGCGCCGGACGCCCACCGCGGCGCAGGCTATCGCCCGATGAAGACCGTCCCGAAGCCGATTCCAAGACCCCGCCACCCGCGCGACCAGGCGAAGGCGTTGTTTCCGGGCCGCGACTTGCCGTAATCTCCCGGCATGATCGATGCCGACCCTGTTCTGATGACCGAACGCACGCGCATGCGGCCGCCCACAGCGGCGGATTTCGACAATGTGTATGCGCTATGGAGCGATCCAAAAGTCTCTGCATTCATCACCCGCGATCCACAGGATGCAGAGGTTTGCTGGTCGCGGCTGTTGCGCCTGATGGGACATTGGGCCGCGCTGGGATACGGCCCCTGGATCGTCGAAGACCGGGACACCGCCGCCTTCATCGGCGAAGCGGGTTTCCGCGACTATCGCCGCAACACCACGCCTTCCTTTCTGGGAACGCCGGAGATCGGATACGTGATACGGTCGGACTTGCACGGACAGGGTTTCGCCGGGGAAGTGGTGACAGCCGCCATCGCCTGGGCGGACGCCGCCTTCAAAGACCCTCGCACCGTATGCATAATTGCGGAAGGGCACGCGGCTTCGGTTCGCGTCGCGGAACGGGCCGGATACACGGAATTTGCCCGGACTCTCTACAACGGAGATCCGGTGGTCTGCCTGGAACGGTACAGGCAGGCCGGTCCCTGACCGCCCGCCTCGGCAAGACGAAGAGATATTGCACCCCGACTGACATTTAGGAACCGCCGGCCATGATCGACGCCGATCCCATCGTCCTGACCGAACGCACGCGGATGCGCCCGCACCGGCCGGAGGATTTTCAGAATGTCCTCGCGCTCTGGTCCGATCCGGCCGTCACCCGCTACATATCCGGCGACCCGATGGGCCGCGAACTCGTCTGGATGCGCTTCCTGCGGATGATCGGGCACTGGTCGGTTCTGGGATATGGATTCTGGATCGTCGAAGACAGGCAGACGGGCGGGTTCATCGGAGAGGTTGGGTTCGGCAGCTTCAAGCGCGATACCGATCCGTCTTTTGACGATATACCGGAACTGGGCTGGGTTCTAAGGTCGGACATGCATGGGCGCGGCCTGGCGACGGAAACCGTTGGGGCGGCGCTGGCGTGGGCTGACAGGCACTTCGCCGGGGACAGAACCGTGTGTATCGTGAATGAGGAAAATACCGCCTCCATCCGCGTTGCCGGCAAGGCGGGTTTCACCGAATACGCCCGGTCGAACTACCACACAAACCCTATCGTTTTCTTTCAGCGTTTCCGCCCTATGTAGGAGTTGTCGGTATAAGCCGCCGCATCGACGGCCGGCGCCGCAAACAAGAAACAGAGGGATTCCATGATCGATTCGATTGCCGTCGCGCTGCATGCGCTGGCCGCCGCCATCTGGGTGGGCGGCATGTTCCTGGTCTATGTCTGCCTGCGGCCCGTGGTGCACGAGATGGACCCGCAACCCCGGCTGAAGCTGATGGCCGGCGTGTTCGGCAAGTTCTTTCCCTGGGTCATGATGGCGGTGGTGGTCCTGCTGGCGACGGGCTACTACCTGCTGATGGTGACTTTCGGCGGTTTCGCGGGCGCGGGCTCCCATGTGCATATCATGCATCTTATCGGCCTGATCATGTTCGCCCTTTTCCTGCATCTCTATTTCGCGCCCTGGCGTCGCATGCGGGCGGCGGTCGCCGAAGAGGATTGGGCCAAGGCCGGCGCGCAGGTGAACACCATTCGCCTTATCGTCCTGGTGAACCTGACCCTGGGACTGGCCACGGTCGCCATCGGTTCCAGCGGGCGATACTGGCCGTAACGCGCAAGAGGAGAAAAACACCCTGACGAGCAGGGCGAAGCAGCTTACACTGCGCGCCCACTGCATAGGTGGGGGTGTGACATGGATTTTGCGGAATTGGATCCCGTGGCGATCCTGGCGTCGACGGTCGCCGGGTTCATCTTCGGGGCGGTTTGGTACGGCGCGCTGAGCAAGCCGTGGATGCAGGCCGTCGGCCTAAGCGAACCGCCGAAGCCGGATCCGAAACTCTATGCGATGACCTTCGTCTGCCAGCTTGTTCTGGCGGCGGTGATCCACGTCATCCTGACCGGCCAGGGGGACCTGTCCGTCGGGCGGCAGATCCTGTCCGTCGCCTTGCTGTGGGCCGGTTTCGTGGTGGCGCCGATGGTCGTCAACCACCGTTTCCAATCGCAACCCTGGCTGCTGACCTTTATCGATCTGGGGCATTGGCTGGGCGTGTTCGTGGTGATCGTCATCGCCCAAAGCTTCTTTTAAATCGCCGGTCCGCCGGAATTGAAACGGTCGGGCCGGAAGGCGTCCAACGGCAAGGCGGGTTGCGCGCCGGTCGCCAGGTCCGCCACCAGTTCGCCGACGGCGGGCGACAATTGAAATCCGTGTGCTGAAAATCCGAAGGCGTGGATCACGCCGTCCTCCCGGCCGCGGCCGATGACGGGCAGCGCATCCGGTGTATAGCCTTCTATCCCGGCCCAAGCGCGGACGATCCGGGCCTCTGCGACGGCCGGAAAGATATCGGCGGCGGTGCCCAGGAACCGTGCGATCCCCGCGAAATCGAGAACGGTGCGGTTCGAATCCGGAAAGGCCTTCCCGCGCACGCCGCCACCCAACAGGATGGTGCCGTTCGGGAACTGTTTGAAGGAAAGCGCATCGTTCAAGACGCCGACCACCGCATCGGCGAACGGGGCGACGGGTTCGGTGATCGCCAGCATCGGTGCGTGGGCTTCAACCGGGATGGCGTCGCCCGTCTGCGCTGCAAGGGGACCGCCCCATGCCCCGGCGGCGTTGATCAAGGTGGGGGCTTCAAAATCCCCCCGGGCGGTTGCGGCCGTCCAGGTCGCGCCGGTCCGCGCGACCCGCTCCACCGGCGTTCTTTCATTAAATACCGCGCCCAGGGCCGCCGCGCGCCGCCGGAAGGCTTGGGTCGTGCGCGCCGGATTGGCCGACCCGTCGCCCGCCACATGCAATGCGCCGATGCAGCCGGGATCCGCGGCGGGCAGCAAGTCGCGCAGCTCTTCCCGGCCGATCGTTTCCTCATGCGAGAAGCCCAGCGCGTTCAGGTCCCGGACCCGCGTCCGGGCATCCTCCAAATCCTTATCGGTTCGTGCGACCTTGAGGTAACGGCTGACCCGGAACGCGCAATCGTCATCGACCAAGGCGCGGATATCGCGCCAGTAGCGCCAGGCCGCCTGCGCCAAGGGTACCTCCGCATAGGCGCGGCCAAGCCGCCGGACGCCGCCCGCATTGACGCCGGACGCGTGGCGGCCGACATGGTCCTTTTCCAGCACGGTCACCGATACGCCCCGGCGCGCGAGATGCAGCGCCGCCGAGCAGCCGTGAATGCCGCCGCCGATGATAAGGACGTCAGCCGTGTGTCGCCGATGCGCCATCATCGGGTCCGCCGGTATCGGGGGCCTCCGGAAACTCGACTTTCATCGCCGCCAGTTCCCGCAGCGGCACGGGCTTGATCGGCGGGCGCAGCCGGTAATAGCCGACCGTTTCCGGGGGTTTGCCGGTCTTCTCCGCGATCATCGCCTGAACGGTCAGACCGCAGAACCGCCCCTGGCAGGGCCCCATCCCGGCGCGACAGAAAGCCTTCAGTTGATTGGGGCCGGTTCCGCCTTCGGCGATTGCCTGCTCTATTGCGCCGGCGGTCAGTTCCTCGCAGCGGCAGACGATGGTGGAGGGGGAGGCGGGCGTCCGGAACTGCGCGGCGGGCTCGAACCAGGCGTCCAGAAACGGGCGTATGGCGCTCTCTCTGTTCAAAGCCTTGAACAGCGGCGCGGCAAGCCGGTCCCGCGCGTTGCCGTCGAACCGGCCCAGCCCATGGGCGACGCCGAGCGCCGCGATGGCCCCGGTAAGGTGGGCGGCGGCCGCACCCTCGATCCCGGCCCCGTCGCCGGCAACGGAGATACCCGGAACCGAACCGGCCCGCCAGCGGTCGACGCGCGGCCGCCAGCAGAGTTGCCGGCCGTCCCAGTCGTGTTCCAATCCCGCAGCCATGGAAAGATTGACGTTCGGGACGACGCCCTGGTGCAACAGGGTGTGCCGCGTTTCTATCGTCTGCCAGCCACCGCCGTCGCAACGGTAGGAAACCCCCGACACCGCATCGTCGCCAACCAGTTTCAGATCCGTCACATTCTCGACGATGGGCACACCCGCCCGTTTGATGCGGGCAAGCCAGCGCCACCCCTTCCACAGCATACCGGCCCGCCGCAATGCCCCCGGAAGGTGGGGGAGAGCGCGGCCAAAACCGTTGGCCGGTGTGGTGTCCAGCAGGGCGGCGACGGGCACGCCCGCCTTCACATACTGATAGACGATCAGCGCCAGCAACGGCCCGCTACCCGCGAAGACAGCGCCCTCTGCCGCCAGCCCGGACGATTTCAGCATCGTCTGCGCCGCCCCCGCCGTCATGACTCCGGGCAGGGTCCAACCCTCAACCGGGAAGGGGCGCTCCATCGCCCCGGTCGCGAGCACGATGCGGGGGGCGGCCGTCAGATGCGCCTGTCCGCCAACGGAATAGCCGACTTCCCGCTCATCGGTGACCTGCCAGACCATGGCGTTGGAAATGTATCGGATTGAGCCGTCCTGCACCTTGGCGCGCACCGCCTGGGCCAGGGGCAGGCCCTTTCGGTAATCGTCGCCCAGGATTTCCAGGTCTTGGGCGGAAGCGCCTTCGATATTGCGGTAGATCTGACCGCCGGGCTTGGGTTGCTCGTCCAGGATCAGAACGGACAAACCGTGGTCCGACGCGGTCAGCGCCGCCTGCATGCCGGCGGGGCCGGCCCCGATGACGATCAGGTCATGCATCGTCGGACTCTTTCCCGCTTGCCGCCAAAATCCGGCGGCCCGCCTGCCGTTCGACCGTCATGCCGTCGGCGACCAGGGTCAGGCAGCCTTGGCGGTTCGCTTCCCCGTCGATGGTGAGCAGACAGTCGAAACACACGCCCATCATGCAATAGGGGCCGCGCGGACTTCCGGCTACGGGTGTCTCCCGGAATGTCGGAACTTGGGCCGCCAGCAGGGCCGCGGCGACCGTGTCCCCTTCCCGGGCCTCAACGGTCTTTCCTTGGAAGGAAAAGGTGACGGTGCGCCCATCGCGATGGTTCAAACGCCTAAACATCGAACCGTTCCGCGCTGAGACCCTTCAGTTCCGGCCCCAACCTTCCGTTCGCGACATATTTCGCGAAGATGTGCGCATGGGCGGCGGCCAGGGTGACGCCGCTGTGGCAGCTTGCGGCGAAAGCGCCCGGATAGCGGTCCGACTGGTCGTAGACCGGCAGGCCGTCCGGCGTCATCACCCTTAACGCGCCCCAGGTCCGCACCACCCGCACGTCGGCCAGAAGCGGGAAGTAGCGGCGGGCGCGGTCGGCGATATCCTGCATGATGTTCGGCGTGCTGCGGATATCCAGACCCACATCCTCATGCGAGTCGCCAAGCATCACTGACCCTTCCCCGGTTTGGCGGACATGGACGGTCGGCATGTCGAGGAATGGCGATACCCGTTCAGTCACCAGGATCTGGCCTTTCAGAGGATAGACCGGCTGATCCAGTCCCACTTCCTTGGCCAGGTTTGCATTTCCCAGTCCGGCGGCCAGCACCAGCTTGCCGCTGTTGACGATGCCGGTCGCGGTATGGATCGAGAATCCGTCGTTCGACGGATCAATGCGGGTCACCCGCGCATTGCTGTTGATCTCCCCACCCAACGCCAGAAACGCCGCTTGCATGGCGCGCATCGTGTAAAGCGGGCTGACATGACCGTCATGTTCGCTATAGGACCCGCCCACCACGTCCGGGCCGACATCCGGCATGTATTTCAACAGGTCGTCGCGCCTCAACATTTCATATCGGAACCGTCCGTTCTGGTGCGAAGCCAGCGCGCCCAGCTTCTCGTCCCGGTCGGCGAATTCCTCTTCGCTGAGGCATAGATCGATCCCGCCCCGGCGGCTGAAGGACAGGTCCACGCCGGTACGGTCGGAAAGCTCCGCGGCGAAACCGGGCCAGGCGTTGGAGGAGTCCATCGTCCAGTCCGCATAGACCGGCGCGCCCGAGCCCTTGCCCTGCACCCAAACCAGGCCGAAATTTCCCCTGGAGGCGCGCAGGGCCGTATCGCCTTCGTCCAGGATTGCGCACCGCAACCCCTGCTGCGCCAATCCATAGGCGACTGCAGAGCCCACCAGCCCACCGCCGACGATAGCGGCATCGTAATTCATGCTCATTGGAACCGGTCCAGGGCGTATGGCGTCATATCGATGTTCGGGGGTTCCCCCGCCACGAGTCCCGCAACAACCCGTCCGGTATTCGGCGCCATGCCGAATCCATAATGACTATGGCCGAATGCGGCGTAGAGATTGCTGTGGCCGGGAACCGCGCCCAGACAGGGCAGGCTGTCGGGCATGGAAGGCCGCGTCCCCATCCACTCGACCGTGTCGGATGTGTCGATGTCCGGGAACAGGCGTTTGGCCATGGTTTCGAAGACCCGCGCGCGGCGGTAGTTCGGCGGCGCGTCCAGGCCGGCGAACTCCGCCGTGCCGGCGCAGCGCACGCCGGCGGACATTGAACTCGCCACGAATTTCCCCGTCGTATCCATGATCGAGTTGTTAACGGTGATGCCGGGACTGCGGATGACAAGGTGATAGCCGCGCTCGGCCTCCAACGGCGCAGAGACGCCCAAGGGCTTAAGCAGCGTCATCGACCAGGCCCCGGCCGCCACAACCAGGCGCTCCGCCGTCAGGATTTCGTCCCCGGTCTCGATCCGCCAGCCGCCGTTTTCCTGTTGCGCGATACGGCGCACGGCTGCGCGGCGGAAACGGGCGCCCATCCCCAAGGCCTTCTCGAAAAGCGCCTTGCCGACCGCACCCGGGTCCAGCGCCCTGGCCTGATCCTTGATCAGGATGGCGGCCTTGTAGTCCGGGGAAAGGGCGGGTTCGATCTCGCGAAGGGGGCCCGCATCGACACGTTCCACCGGCACCCCGCGGTCTTCGCGCATGCGCCAGACCAGTTGCGACAGGTCTGCGGCCGCCGGATCCCGGTAGACATGGACGTACCAGGAATCTTGAATCAGGTCGTCCTTGCCGGTGCCTTTCAGATGATACCGGTACAGATCCACGTTCGGCCGGTTCAGCGCATTCATCGCATCGCCGATCCGGTCCAGACCCTCCGCCCTGCCGGCGCGCAGGAACTTGTACGCCCAGGGCAGAAAGCGGGGCAGGTGCCGCCAGCCGATGGAAACGGGCCCTTCCGGGTCGAGCAGCCATTTCGGAACATGCCGCCATAGGCCCGGCAACGACTGCGGTACGCAGGACCAGGGCGACACGACCCCGGCATTGCCGTGGCTGGCCCCGGAGGCCGGCGGGTCGCGGTCGATCAGCTCAACCGCGAAGCCGCGTTCCAGCAGGGACAGGCCGGTGCAGATCCCGACAATACCGGCCCCCAGGATTGTAACCTGTTGCGGCATCGGTCGATTATGCGTCGGCTGTTTCCAGCGCCCGCGCCCGGCGTCGCATATAGATCTGATGGGCCAGGACGGGCACGAAGATGGCGACCGAGTAGAGATCGCTGGTTGTGCCGGGCGCCACCAGCAGAACGCCGGAAATCGCCATCGCCCACCGGACCAGCGCTGACATGTGGGTCAGGAAGTAGCCTGCGACAGAGGTGGCCACCATGAAGACGCCGATGGAGCAGCTCACCGTCGTGGAGATGAAATCGCCCCAGGTGAAATGCGTGTCGATCACGATCAGCATCGCCGGCGAATAGACGAAGACCATCGGCACCATCAGTTTGGCGATACCCAGCGAGAAGGCCGACAGGCCGGTGCGGAACGGGTTCGCCCCCGCGATTCCGGCGGCGGCGTAGGCCGAGGCGCAGACCGGCGGCGTAATCTCGGAAATCACCCCGTAATAGAGCACGAACAGGTGAGAGGCGAGCGGCGGAACGCCGAGATTGCCCAGGGCCGGCTGCGCCACCGTGGCCAGCATGATGTAAAGAGCGGTCGTCGGCAGGCCCGCGCCCATCAGGATGCAGGTCACGGCGATCAGGATCAGCGAGACGAAAAGCTGAACCGCCTCGATGGTGAAATCCACCAACGGGATCGAGACCAGAATCGGCTGCAGACCTTCGGCGATTGTCAGGGCGCTGTTGGTCACCATGAAGCCCAGCCGGAAGCCCAGCCCGGTCGAATTCACGACGCCCACGACGATCCCGATGGCCGAACAGACCGCGCCGACCGCCAGGGCGTATTTCACACCCATCACGCAGCCGTCGAAAACATCGCGGATGCCGATCCGGTGCATCGGGTTCAGGAATCCGATGGCCAGTGCGGAACTGATGCCCCAGAAGGCGGCCATATGCGGCGAATATCCGCTGAACAGAACATAGATCAGAACGGCCAGCGGTACGGCGGTCGGCCAACCCCGTTTCAGCACGTTCAGCAGCTTTGGAATTTCCTCCGCCGGCATTCCTTTCAACCCAAGCCGCTTGGCCTGGAAATGTACGATCGACAGAACGCCGATATAGTGCATGGCCGCCGGAACGATCGCCGCCAGCACGACGGTCGTATAGGGAACTTCCAGGAATTCCGCCATGACGAAGGCCGCTGCGCCCATGATCGGCGGCGTGATCTGTCCCCCGGCGCTGGACGCGGCTTCGACCCCGCCGGCCAGATGCCCGGGATAGCCCATGCGTTTCATGTTCGGGATAGTCAGCGACCCGGTGGAAACCGTGTTCGCGATGGAGGAGCCGGAAATCGTGCCGAAAAAGGCGGAGGAGACGACGCTGACTTTCGCAAGGCCCCCGGTATACCGCCCGGCGATGACGGTTGCGATGTCCACGAAGAACTGGCCCAGACCCATGCGCTGCGCCAGCACGCCGAACAGCACGAAGTGAAAGACGACCGTGGAGACGATCCACAATGTCACCCCGAAAATCCCTTCCGCCGGGAAATACATATTGTTGATATATTGCGACCAACTGATGCCGGGGTGCGTCAGGATCTGGATCGGGATGTACTGGCCGAACACCGCGTATCCGGTGAAGACCACGATGATGATCGGAACGATGATGCCCAGGGTGCGGCGGACCGCTTCCAGCAGAACCAGGATCAGAACCGTGCCGAAGACAATATCGATGGTTGCCGGGTTACCCTGACGCAGCACCTGTTCGGGCAGAACGTAGCGGCCGCCGAGGAACTCAATCTCGATCTCGTACCAGGTGACGCCGATATACAGCGCGCCTGCGATGCCGCCCAGGATCAGCAGCCAGTCCCAGATCGGCACGTTGCCGTAGCGCCACCAGGTGTTCGGATGCCGGGTCCAGGCCCCCTCGTTCCGCAAGAGGGGGTAGCCGATGAAAACCAGCAGGATCACGCCGGACATGTGAAAGCCCATATGCCAGTAATCGACGGGCACGCCGATGCCGGCGGTCACATAGTGATATCCGGCGAAGAAAATCGAAAAGAAGAATGAGAACTTCAGCAGCCAGGGGCCGATGGCGCGGGTGTGGAGGCCGGAATCGTATTTTTGTTCGAGTTCTTCAGCTTTTTTGACGTCGAATTCAGCCATGGTCCTGCCCGCGTCGCCTGAATAAGGCGATAATCTAGGTAAATTGCCCCACCGTGCGCCGAAAGCGGCGCTCTGACCGGGGGCGGAGGATTAGGGCCGGCGGGTGTGCCGCCGGCCCCACATGTGAACGAGGCTTATTTGAGAAGCCCGGCTTCCTTATAGAAACGCTCTGCGCCCGGATGCAGCGGAATCAGAACGCCTTTCAGCGCCGTTTCCGGCCGGATCGCCTTGCCCTTTGCATGCCCCTTGTCGAGCAGCTTGCGGGTGTTGTCGTTCCAGAGAGCCGCGGTGATATCGTAGATCAGGTCTTCCGGCTGATCGGCGGAGGTCACCAACTGGCCGTTAACCGCAACCGTCGGCACATCGTAGGTAATCGACTCATAGGTGCCCGCGGGGATCATCGATTCCACGTAATAGGGGATGATCTTATTGATTTCCTTGCGCTCTTCCTCGCTGAATTTGTACAGCTCGAACCCTTTGGTGGAGCCCAATTGGATCAGCGCGGCGAACGGCGTTCCCCCGGCATAGAAGAAAGCGTCCAACTGACCGTCGGCAAGGCGCTGCGTGCTTTGCGACAGGCCCAGTTCCTGCTCGTCCGCTTCGATGCCGTAATGTTTCAGGATCATCCGCACGGAAACCTGCGTGCCGGAGCCGGCCGCCGCGACGCCGACGCGCTTGCCGTTCAGGTCCTTCAGGCTTTTAAGCTGCATGCCCTTCGGGGTGACGAGATGCATGTCTTCCGGATACAGGTTGGCGATGACGCGGACCTTGTCCTTCTTGTTCCCGACGAATTTGCCTTCGCCGTTATAGCCCTGCGTGACGCTCTGCGCCCCGGCGAGACCGGCGTCGAGCTGGCCGGCATGAATTGCGTTCATGTTGGCGACGGATGCATTGGTCGAAACCGCGATGGCGACCAGACCGGGCACGCCGCAGCTACCGCCCTTGTCACAGGGGCGCGACCCCGGCGGGTTCGAAATGGCGTTGGCGATCAGCCCGCCGATGGGGAAGTACGTACCGCCGGCGCCGCCGGTCCCGATACGGAAGAACTTGATATCCTGCGCTTGCGCGACCCCGGCCAACGCAACAATGCCGACGAACGCTGCCGCGGCCAGTTTGGTAAAGAGTCTCATCGTGGTTTCCCTTTCCATGAGTACTACGGACGGCGTGCAGACCGCAGCCGCCCCAAGACGCCCCCCTGGGCGGAAGAGAGTTCGCGCTCGCTCGCGGTCTCGTTGGCGGACCGATTTTCCGGCGCACTGCTAGTTTTGGAGGGTGGAAAAAGCCGGGTCCCGCATCCCCCCGTAACTGCATCAGCCGCAATTAGGGGCATGGTCTTGCCATTATTTCCAATTCTTAATTCTTTTATATCGATAATATTTTTGAATATACTTCGGATGAAGCGCGTACAGAGGTAGTGAATTCATGAATCTATGGCATCTGACGGCCTTCCGCGAAGTGATGCGCACCAACTCCGTAACCAAGGCCGCGCAGAATCTGGGTCGGACGCAGCCGGCGGTCAGCAACTGCATCGCCAGTCTGGAGGACGATATCGGATACCGGCTTTTCGAGCGTCGGAACGGACGGCTGCATCCGGTGCCGGAAGCACAGTACCTCCTGGCGGAGGCGGATGACATTCTGGGCCGTGTCGGGTCCCTGGAACGCACCATGAAAGGCATCGACAGCGCCATTCCGAATCAGGTGCGGCTGGCCTGCATGCCCGTTCTGTCCGAATTTTTTATGCCGCGCCTGATCGCCCGGTTCGTCGCCAAGCATCCGCATACACGGTTTCTGTCGATCTCCGCCAGTTCGCCCGTCGTTTACGAGCAGGTCGCGGCCCAGCAGTTCGATATCGGATTGGCGGAAATGGTGTCGGAGTCGGATCTGGTCGATACGGAACCGCGGGAGGTGGAATGCGTCTGCGCCTTGCCCAAGGACGATCCGCTGGCGGGGCTGGACTATGTGACGCCGCAAGATCTGGATGGGCGTCCGTGCGCGACCTTTCTGGAAAATCACTTTATAGCCCGCCAGTTGCGGGACAGTTTCGACGCGGCGGGCCGGACCCTGAACGTGCAATTCCATATGCAGAACGGCGCGGCGCAATACAGCCTGGTCGCCAGCAATGTGGCGTTCGGGGTGTTCAGTCCGTTAAGCGCGTGGATCTTTCAGAATACCAATGCGGAGCCGGACTCGATCCGTTTCGTACCTTTGCGGCCGGCCATTCAATACCGCTATGCGATCCTGACCCCGGCGCACAAGACGCTCTCTCAGGTCGCCCAGTCCTTTGTCAAAGATCTCCGCACGGAGCTGGACAGTATCCTGTCGGACAGGCCGGACGCCGGGTGCTGACGGCGCCGTCGGCCCGTCCGCACCGCCATCTTCCCCGGATATTCCCTATCCGGCGTTCGATTGCGTCCGTAGTTGCTTCAGGGCCTTCGGCGTCCGGGAAAGCAGGAAGGCGGAACCCGCCAGCAGCAATCCGGCCAGGACGGGCCGCACGATCCCGCCCATCATGAACAGCGGCACGCTGATGCCGGTCATCAGTGCAGGCGCGTAGAACAAGGTCCATGCCTCTTTCCCACGGTCGCGCTGATACAGCGTGAAGGCGATGGAAAACAGCGCCAGGATGATGAAGAAAAGCGACCAGGGATGGCTGACGAACTGCACCGGGTCTGTCGAAAGCGCAAGGGATCTGGACAGCCAGCGTTCTGCAATGGGCCCCAGGACGACGCCCAGGATCATCGGCGCCAGGGGGAAGCCCAGATTGCGCATCACGTAACCGATAACGCCGAAGATCGCCAGGGTCCACATGTCGCTGGCGGTGTTGTTGAGAGAGAATACACCGATGCCGCAATAGACCAGAATGATCGAGGCCAGGACATACATCCGCACCTTGGTGACCAGAACGAAGGCGCGCAGCGCGCCCGACTGGAGCGCCAGGACCATGAAGTTGGCGATGAAAAAGGCGATGAAAATCGCATAGGCGATGCGCGGTTGTTCGGAGATAAAGCTTGGGCTTGGGATCACATCGTGGATCAGCAGCGCACCCAGCATCACCGCGGTGATGACATCCCCCGGAACGCCGAGCGCCATCATGGTGATCAGCGCGCCGCCGGCGGTTGCGTTGTTGGAAGATTCAGGCGCGATGATCCCATCCGGATGGCCGGTGCCGAATTTCTCCGGCGTCTTTGATGCTTTCTTGGCCTGGTCGTAGGCCAGGATGTTGGAAATCGACGAACCGGCGGCGGGCAGCACGCCGGTGAAGACGCCGATCAGCGACGACCGGACGACATTAGCCCAGCTGCGCAGGATGGTTTTAACGGCCCGGGCGTGTTCGATGCGGATATTCACCGCCTTCATTTCGCTCAGCGCCTTCCGCGCGGCGTGCCGGTCGCGGATATCGGACATTAATTGCGAGAAGGCGAACAGACCGATCAGAACGGGCAGGAAGTTGAACCCTTCCGCCAGATAATCGTTCCCGAAGGCGAACCGTTCCACACCGTTGATATCGTCCTCGCCGACCGTCGCGATCATCACGCCCAGCGCACCCGCGATCAGCCCCTTGATCATGTGCTGGCCGCTCAAGCTTGCCGTGACGGTCAGTGCGAAGAAGATCAGCGAGAAATAGTCCCAAGGCTGAAATTCCAACCCGACCCGCGCCAATTGCGGGGCGACGGCGACCAGCAGCAGGGTTGCGATGATGCCGCCGAAGAAGGAGGACCAGACGCCCAGCCCCAGCGCATAGCCGGGATCGCCGCCGCGCGCCATCGGAAAGCCGTCGAACGTGGTGGCGACCGATGACGGCGTTCCGGGAATGCCGATCAGGATGCCGGACATCAGGCCGCCGGACAGGCCGCCCACAAAAACCCCGATCATGGTGGCGACGCCCTGAACCGCATCCATGCCGAAAGTGAAGGGCAGCGTCAGGACCACCGCCATGGCGATGGTGAAGCCGGGGATCGAGCCGGCGATCAGGCCGGCGGTGACGCCCAGGAACATGAGGCCCAGGTTGTAGGGCGAGAAGACCTCGCCGAAGGCGCCGATCAGCGGTTCG
>JANQIT010000190.1 GCA_028282025.1 Hwanghaeella sp. | reverse complement strand
ACGCGATACGACAAGCTTGCTCAGAACTTCTTCGGCTTCATCAAACTTGCAAGTATCATGCTCTGGCTCAAATAACTAAATTGTCACCACAGCCTAGAGCCTTCTCCTGAAGCTTAAAGGCAATACCTCGAACAAGCAGGTCGCGGCTAAAGCCCTTGGGCACCGGACACTGAAAAAGTCGTGACCATCGCTTCCGAAGCTCCGACAATGCGAGGCCATCCAGGACCGTAACCTCGCCTTCGAGGGGGCTGGTGTTTGCGGCGGAATCCATTATTACCTCCTTCCGTATCGTCACCCGCAAGAAACAGGTGTTTCCACTGCCCAGCCCCCGGCCAATCTAAAGATCAACCCGGGCTGGCGGTTCTTAAGAGGCAGAATGTTTGGGGCTTACTTCCTCACCGCGCAGAGACAGTACCGCTCCAAAAGCCATAGAAGTCCAGTGGAAAGACACCGAGTCGGCAGCATTACATACGCAAGTAGCGGGGCTCTAGCAGCGCCTGAAAGAAACCGGCTTTAGCGGACACATTCGGGAGGTAATATCTGCCTGCTTTACAGCATTAATCCGTCCTAGTTTCGAAAATTGGAGACTGTCCGTTAATAGCCATATGCCGACATCTTGTTGGTTTGTTCCCATAGCGGATGACCACGGCGGCATGTGCGGTGACTGCTTACACTTAATTATCTCATGCGGTAACGTGTCGCAGCAGATCAGACAAATATGAGACAAAGAAAGCATGGATTATTCAAAAGTGGCTTCACTTGATTTACTGCAGCCGCCATACTGCCAGGAATGGCAGCGTTTCCTGAGTTTCTGATCCTGTAGCGACACTTTCACCAGGCCTCCTAGACAACCATGACCTCTCCCAAAGATGACTTTGATCTGATCCTGAAGAACGGCAGGGTTTTCTCGCCCAGTGGCTTGCTCGAAGCCGATATCGGTGTGCGAGGGGGGAAAATCGCAGGCATGGGATCGATTGCCGGCAGCTCGCGCCAAACCATGGATTGCCGGGGCCTCACTGTGCTGCCGGGTATGATCGACAGCCAGGTGCATTTTCGTGAACCAGGCCCTGTTCATAAAGAAAACTTGGAATCCGGTTCCCGCGCGGCGGCGCTTGGCGGAATTACGACCTTCTTTGAAATGCCGAATACGAACCCGCTGACAATCGATGAACCCGCGTTCAACGATAAGCTGGCGCGGGCCAAAGGCCGGGCCTGGACCGATCACGCCTTTTATCTGGGGGGCTCGGCCGCGAATGCCGAGCGGCTTGGCGAGCTTGAGAACATGCCCGGTTGCTGTGGCATCAAGATTTTCATGGGGGCGTCGACCGGCGATTTGCTGTCGGCGGACGACGACACCATTCGAGAGATACTTCGTCATGGCAAACGTGTCGTGGCCGTACATGCGGAAGACAACGATCGGCTCGATGAGCGAAAGCACCTTATCGACGGCGGAGTGGATGTTTCCATACATCCAGAGTGGCGGGATGTTGAAGTATGCAGACGAGCGACCGAGCGTGTACTTCGCCTTGCCAGAGAGACCGGACGACGCATACACGTGCTGCACATCACAACAGGTGAGGAAATGGCGCTCCTGGCAGAACACAAGGACATTGCCTCCGTTGAGGTAACGCCCCAGCACCTGACACTTGCCGCGCCCGATTGCTATGCCGAAATCGGCACCAGGGCGCAGATGAACCCGCCGATCCGGGATGACGGTCAACGCACGGCCTTGTGGAAAGCGCTGGCGGCTGGCGTGGTCGACATTATCGGATCGGATCATGCGCCCCATACCCTTGATGAAAAAGCGCAACCCTATCCGGAGAGCCCCAGTGGCATGCCGGGCGTTCAGACCCTGGTTCCGATCATGCTAAATCATGTGGCCGAGGGACGGCTCACTCTTGAGCGGCTCGTCGATCTTTGCGTCTCCGGTCCCGCGCGCATTTTCAGAATGGCGGCCAAAGGACGCATCGCGCTCGGATACGATGCGGATTTCACACTTGTCGATCTGAACCGAACGGAGACCATTACGGACACATGGTCCGCGAGCAAAAGCGGTTGGACGCCCTATGACGGTATGCAGGTCACCGGTTGGCCTGTCGGCACGATCATCCGTGGTCATGTCGTCATGCGAGATGGTGAATTGCTGGGCGATCCCATAGGTGCCCCGGTCCGGTTCCAAGAAACCATCGCGGCATGGGACTAAGACCTGTCTAACCAGTCCGCCGCCAGGCCGAACCGTCGGCGCCATCTTCGACGGTAATGCCAAGCTCGGCGAGTTCCGCACGAATGCGATCTGCTGTACCGAAATCTCGTGCCGATCGGGCAGCAATACGGGCGTCGACCATGCGCTGGATCTCCGCCGTATCTTCGTCTTCTGCCGTGGGTTCTGCGAACCAGGCCGACGGATCCTGCTGTAGCAGCCCAAGCACGCCACCTGCTTCACGCAAGGCCGCTTTGTAGGAAGCACGGTCAGTTTCGGTTTTGGCCTGGCGTGCGGCTTGCGCCAATTGGAAGAGTTCAGCGGTGGCCTTCGGAAAATTAAGGTCGTCCTCCAGGGCAGCGTCAAACGCATCAAGCAGGCCAGGCGTGCAAGGCGCATCGGGCGCATCGTCCAGATCACGAAGCACGCCGTACAAGCGGTCAAGGCCGCGCTTCGCTTGCGCAAGACCATCGTCGCTCCAATCTAGAGGCTGGCGATAGTGCGCGCCCAAAAGGGCAAAGCGGATGGCTTCACCGGTCGCCTTGTCGAGAAGATTGCGGACAAGCAGCACGTTCCCAAGCGACTTTGACATTTTCCGCCCGTCGACCGTGACAAAACCATTGTGAACCCAAAAACGGCAGTAAAGCTCCCCGTCGTGGGCGCAGGTGCCTTGGGCGATTTCGTTCTCATGGTGGGGGAAAATCAGATCCTGACCACCGCCATGAATGTCGATCGACGTTCCTAGGTGCTCCTCAATCATGGCTGAGCATTCGATGTGCCAGCCTGGACGGCCGCGACCCCAGGGACTTTCCCAACCCGGGAGATCAGATGTTGATGGCTTCCAGAGGACGAAGTCCGCCGGATCTCGTTTGTAGGGTGCGACCTCAACCCTGGCGCCGGCGATCATGTCGTCTCGATCTCGACCTGACAGCGCACCGTATTCGGGAAATGAGCGCACATCGAACAGAACATGTCCTTCGGCGGCATAGGCATGCCCCCGCGCGATCAACTGTTCCACCATGCCGATGATTTCTGGAATGTGCTCCGTCACGCGCGGCTCAAGGTCCGGCGTAAGAACGCCCAGCGCGGTCATGTCGGAACGATAGGCCTCGATGTAGCGTTCCGTGATGGTTGTGATCGAAAGCCCCGTTTCCTTGGCGGCGTCATTGATCTTGTCATCGACGTCAGTGAAATTGCGGGCATACACGACCTTGCCGAAACGCCTTTTTAAGAGGCGGTAGAGAACGTCAAACACGACCGCCGGGCGGGCGTTTCCGATATGCGCAAAGTTGTACACGGTTGGTCCGCAGACATACATCGTCACGTGATCGGGGTCTGCCGGGGCGAATGGCTCTTTGGTCCGCGTCAGAGTATTGGTAAGGCACAGCGTCATGTCCGCACCTCGGCTCCGGAAAAGTCATTGTCGTCCGCAGGGGCGGTCTGGCTTTCCAT
>JANQIT010000063.1 GCA_028282025.1 Hwanghaeella sp. | reverse complement strand
GGCGGGCCGGGCGCATGTCATGCGGGATCGGGCGGCGGACCCGGCTGCTGCCTACGACGCGGTGAACCGGGGGGCGACAGCCGCTTTGGCGGAACAGGCGGCGGCCGCCGGCGTGCGGCGCATCGTCTATATGAGTTCCGTAAAGGCGCTGGCGGAATCGGGTCTGGAGGTGACGCCGCGGGACGAATCGGCGCCGCAGGACGATTACGGGCGCAGCAAACTCGCGGCGGAGCAGGCGCTGACAGCGGCGGCGTCCGGCTGCGAGATCGTTATTCTGCGCCCGCCCCTGGTCTATGGGCCGGGTGTGAAGGGCAACTATCTGCGTCTGATCCGGTTGGTCGACCGGGGGTTGCCGCTGCCGTTCGGCGCGATTCGGAACCGGCGCAGCATGATTTCCCTGACGAATCTGATCGATGCGGCCCTTTACGCCATGAACTGCCCGCCGGGCGTCTATTGTCCGACCGATGCGACCGCCCTGTCGACGCCGGCGCTGATTCGCCAAATCGGCGCGGCGCTGGGTAAACCGGCGCGGCTTTTTCCCTTTCCGGTGGGGCTGATGCGGCGCCTGGCGGGACTGTTGGGGCGGGGCGGCATGGCTGACCGGATTGCCGGCAGCTTGACGCTGACAGGCGGGCCGCCCGGCTGGTCCGCGCCGCAAAGCGTGGAAGATGCGGTCGTCGAGACGGTGTCATGGTATGTTGAGGCCAAGGGTTCGACGAAGTGACCTCCCTTGCGGGGGGCAAATTGGATCAGTATGAACACGCCATGAAACTGCTTCCCCGCCTGAACCGCGCGCGGATCGCCTTCGCGCACGATGTCGCGATGGCCTTCGCGTCCTTTCCGCTGGCGCTGTGGCTGCGGACCGGGGATCAGTTCGGCTATTACACCCAGAGCTATCTGCTTGAGGGAACTCTGGCCTTCGGTCTGATCGCCGCGACGGTCTTCCGGATCAGCAAGATGTATCGCGGGATCTGGGCTTATGCCTCGATCCACGATCTGGTGGCGATCACGCGGGCCGTTTCGATCACCATTCTGGTGTTCCTGCCCCTGCTGTTCCTGCTGACCCGCCTGGACCTGTTCCCGCGCAGCGTGCCCGTCATCCAGTGGGGCGTCCTGATCGTCATGCTGGGCGGTCCCCGTTTTCTGTACCGGCTGTTCAAGGACCGCAGGCTGGACCGGATCGCGCTGTCCAGCAGCGTCGCGCCGGTTCCCGTGATCCTGGTCGGGGCCGGGGACGGGGCGGAGCTTTTCCTGCGCGACCTGAAGCGCAGCCGCAACGCAGCCTACCGGGTCCTGGCCATTTTCGACCAGAAGGGCACGCGCGTGGGCCGGGAGATTCACGGCGTTTCCGTGGCCGGGGATCTCGGCGATCTGAAGGACAGGCTTGCGGCCCGGTCCTTCGACCCGAAGCCGCAGCGCCTGGTCATTACCTCTGACAAGATCGATGGGGTCATGGTCGGCGATCTGATGGACATCGCCTCGGCAAACGGCCTTACCGTGGCGCGCCTGCCCAGCCTCAGCGCGCTTCAGGCAGAAGGAAAATCCGCCGAGATCAAGGTGCGTCCCATCGCGGTCGAAGATCTGCTGGGCCGTCCGCAGGTACCCCTGGACCGTCCCGCGGTGGATGCGATGATCCGGGCGAAGCGGGTGCTTGTCACCGGCGCCGGCGGAACCATCGGCGCGGAACTGACGCGGCAGATCGCGGCGCTGGAACCGGCGCACCTGACCCTGGTCGACAGTTCCGAATTCCACCTCTACGAGATCGATCAGGAGCTTTCCAGCACGCGGGCCGGTGTTTCCCGGAAACCCATTCTGGGCGATGTGCGGGACGCGGGCCGGATGGAATCGGTATTCGCCGAGGAACGGCCGGAAGTCGTCTTTCACGCCGCCGCCCTGAAGCATGTGCCGATGGTGGAAGCGAACCCGTTGGAAGGATTGCTTACCAACGCGCTGGGCAGCCGTGTCGTGGCCAATGCCTGCGCGAAGGCGGGCGTGCGCTGCATGGTTCAGATTTCGACCGACAAGGCGGTCAATCCGACGAATGTCATGGGCGCAACCAAACGGGTCGCCGAAGCCTATATCCAGGCCATGGATGCAAAGGCGGGGGATGCACAGGCGGGGGATGCACAATCGGGCGATACGCGCTTCGTCGCGGTGCGGTTCGGCAATGTGCTGGGTTCCACGGGATCAGTCGTCCCATTGTTCGAGAAGCAGTTGCGCCGCGGTGGGCCGTTGACCGTGACCCATCCCGACATGACGCGCTATTTCATGACCGTGCGCGAAGCCGTCGAACTGGTGCTGCAGGCCGCCACCACGGCGTTGAACGACGCCGCGAAGACGCGCGGCAAGATCTTCGTGCTGGATATGGGCGAGCCGGTCCGCATCCTGGATCTGGCCACCCGCATGATCCGGATGGCCGGCCTGGAGCCCGAAAAGGATATCGCAATCGAATTTACCGGGCTGCGGCCGGGCGAGAAGCTTTACGAGGAGCTTCTGCACGATAGCGAAGAGGTGCTCGACGGCACGGTGACGGGCATGACGCCCGCCGCGCCGCGCGTCTCCAGCCTGACGGATCTGGACCGGGCGCTTTTGCGTCTGAACGCTCTTTGCGCCGAAGGCGATCTGCCCGCGGCGCTCCAACTGCTTTGCGATCTGGTGCCGGAATATGAAGCCGACAAGCCGATTGCCGATCTATTGCCGGGTGCGGTGGCGGTGCGCCACGCGGCCCAGTAACCATGCAACATTCCTGTCTATGACTTCTGGAGTCCTTTATGGCTGATAAACCGATTGCCCGCGCCCTGATTTCCGTTTCGGATAAAACCGGACTGATCGATTTCGCCCGGGCGCTGGCGCGGCACAAGGTGCGCTTGCTGTCGACCGGCGGCACGTCCAAGGCGCTGAAGGAAGCCGGGCTCGCGGTGACGGAAGTGTCCGCCCATACCGGCTTCCCGGAAATACTCGACGGTCGGGTAAAGACCCTGCATCCGATGATCCACGGCGGGATTCTGGCCAACCGGGACGACCCGAAACACCGCACCGCCATGGAGGGGCACAGCATCGATCCCATCGACCTGATTGTCGTCAATCTCTATCCCTTCGCCGAAACCATCGCCAGCGGCGCGGATTACGACACCTGCATCGAGAATATCGATGTCGGCGGCCCGGCGATGATCCGCGCGGCGGCGAAGAACCACGCCTATGTGGCGGTGGTGACCGACCCCGGCGAATATGAATCTGTGATCGCGGAAATGGACGCCAATAACGGGGCGGTGGGGCTGCCGCTGCGGTCCTGGCTGGCGCGCGAAGCCTATGCCCGGACCTCGTCCTACGACGCCACGATCAGCGATTGGCTGACCCGTCAGCAGGGCGGCGACTGGCCCAAGCGCATCACCCTCCCAGGCCGGCGCATGCAGACGTTGCGCTATGGCGAAAACCCGCACCAGAAGGCCGCTGTTTACCGGCGCACGCCTGTGGAGCCCGGGGTCGCCACAGCCGAGCAGCATCAGGGCAAGGACCTCAGCTATAACAATTATAACGATGCGGACGCCGCCCTGATGGCGGTCGCGGAGTTCGAAGACCCCGCCATCGTGATCGTCAAACACGCCAATCCCTGCGGCGTCGCCGGGGGCGAGAATCTGGGCGACGCCTGGGACAAGGCGCTGGCCTGTGATCCGGTTTCCGCTTTCGGCGGCGTGGTCGCCGTGAACCGGACGATCGATGCGGCGTTGGCCGGGAAAATGTCGGACCTGTTCCTGGAAGTGGTGATCGCGCCGTCGGTCAGCGAAGAGGCGCAAGCCGTTTTTTCGGAGAAGAAGAACCTGCGGGTGCTGACCACCGGCGAGATGCCGCATCTTTCGGAGGCGCGGAACACGGTGAAAAGCATCTCAGGCGGGTTCCTGTTCCAGACCGAGGATTTCGGCGAGATCGGCCGCGAGGATTGCAAGGTTGTCACCGACCGGGAGCCGACCGAACAGGAATGGACCGACATGCTGTTCGCCTGGAAAGTCTGCAAGCATGTGAAAAGCAACGCCATCGTCTATGCCCGTGACGGGGCGACGGTCGGCGTCGGCGCGGGTCAGATGAGCCGCGTGGACTCCGCCCAGATCGCCGCGTCGAAATCCGCCAAGGCCGCCGGTACGGAAGGGTCGGTCGTGGCCAGCGACGCGTTTTTCCCCTTTGCCGACGGTCTGCTTTCCGCCATCGAAGCCGGCGCCACCGCCGCCATTCAGCCCGGCGGCTCGGTCCGGGACGAGGAAGTCATCCAGGCGGCCAACGAGGCCGGCATCGCCATGGTCTTCACCGGAATGCGCCACTTCCGGCACTAAGGCGCTAAACCAAGCGGTTTGCGTTCAATGCATACCGTCGGCGCGACAGTCTGTTTCGACGGCGGCGTCCTTACCGCAGGAAGGCCGAACCGCGTTTCAACAGTTCTGCCGCGTCCCCGGCGATGCGCTCCACGATTTCCGCGGCGGGGGGAATGTCGCGAATCAGGTCGGCGGCCTCTCCCGCGACGACCGCGAATTTGTCCATGTCCCCCTGCTGGCGGGCCGCTTCGTAATCCGCCTGTATCGCGGCGAGGTCCGCATCCATGGCGTCCAATCCCCGTTCCGCCCAGTGATCGATGAACGGGTTCCGCAGGGTTCGAATGTCATAGGGATCGGGCCAGTCGATGCCGCGCGCCTTGTCGAAGACCGCCCCGCGCAGCGTCTTGTCGCCGCTGGCAAGGGTGAGTTTCGATTTGCCGTCCTCCGGCGCCAGCGACTCCTGCGAGGCGTAGAAACGCGATCCGATCAGCACGCCGTCCGCGCCCAGCATCAGCGCCGCGGCCAGGCCGCGCCCGTCTCCGACGCCGCCCGCCGCAACGACGATGACGTCGGACGGCAGGGCGTCGCGGACGGCGGGCACCAGGGGGAAGGTTGCGCGCGCGGCCCCATGCCCGCCCGCTTCGCCGCCTTGGGCGATGACAACGTCCGCTCCCTGATCGGCGGCCTGCTTGGCCTGTTCGACCGACTGGACCTGGCAGATCAGCGGGACGCCCGCCTGTTTGACGGTTTCCGCATAGGGGCCGGCGTCGCCGAAGGAAAGCATGATCGCGGCGGGTTCGCGTTCCAGCGCAAGATCGAGCGCCGCCGGGTTTTTGTCCAAGGCCCAGGTGATGAAGCCGGTCCCGATACGGGCATTGCCCGCTTCCTGCATTTCCCGGCGAACCCAGTCCGTGTCGCAATAACCGCCGCCCAGCAGCCCCAATCCGCCCGCCTGACTGACCGCCGCCGCCAACCGTCCGCCGGTCACGCCCGCCATCGGCGCGCAGAGAATGGGGTGGTCGATGCGCAGAAGGTCGGTCAGTCGGGTTTTCAGCATGGCTGTCTTCTCGAAACGGTTTGGAAGGAAGGGGAGGCGGGCGTCGCGCCCCTGAAGCGCGTTAGTCGAAATCGACCTTGGTCCGCCATTCCGGGTGGTCGGGGTCTGCGCCGGTTGCGATGGCCTTGAACCGGTCGCGCAGCCGGGCGGTGATCGGCCCCGGCGCTTCGGACCCCAGATCCAGCCGGTCGATGGATCGGATCGGCGCGATCTCCCAGGCGGTGCCGCAGAAGAAGGCTTCCTCCGCATCCGCCAATTCGGATCTGTCGATGGGCCGTTCCTCAACCGGGATGCCGTCTTCCTTCAGAAGTCGGATCACTGTGTCACGGGTGATGCTTTCCAGAATGTCGGATTGTTTGTCCGGCGTTACCGCCACGCCGTTCCGAACCATGAAGAAACACATGGCCGGCCCTTCGGAAACCTTTCCGGCCTGGGTCAGCATGATCGCGGAATCGTAGCCGTTCCGGTGGGCTTCCATACCGGCCAGCCGGCCGTTCAGATAGTTGCCGTTCGCCTTGACCCGCTGCGGCAGGGAGCTGTCGGGCGCGCGCCGCCAACTGGATACCTGAACATTCAAGCCGCCTGCCTTGTCGTCGCTGCGGGCCGTCGCCGTCACGGCCAGAGAGACCGGCCCCATCAGATAGGGCTGGCCGGGCCCGGACAGAAAGGCGGTCATGGCGATATGCACGTTCGACTTGATGCCGTTGGCCTTCAGTAACTCCATCAAAGCCGCCGCGCCTTCCTCCACCGTGAAGATACGGTCGTAGCGCATGAAGCGCTGGGAGTATTCCAACCGCTTCAGATGCTCCTCCAACTGCCAGACATAGAGCGCTTCCTGCTCCGCGTTCCAATAGGCACGGATCCCTTCGAAGACGGCGGCGCCGTATTTGAAGGCCAGGGAAGAGATATGGCAGGTCGCATCCTCCCACTTAAGCAATCCGTTGACCCAAGCATATTCCGGAGCAGCCATCTGCGTCGTTCCCCTGTCGGCAAGTTTCCACCGCGCGACCCTACACGACAGGCCCGAAAAGCAAAGGCCCGGGACAGAGCCCCGGGCCTTCGAAACCGATGTGTGATCGGGGCGGTTATTCGCCGCGCATGATCGCCAGCAGATTCAGGATGTGAATGAACATCACCACGAATGTGCCGTAGAGCTGCAACGCGCCGAAGATCGACATGCGTGCAATCGCATCCTGGCCATAATGTTCGGAGTACATGTTCTTGATATTCTGCGTGTCGTAGGCGGTGATGCCGGCGAAGACCAGAACCACGGCGGCGGACAGAACGAAGCTGAACATCGTGCTTTCAACAAGGAAAGCGTTCACCAGCATCGCGATCAGAAGACCGATTGTCGCCAGCATGAAGAACTTGCCGAAACCGCTGAGGTCTTTCTTCGTCGTGTAACCGTACAGGCTGGCGCCCGCGAACATGCCGGCGGTGATGAAGAAGGCGCGCGCCACGTCCATCGTGCCTTCGGTCGTCTGCAGGAAGAATGCGACCATGGGGGAGATCATCACACCCCAGAGCGCGCAATAGACCCAATAGAAAGCCTGTGCGGCGACGGTGCTCTTCATCGTAATGATTTTCGGCGACATGAAGCCCATGCCCAGCAGGCCGATGAAAAGAACCCATTTCATGGGGCCGACCGCAAGGGTCACCATCAACTGCGGCATGTTGGCCATGGCGAGCACGATAACGCCGGTAAAGGCGACGCCCAGCGCCATGTAGTTGTAGGTGCCGAGCATGTATTTGCGCAGACCTTCGTCGAACTCTGCGCGGCTGCCGGCGTAGTCCATCGTTGTTGCGCGAGCGCGCGGATCCAGAGCCATCTTAACCTCTACCCAGTCCAGTTGTTTCCATTGT